>JBHIWP010000008.1:0-53679 GCA_041987425.1 Promineifilaceae bacterium (SeqCode) | reverse complement strand
ATTTGCGCGGGCTGGGGCCAACGGCCGTGTACCAGATTTCCGGCTTTTCGGGGTCGGCGGCACATGAAACCCCGTACCGCTTAGCCAGTCCCGCGTTCGCTTTGCGCCAGGAACGGCCGTTTCCTCGCCCAACGGCCGCACCGCCGCCGCCCGCTTCGTAAACCCAGTCGCCACTGCGGGCGTGGAACTTCATGTCGTGGCAGTCGCGCAGCGTGCCGCTCAGGTGGTTAGACCAGCTCCGGCCGCCGTCCTGGCTGCGCACCACCGCGCCAAACTCCATTCCGGCCAGCACCACATCCGGCTCCGTGGGCGAAATGGCAATCGCCTGGACATAGGCGCGCCAATCGGGCGGCTCCGCCGGGGAAAACCACAGCCAGCGCCCGCGAACGCGCCGAAACGCGGTCAGCTCGGCCCAGGTTTGCCCGCCATCGTGCGAGATAAACATCAGCGCCGGTTTGGTGCCCGCGTAGATTAGCGCCGGGTCGTGCGGGCTAACGGCCACGGCTTTCACAATCTGCCCCACCAAACCCCACGGAGACCAGGTTTGCCCGCCGTCGCTGGAACGAAACAGGCCATTGCCGTTGGTTCCAGCGTAGATCACCATCGCGTTCTGCGGATCGGCCGCCAGGCAGCACGCTTGCTGCGCCGCCAGCACGGTTTCTACGGACCAGCTTCCATTACCATTGGAGCAGGCCCGGGTGATGGATTGGTTATCCACCGCAAGAAGCGTTTTCATGTGGGCCGTCCTTCCAGATTGGATTCCGTTTTTTGCAGCAGAAGCGGCATAAAGGCAACGGCCGTCACCAACCCAAGCGCGAGATTCAGTGAATTAGCCAGATTAAACACCCCGGCATCGGCCCGGCACGCAGCAGGGCAGTAAAAGAATATCCAGCCAATGGGCACGGCCAGCAGCAATACGGCATTTATGACAAAGGCGGCGACCAAACCACGGTAGCTGCCGCGCCAGGCCGCAAAGATGGCCCAGCCCCATCCGGCAAAAAGCATGGTAAAGATGATAGCTGCCCATTCCATCGTAACCCTATCGCCAAAGTCGACGGGCAGAACAAACATGGCGTCTAGAAAGCCGCGCCACAGGTGGGAAAGCAGCGTGAGTGTGGACACCATCACTGCACCGTGAAGGGAAAATAGCCAGTTCTTCATTTGATTGATTTACTCCTCAGCAACGGCTGACGGCAACGATTCCAGATAAAGGAAGATTGCGGTCAGATCATCGTCGGTCATACGGCCGTAATCCGGCCAGGGCATGTAGGCTGCATTTAGGGAACGGCCGTCTGGCGTGGTGCCGCTGCGCATGGTGGTGATGAACGCCTCGGCCGACCAGTCCGCCAGTTTGCCGTCGTTGGTCAGGCTTGGCCCAGGTGGCGCACCCGGTTCGGGTGGCTGTCCACCGGTTAGTGCCGCGCCGTGGCAGGCCCGGCAGTCGCTGACGTTGACCAGGTATTCACCATAGGTGGCGTTGGCCCCGTGCGGCGGGGCAGCAGGCGGCACGGCTGCGTGGTCGATATGCTCCGCCGCGAGCACATCCAGCAGCCCAGCCCCCACCAGTACCCGCCCCAGCAAACCCAGCTCTTTGTCGCCCGGATCGTTGTCTACCGGCGGCACGCTTTGTACGTAGGCAATGATGGCACTTAGATCAGCATCACTGTAATGCCAAAGCGCCGTGGCGGGCATGATCATGAGCGGCTTGCCGTCGGGAGCCAAACCATGACGGATTGCCCGCACAAAGTCAGCGTCGCTATAAGTGGCCGCTGCCCCACCCTGCCCGCTGGTGAGGTTGGGTGCGGGAATGCTCCCCAGCGCCGGCTCTTCAAAGAAGGCAGTGCCCCCTAATTCCTGGCCGTGGCAGCCTGCGCAGCTTACGGAAACCAGATATTGACCGCGTTCCAGCGCGGCTGCATCATCTGCCACCGCCACCGATTCCGGCTCTATCGTATATTCCTGGTTCAGTTTGCGATTTCCCAGCAGCGCCAGCACGACTATCGCCAAAATCAACAAGCCCACCAGCGTACCCAGCCCAATGCCTATCCATTTCAAAACTCGTTTCATAGTTACCGCCTCCTGGTTACACAAGCCACAGTGGCTATAGCGTACACCGGGCAGCATGAAACTGTCATGAGGCTAGCGCCTAAATAAAGCGGGACGTTTATTGGGACAATGTCCCGGTCTGGTTGGGATATGTTCCGGGCTGGGCAGTGTCGTGCGACTTTTTTACCGGCTAGGAGCGTGAGTTAATGCTGGTCAGCAATGCCCAGCACCTGCAGCCAGGGCGGCTCGGCAAAAGGATTCCGCTCCAGCCGCATGCCTGCTTTAGCCATCACCTTTTGCGAGGCAAGGTTATCATAATTGGTGGTGGCAATGACGTGGTGCAGGTTGAGGTCGGCCAGCGCATAGTGAATCAAGGCGCGGGCAATTTCTGTGGCGTAGCCCTGCCCCTGATGGCCTGCAGCCACCGTCCACAGCAGCCCCATTTCTGCCTGGGCAAAGGCTCTGGCCTTGCCGCCAAAGTAGGGAAACACGCCAAAAGGATCGATGTAGGGCACCAGGCCGCAGCTGCCAATGAGCTCGTCCGTCGCTTTTAGCACAACGGCGCGGTCGCCGTAGGGCGGCTGGTAAAGCTTAGCCAGCTGCTGGTGATTGAGGCTGCACCAGTGAATGTAGTCGCGCATGGCCGCTAGCTGTTCGGCTTCTGTTTGCTCTTCGTTTACCCAGCCAATTGACGCTGCATTGGCGTGGGCGGCGGATACATCTTCCGGGGTAAACGGCCGTATCCGCATTCGTTCCGTCTCTAACAGTGGCATGGCACGCATAGCTATTTCCTTTGTCTGGTAGCGGCTCAAAAATTGAGCGCGTAGAGCGATTCTACCTGCTGCTGCTTCAGGCGTTGGGGCGCCCATTGCATTGCCCGGTTGCGCAAACGCCGCCCCCATGGTGACGTCAGATGCGCCAGCTGACCAAGTCGCCACGCCGTGGATGAAATGCGCCTGACTTTTGCCCGGCGGATTTGCACAAAGCTGCGCAAGGCCGTCTCCAGTGAGTCACTACTGGTCAACGCCTGGGCCAGGGCATAGCCGTCTTCGATTGCCTGCGCCCCGCCCTGCCCCAGGTTCGGGGTCATGGCGTGCGCCGCATCGCCAATGAGCACCACGCGCCCGCTGTACCAGTAGTCGATGGGGGCAAAATCATTCAGATCTACCCGAATGATCTCTGCTTCTGGCGTGTGGTCAATTATTTGGGGAATTGGAGATGGGAAGTCAGCATAAAGATCGTGCAGGGCTGATTTCAATGATGAAGGGAGCGGACTATGGGGCACGGCCGTTACTGGCGCAAACCAATACACTTTGTCTTTTGCCACCGCCGAAAAGCCAAAGCGAGCCCGGCCACCCCAAATTTCTCGCACAGTGTGGAGCAGTTCCGGCACCAGGGCAAAATCGGCCACGCCGAGGTAGCAGGTTTGGCCCGAATAGCGCAAAGGAACATTTGGCGTAACCGCCTCGCGCACCACGGAACGAATACCATCGGCACCAATGACCAGGTCACCAGCAGCGGCCGTCCCGTCTGTGAAATTAATGACCACTCCCTCATTGCCTTGCACAACGCTGGCGCAACGCTTGCCCAGGTGCTGCGTGCCTGGCTCGACCGCAGCGGCGAGCGTGGCCTGTAGTTCGGCCCGCAGAATGGAGGTTGTGGTACGGCCGTATCGCTGCTGCACCTGCCTGAGGTCAATTGCCTGAAGCAGGCCATCCTGCCTGTCATACAGTTCAATCTGCTCCAGCGGCACCCCTTTGCTGGCCACCGAGCCGCCTAAAGACAGCCGGTCCAGCACGAGCATGGCGTTGGTAGGCACCCAAATGCCTTTGCCCACCGGCTTAATCTCCGCAGCCTCTTCATAAAGCAGCGCCTGAAAGCCACGCTGCTGTAGGGCCACAGCCATTGTTAAGCCAGCAATGCCGCCGCCCACAATGAGGATTTTTTGTATCTCTGTTTTCATCGTTACCTCTTGTTTTGTTCACTGCCAGGGTAATTTCATATTCCGCCAATGCTACATCAAACCGGCAACCTGTGGCATAATTTACCTACAAATTTTACCAGAAGGATTTTATTACTATGCATCTCTACATGATCCGTCACGGTCAGAGCCACGTTAACCTGCGCGACTGGACAGGCGGAAACACCGATGAAGGGCTGACCGAGTTGGGGCAGGCCCAGGCAGAGGCGCTGGGGCGCTGGCTGCCGACAGAAATTGAAAATATTGACGCGCTGTACGCCAGCACGATGAAGCGGGCCCAGGAAACGGCCGCACCCATTGCCGCCGCCTACGATATTCCCATCATCAGCGACGACCGGCTGCGCGAAATTGGCAACAATCGCTTCGACCACACCCCCTGGCCCAGCGACGATCTGCCGGAGTACGGCTCTTTTTGGGGCAGCGAACGGCCGTTTACCACCATCACCCCGGCCCGGCCCGACGGCGAGTCGATGATGCACTTCCGCGTGCGCATTGGTCTTTTTATTGAAGAAATGCTGGAAAAACACCGGCAGGAAACCGTGGTGGCCGTTTGCCACGGCGGCGTGATCGAGCTGGCCTTTGACCACATGTTCAACATCGGCCCCTGGCGACGCTGCGAGGTGTGGAGCAAAAACACGGGTATCGCTCGTTTTGAATACGTGGAGCATCCCCTGCGCGAAACGTGGCGGCTCTACTACCACAGCCGGGTGGAGCACCTGGTGGACATTACCATGCACACCGACGGCCGTGGCCCGGAAAGCCCACGCGAAGACGAACTATGACGCCCAATTTGATTGCCACGGCCGATCCCGCCTTTGCCCAGGCGGCGCTGGCGGAAATTGCGGCGGTAGACGGCCGTATCCACAGCGAGCTGGCTCCCGGCGTCTGGTCTGTGCAGCTGCGCAGCGATTTTTTTGCCGTAGCCGAGCAGTGGCGGCAGCAGCCGCCCATCTTTGTGCGCCATATTTGTCCGGTGCAAACAATTTTGCCGCTGGCGGAAGGCGTAGATAGTTTAATTGAAACGGCCGTCACCACCTTCACCCATCTGCTGGAGCCAGAGTGGCCTTTTTCCGTGCAGACGCGGGTATTGGGCGATGGAAAGATACGGCCGTACGACATCAACAAGCCTCTTTCGGAACGATTGGCCGCCGCTTCTGGCGCGCCGCTGGACGTGCGCCAGCCGTTCCAGATTTTGTCCGTAGTTCTGAGTGACGCGGAAGCGTATCTGGGCCTCTCGCTGGCGGTCAACAATTTGTCTGACTGGGCCGGTGGCGTGCGCCGCTTTGCCCGCGAAGAAGATCAAATCAGCCGGGCGGAGTTTAAGCTGCTAGAAGCGCTGGAAGTGTTCAATATTGACCTGCCGCCGCGCGGCCGGGCGCTGGATTTGGGTGCAGCGCCCGGCGGCTGGACGCGGGTTTTGCGGCAAAAGGAGCAGTATGTGACGGCCGTTGATCCCGCCTGGCTGGCTCCCTCGCTGCAAAAGGACAAAGGCGTGCGCCACCTGCGCCTCACCGCCGAGGAATATTTGCAGCAGTACCCCGACACCTACGACGTGATCGTGAACGACATGCGGCTGGATGCTCGTGACTCGGCGCGACTGATGGGGGAATACGGCCGTTACCTCTACCCACACGGCCTGGCCATCATCACGCTCAAGCTGCCGGAAAAAAATTACCAATCCACCCTGGATCATGCCCTCAACATCCTGCGGCAGCATTACACCATTGCTGGCGCGCGCCAGCTCTTCCACAATCGCAGCGAAGTGACGGTTTATCTAAAGCCCAAAACTGATGGTTGATTTTTAACGCAAAGAACGCAAAGAGGCAGAGGGCGCAAAGGTATCTTTTCTTTGGCTCGTTTGTATCTTTACGCCTTTGCGTCAAAGTTTTCGCTCATGTCTGAAAAAACCGGGCTATGCTATACTATTTTTCATCTGGAGGTATTTGCATAATGGCTGAACCAAAAGGATCCTACGAAGATTTTTCTGAACAAATCCGCACTGTTTTACCTGAGCTGCGGCGGCAGTATGGTGTGAAGGATTTGTGGCTGTTTGGCTCTTATGTGCGGGCAGAGCAAAATGAGGTCAGTGATTTAGATATCTTGGTCTCATTTGAAAATCCACATCTCTCCCTAATTGAGTTTATTCAGCTGGAACAGAAGTTGAGCGACTTACTTGGCGTGCGTGTTGATCTGGTTGAAAAAGAAACGCTTAAGCCAGGCATTGGTCAACGAGTGTTACGTGAGGCACTGCCTGTATGACGCGGCTTTACAGCGACTACTTGCACGACATTCTGGACGCCATTTCCAAGATCGAGAGTTTTGTCGCTGGTGTTGATTTCGCTCGCTTCCAGACAAACGACGAAAAGGTCTATGCAGTTATTCGCGCTCTGGAAATTATTGGTGAAGCAGCCAAATCTATCCCAAAAGAAGAACGAGAGCGTTTCCCTGAAATCCCCTGGCAAGCTGTCACCGGCATGCGCGACAAGTTAATCCATGGTTACTTCGTCGTAAGCTTGCCCATAGTTTGGGCTACAGTCCAACGCGATTTACCCCCTTTAAAAGCGGTTATTCAGTAAATGTTGTCCGATAAGGGTTAAACATTATTAGCACAGAGAAGCAGAGATTATAAAGGTTTGCTTTCTTTGCCTCTTATAAAACTTTGCGCCTTTGCGTCAAAATTTCACTCTATTCGTTTGATGTGAAGTGTACGGCTGTGGCCAGAACGGCCGTCTTCATCCCCCGGAATCCCCTGTACCATTAGCTCATACCCGGTGGCCGTCAGGCGCACCTTCTCGAAGCGGTCCAACACCTCATAGGTGGCCGTGGGCAGCAGCCCCTGCAGCGGCACCATGCGCCGGAACTGCCCCAGCTTGTGGCTGTGCACCACAACGGAATAAACCGCCTCGCTTCCATCCGGCAAAACGTACAAAATGGTGGAAGCTCCCGCCTCTTCCAGCCGCTCCAGCCGGTACAGATCGCCCGCCTGCACAATGTGGCGAATCCGTTTGTAAAAGGCAATGTAAGACGCGTACTCCTTCAGCTCCGCATCGCTAAGCGCGTTCAGGCTGGCCCCGATGCCCAGCGCGCCGCGCATGGCCACGTCAAAGCGCGTGCTCAGCTCGTGAACGCGGCCCGTCTGGTGATTCTTCTCGTGCGTTACCCAGGCTTCCATCACCCGCGCCGGGTAGGCCAGGCTGAAGCCTTCCTGGATGTGCAGGCGGTCCAGCGCATCCGTGTTGTCGCTGGTCCACACCTGGTCTGTGCGGCTCAGGATGCCCACGTCCACCCGCCCGCCCCCACCGGAGCAGCTCTCGATGGTCAGGTGCGGATATTTGGCCCGCAGCCGGTCGATGATGCCGTACACCCCGGCCACGTGCGCCTGCCAGATGGCCTTGCCCGCCACCGAACCGGGCTCGCTGACGCTGCGATTCATGTCCCACTTGATGAAGGCGATGTTGTACTGTGCCAACAGGCTGTCTAGTGCGTTAAAGATGTAGTCAATGACCTCGGAACGGCCGTAATCCAAAATCAACTGGCAGCGGGCTTCGGTACGCGGCCGTCCGGGAAAGTGCAGCACCCAGTCGGGATGCGCCCGGTACAGATCGGAGTCAGGATTCACCATCTCTGGCTCCACCCACAGGCCAAAATCCATCCCCAGCCGATTCACTTCATTGATAAGCGGCTCCAGGCCATTGGGGAACACATCGGGGCTGACGGTCCAGTCGCCCAGCCCGGCCACGTCGAAACGCCGCCCGCCAAACCAGCCGTCATCCAGGCAAAACAGCTCCACGCCAATGGCCGCCGCCTTCTGCGCCAGCGCAATCTGGTTGGCCTCCGTGATTCCAAAGTAGGTAGCTTCCCAGCTGTTGTAGAGGATCGGCCGTTCGGCTGGCGCCTGTTGGGGAACGGGCAAAATGCGTTCTCGAACAAAGGCGTGCAGCCGCCGGCTGGCCCCACCCCACCCGGTACTGCTCAGGCCGCAGATCAGTGCGGCCGTTTTGTGCGTTTCACCCCCGGCCAGCGTCAGGCCAAAATCAGCCGGATGGTAGCCGCCGTGCACGCGCACGTCCGTGCCGGGCAGCTGCTCAAAGCTGAGCTGCCAACTGCCGCTGGTGGCCAGTGCGCCAAAGTAGACCGTACCGTGTTCTTCCCACACCTGCCCCGGGCGATTGAGCATAAAAAACGGGTTAGCCGCGTGCCCCGTCTGCAGGCTGCGATGCGCCACCACGCGCCGCCCCACCGGCTGCCGCTCCCGCTGCGTCTGGAACTCTTGCGCCCACGTACCAGAGACGCTGGTTAGCTCCGTCGTTCCGTTAGGCAAATGCAGCACGCCAAAGTTAAGCTGCTCAATCTCTATAGGTATGTCTCCCACGTTTTCCAGCTCCAGCCAGCGCTCGATAATGTCCTGCGCCGGGGTGAGGCGGTAGCAAAGCGTCACGACCAGCGGCTGCACCGGATCGGCCAGCTTAATGCGAAGTGTTTCCCGCACTTCGCTATTTGCTGTGGGCAATCCATGCGTCGGGGCGAATCCCGGCTGCGCCTCCATCACCACCTCATGTGAGTCATAGCGCAGGCGCGCGTCACGGATGGGCAAATGGGGCGCTTCTTCAGCGGCAACTTGTGCTGGCAATGTAAAAAAGTTGGCCTTCAGCGTGACCTCATGGTTCGTGGTGTCGCCAAAGGTGACGATCTCGTCGCGGCGGGTCTGAAACTCAAACGAAGCATGGTCAGATAGCGCGGGTTTCAACCTGCCCGAGAGCAAATCAGCCTCCCCGGCGCCAGCCGGGCGCGGCCCCCAGGCCAAATGAACAAGCCAGTCTTTGTTATCCACCTGCATGGCATACACGCTGTTGTGCAAAACTAAGTTAAAGGTACGAGTATCGGAGTAAAAGTGAATCATGCGTATTCCTTCGGCAAATGCGGACTTTTTTGTTCGCTCGCTTCTATTCTAAGTTTCCCAAGACTTTTTCCCAACAAAAACGGGAGTTTGCCCCTAAAGGCCCATATTTAACCATGTTACGATGCCCTCAGTAACTAAATTTAGAATATTTTCTTTACGAAAGGAGCGTCAAATATGGTTAATAAGGCTGCTTATTCATCTCTCGCTGCGGGAGAGCAGCAAGAACTAAATATTACTGGGGTGGTTTCGGCCATCGCTTTGGTCGCCAGCGCTGTGGTGCTGTTGATACAGCAGATCGTTGGGCCGAATATAAATATGGGCGAAAGTGCCAGCATAGTTCTTCCGGCCATTGTAGCCAACCTAAAAAGCTATGAGCTGGATCAGTGGCTCGGCCATGCGTTTAATATTCTGCTAATTCCGGGGCTAGTCGGTGTAGTGACGCTGGCCTTTCAGCATTCGGCCCGGCTAGCCTATCTGGGCGCCCAGTTGACCTTGATAGGACACCTTTTTCACGGCGCTGCCTCAGCCTTTGAAAGTGTCGTGATCAAAGAGATGGCCCTTGTGGCCAATCATCCGCCAGAGGTGATAACAATGCTCGATCAGCTTAATGATAGTTCCGCATTAATGCCTTTCCTATTACTGATGATGGTGTTCAATGTGGGCTTGCTGCTCATGGCAATTGGCCTGTGGAGAAAACAGCTTATACCGGGCTGGATTGCAAGTGCCGCAATTATAGGATTCGCCATTCGCTTTGTGCTGCCAGAATCCTTTATCATCGAATTAGCTGCCGCTCTGTTGCTCTTGGTATTTTTCGCAGGTATCGCGCTGAAATTAATCAAGGAACGTCAGGCAAATTAGTACCGATTGCGGGCCTTCACACGTTGGAGGCCCGCATTTTTGATGTATATTATCAAGAATCATTTATGAAGCATAATTGGCCTATACAGGGGCATCAGGCTTACGCTGGATTACGGAATACAATGCAAACCAGTTACTCTAAAAAGTCTTTTTTGTTCGAGGATCAATGGCGAAGCGTTTTTAAGGTCCTCTGGATTGCCCTGCTACCGACGGCAACGATCGTTAGGGTTCTTAGTCTGCCCTTTGATTATGCCGAACTTTCTTCAGTTTGTGCGGGCGGCCAATGCTCTAACCCTTCGTTGTCCCTCAAAAACCTGGCCGACCTGCAGGCGCTGAATCTTTCAGCCAATTTCTTTGCTACCTATTTTTTGATGCTTGCCATTATTTCCTCGCTTGTCTGGTTCGCCGTCGGGGTCGTGATCTTGAGGCGCAGGCCCGACGAGCGGGCAGCTCATTTTGCGGCCCTCACTATAGTACTGTTTGGTCTTAACTTCAACGCCGACATAGCGATCATGCCCGGGCTGCTGCAGGTAGGAGTGGGGTTCTTTGAATCGTTGGCCTCCGTTTCTATGTTGGTGTTCATTTTCATCTTTCCTGATGGTCGTTTCGTTCCACGATGGTTGGCCTGGCCGTTGTTAGCCGCAATTCTAGTCCAAATATCAGCCGATTTGCCACCACGGTTCTATCCAGAGATACTCAGCAATGATACGCTTGTTATAGTGCGAGATCAGTACTTCCTTGCAGTCTCGGTTTTATGGTTGCTGGCGCAGGTCTATCGCTACCGCTACGTTTCTACAACTGTTCAACAATTACAGACAAGATGGGTCCTTGTCGGCATCGCCGTACCTCTATTTGCTATTTCTGCGATAGAAGTGACGCAAATGCTGGCCCCTGCACTCGATCCTGACCAGAACACGTTCTTTAATTTTGTTGGTAACAGCCTGTGGTATCTTTCTCTCCTGACCATTCCGATCTCACTTGGCTTTGCTATTCTCCGCTTTAAGCTGTGGGATATTGACCTCATCATCAACCGGGCACTGGTTTATGGCTTGCTTACTGTAAGTGTGGCCGGTGGTTACGCGCTGGTCGTCGGCGGGTTTGGGCTGCTGTTTCAATCACAAAACAACTTGCTCGTTTCAATTTTAGTAACCGGGTTTATTGCGGTGATCTTTCATCCACTGCGTGAACGATTACAACGGGCCATAAATCGCCTGATGTATGGCGAGCGGGATGAACCGTACCGGGTACTGATTCGCTTGGGCCAACAGTTGGAAACGGCCGTTGCGCCTTCAGCTGCCATGCCCTTGACTGTTAAAATGGTGGGAACCGCACTCAAATTGCCCTATGTAGCAATTATCCTTAATCAGGAGGATACCCCGCACCTTGTGGCGGCCCACGGACCGCCCCAACCCAATACGACGCACTTTCCTCTGGTCTATGCGGGTGAAACCATCGGCGAGTTGTTGGTGGCTGCCCGAACCCCCCGCGAGGGTCTAACCGGTGCAGATCAGCGGCTGCTCAACGATCTGGCGCGACAAATTGGAATAACGGCTCACGCAGCCCTGCTGGCCATCGAACTTGAACGCGCCCGACTGCGTATCGTAGCCACTAGCGATGAAACCCGGCGGCGACTGGGCAATGATTTACATGACGGTGTTGGGCACCAATTGACCGGGCTGGCTCGCCAAACGGAACGAGCGGCCAGTCTACTTGAGCATGATCCGGAAAAAGCCCAATCGATTTTGTCAGAAGTTACGCACCAGTTAAATGCAGCTATTACTCAGGTTCGTCAATTGGCTTATCAACTGCATCCTCCTGAACTGGAACTGCTGGGTTTGGTCGGCGCCTTGCGTGAACGCATTTTAACCTGGCATGCACTGGCTATCAGGCTGGATGCGCCAGAGACAATGCCGCCATTGCCCGGTGCGCTTGAAACCGCAGCGTATTATATTGCCTTAGAAGCGTTGACCAACGTGGAAAAACACGCCGGGGCACGGTCTTGTTATATTCGGATGGCTTATGTTCCTGCTGCTTCCATCAGTCAGCCTGCCATGCTGGAATTGGACGTCAGCGACGACGGGCAGGGGCTATCGACGGCTAATAACCACGGTTTGGGGCTGCTGTCGATGCAAGCCCGGGCCGCCGAAGTAGGCGGCACGTGCAGCATTCAGTCTAATCCGTTGCAGGGAACCCATATCCGCGTCCGCCTGCCCTGCCCAACGCTAGGGGAGTGACTTCTATGGAGACAATTCGCTTACTTATTGCTGATGATCAAACCATTACCCGCAGCGGCTTGCGCGGTTTGCTGGACGCTCAAGCTGGTTTTGAAATTGTGGGCGAGGCTCGCAACGGCGAGGAAGCGATTGAACTGGCAGCCAAGCTCCAGCCTGACGTCATTTTGATGGATTTGCGTATGCCGGGTGTTAACGGCATCGAGGCCACTCGGCGGATCCACCGAACCAGTCCGCATATCGGCATTTTGGTGATCACGGTTTTTGAAGACGACACCTCCATTTTCCCTGCCATTCGGGCCGGCGCAGCGGGCTACCTGCTTAAAAACAGTGAGCAAGATGATTTGCTGCGAGCTATCCGCACGGTAGCCGCTGGCGGAGCCATTTTTAGCCCTGGCATTGCCCACAAAGTGTTGGGCTACCTGACTGCACCCGTTCCAGACGTGCCTAAACAAATTTTCGACGAACTGACCGCACGTGAACGTGAAATTTTGGAACTAATCGCCCAGGGCCAAACCAACGCCGAAATTGCCCAAAGCCTTAACCTGAGTCACAAAACGATCAGCAACTACATTTCTAACGTGCTGCTAAAGGTTCAGGCTACGGATCGAGCCAAGCTAATGCTGATGGCGCTTGAGGCGGGGATGGGACAGTCTGATAAAAATTCATAGCGATTTATTGGCCGTGGGAAATACGAATTTATGATCGACAGCTTGTACGCCAACGCACGTTTGTACGACCTGATGTATCCGCAGTCGGGCGAAGTCAGCACCAAGGTCGACTTTTACCTCGACCTGGCCACAGCCGCCCGGCGGCCCGTGCTCGAGCTGGCCTGTGGAACGGGCAGTGTGCTCCTGCCCATTGCCGCCCGAGGTATCGAGTGTGAGGGTGTCGACCTCTCAAGCGACATGCTGACCGCAGCGCAAGCCAAGTTCGAGGCCAAGGCATTGAGCGCCCTTTTCCATATCGGCGACATGGCCAGCTTCGATCTCGGTCGCCGGTTTGGGCTCATCTTCATTGCCAGCAACTCGCTTCTGCACCTGCATTCGGCCGACGACATTGTCCGATGCTTTCAGTCTGTGCACGGACACCTCAGGCAAGGAGGCCGCTTTGCCTTCGACATTTTCAACCCGAGTGTGCGGGTGCTGGCTGGCGCCGATGGAACGCGGCGCGAGATGCAACGCTTCGACGACCCGGAAAAGGGTGAGGTCCGCGTGGACGTAGCGGAGCGCTACGACGCAGTGGCGCAGGTCACGCGTGGCGTTTGGTACTTCTCGACCGAGAGCGAGACGGACTTCCTGACCGTGTCAGTTGACGTACGGAGCATCTTCCCGCAAGAGCTTCCCCTCCTCGTCGAGACTGGCGGTTTCAGGCTTTTGGAGCGGTATGGCGACTTCTCCTATAGCCCATTCACTAACGAGTCGCCGCATCAGGTCTGCGTCTGTGAGGCAGCCTAAAGGTTGTGCCTGACACTACCGCCAAACAACCGTTGCGGTGGTCCGGGCGGTAGCCAGTCCGCTGAACTTTACCGTCAGGTTATGGCATATTAAACGGCCGTATCCCACCCTTAATCTCACACTATGCATCCAAACGAAGTTAAAACAGACACAACGTTGGTGAAACAATTGCTCGCAGCGCAGTTCCCGCAGTGGGCCGGGGTGCCGCTGGCGCCTGTACCCTCAGCCGGGACGGATAACGCGCTGTACCGGCTGGGGCGCGACATGGTCGTACGGCTGCCGCGCATTGATTGGGCTGTGGAACAGGTGGCAAAGGAACAGCGCTGGCTGCCACAATTAGCACCGCACCTGCCGCTAACCATCCCAGAGCCATTGGGCATGGGAGTACCGGGTGAGGGCTATCCCTGGCACTGGTCGGTTTACCGCTGGCTAGACGGAGAGAACGTCTCGCTGGCGCGGCTGGCTGATCCGGTTGAAACGGCCGTAACTCTCGCCCACTTCATCACCGCCCTACAGCAAATCGACGCCACTGACGGGCCGCCTCCCGGGGCGCACAATGTCGGGCGCGGCGTACCCCTGGCCGCACGAGACGCCCAAACGCGCCAGTCCATTGCAGCATTGGAGGGAATGGTTGACATGGCGGCAGCAACGGCCGCATGGCAGGCCGCCCTTGAAGCGCCTGCCTGGTCCGGCCCGCCAATGTGGCTGCACGGGGATTTGCAATCGGGGAATTTGCTGGCAGTGGATGGGGTGCTAACGGCCGTAATCGACTTTGGCTGCCTGGGCGTGGGTGACCCGGCCTGCGACCTGATGGTGGCCTGGAATTTCTTTACTGGGGCGTCGAGAGACGCCTTCCGCAAGGCAATGGCGGTGGACGAGGCTACCTGGGCGCGGGGTCGCGGCTGGGCATTGTCCGTGGCGCTGGTTGCCCTGCCCTACTACCACAAGAGCAATCCTGTGCTGGCCAACATTTCGCGCTACGCCATTGATGAAGTTTTGGCAGAGTGGCACGATCAGCAATAAGTGTCCATGCGGCCAACGGCCGTCTGCACAAACTTGTGCACACCCATACCATGCAAATCGATCTCAGATATGGGATGTGGCAAGAAGCAGTTGGAAATAAGTATGGCAAAGAAGCGTGGTGAAACAGTTCCTGGCAGCGTACATATTTCCAACTGCTACTTTATGTAAATACTTAACGGATCTTAGGCACAAAACTAGCGAGCATCGATGCTCATGCTGTGCTTAACTCAAACCCAACTGGGAAAGAATGCCCTGGAAGCCGCCACCTGGATTAGGCCTTGGATGAACGGCCGTAATTTTGCCTTCGCTCAGCGTGTAATCAAATATGCCTTCTGGCAACTTGAACGACTTACCTGTCGCTGGAATAACACCACCGCCCAGGCCAGTCAGGTCGAGAACGGCCGTGTGAGTGCCGCTGTTATTAAACAACAGAACTGCCCCATTCCCTTCCAGCGTATCCAGGTCCAGACGCATCGTATTGTCAGGAAAAGCATCGTGCACAATTTGCAGCACGCCAAGGAATTGATCCGCGTTTAAAGGGGGTTCGGAGTGAAAAACAAAGTCCTCGGCCAGGTACTCTCTCAGCGATTCAACATCATGGGTGTTAAAAGCCTTAATGTAACCCGCCAGCAGCATCTCATTTGTTTCTGTTTTTACTGAATTCATTAGATTGTCTCCTATGTTTTGTCTAAAAAGTGTAGTGGCAAGCAAAACTAAATCACGGCGTGAGCCTGTGATGCAGCGCTATCGTTGTCGCGAATACAACAGCGGCTTGCCGGGTTATTTCAGGTATAGCGATCGCTTGAAATACAAAATAAGTTTGAGGCTGACTATGAGGAAAGCATCAACAAATCAGAGCCGATTTCATTGACAGGAATTTGAATCTCGGTCACCATTTCTTCATCCCCATTTGGCCGAAGCTGTAAGAACACTTCTCGAAGTGGGCCAGCAATTTGATATTGGTTGGCTTCGATCCACTGGCCCAAGGCATGGTAACAGCCGCTGCCCAGATAAGAGCGTCCGACGCGTGTTACTGTTGCTACTAAGTTTTCTTCGGGCAACAAGCGCCTGTGCAGTTGAACCCCGCTCGGCAAAGTCACTTCAGCAGCGCAAGAATTTGTAACAATGTATCCGATTTCAGCGTCAATCTGCTCGGTCTCATAGCTTTCGGAATGCGCTATCACGATCATCTGCTTAAGCTTGTGACGTCCGACCCGCTGTGGCAGGGTGCGCATCATTTCTATCATGAGCGTGCGATAACCGGATAGATCTGTTAGCAGCGTACGCGTGGTAATAACGGGTAATGCAGGCGACTTTTTCACAACAACGTCATAATCCTGCAGGACTCCATCAGTCCGTATCTGGCTCAGGCGCGATTCTATATAGCGAAAGCGCAAGAGATTTTCCATAATTTCTTGCTCCATTTCCGCTTTTCTAAGCGTCAACATGCCTTGAATCTCTTGATGGGAAATATTGTCGTGCAAAACGCGTCTGATTTGCTCAAGATTCAGGCCAAGTTCCTTTAGCGCAAGAATTTTATTAAGCTCTGGTAATTGCGCTGCGCTGTAATAGCGATAACTGGTTTCTGGATCAATGTGATGCGGTTTGAACAAGCCAATTTCATCATAAAAGTGAAGCAGCCGCTTTGAAACTTGCGCTAATTTGGAAAACTCACCTGCTAAAAACATGCAATTTTCTTCCTTTTTGTCAGATGTTGCAGAGTATAGGGTATCACGTTACGGGATTGTCAAGCGTTCGCGGAAAATTGCTTTGGGCAATATGGTCAACCCCCTGGCGCTGCGCTATACTGTAGATGGTACGCTCTGCCACGTACAACAAGTACAAACCACACGTTTGCTTGCCTATTATTTAAGCGACGAAGGAGACGGCCGTATGTCCAAATCCCAACCCCTGAGCACCGTTGATGCCGCCTGGCTGCGCATGGAAGACCCCACCAACTTAATGATGGTATCGGGCATTCTTACCCTCAAAAAGCTGATCGATTTTGATCACCTTCGTGCCGTCATTGAGCACAAGCTGCTGACCTTCGATCGGTTTCGTATGCGCGTCGTGCAGTCGCGGCTGCCCTTAAGCCCAGCATATTGGGAAGTAGACGGCACGTTTAATCTCAATTCCCATTTGCACCGGGTCGCTTTACCTTCCCCTGGCGATAAAGCCACTCTGCAAGAAATGGTCAGCGATTTGATGAGCACGCCGCTCGACTTCTCCAAACCGCTGTGGCAGATTCATCTCATCGAAAATTATGGCGAAGGCTGCGCCATCATGTGCCGACTGCACCACTGCATTGCCGATGGCATGGCCCTGGTCTTCGTGCTGCTTTCCCTCACGGACATGGTGCCAGACATGCCCCCACCCACTGGAAATGGTGCTGCCCAAGAAGAGATAACCGAAGAAAACGATAGCATGACCCTGGCTTTGAATGCGCTGGTGCAGCAGGGTGCCAAAGCCGTGGGCACCGTCTGGCAAACCACCAGCAAAATGGCGTCTGAGGGCCTGGAGGCATTGGTAAATCCCGCTCACGCCATGGAGCTAGCGCTCAAGGGAACCGATACTGCCCTGGCGGCGGGGCGGCTCTTTTTGCGTGCGCCCGATCCCAAAACGCTGTTCAAGGGGAAGCTGGGCGTGGCTAAACGAGCGGCCTGGTCCAAACCGCTTTCCCTCCGTGATGTCAAGACAATTAAGAATGTCACTGGCGGCACCGTAAACGACGTACTTGTTTCTGCCATGACGGGCGGGCTGCGCCACTACCTGCTGGAGAAGGGCGCAGCGGTTGAAGGGCTGAACTTCCGCGCGGCCGTTCCCGTCAATCTGCGCACCCCGCAAGAGATGGGGCAGTTAGGCAATAAATTTGGCATCGTATTCTTGTCTTTGCCGGTGGGCATTGGTGATCCGCTGGAGCGGCTGCACGAAGTGCGCAAACGAATGCTGGCCCTGAAGAGTTCCAAAGAAGCGCCGGTGGCCCTGGGCATTCTCAGCGCCATGGGCATGTCGCCGCAGGAATTACAGGGAACGCTGGTGAAGATGTTTGGTTCCAAAACAACGGCCGTTATGACCAACGTTCCTGGTCCTCCCATGCCCCTTTACCTGGCCGGGCAAAAAATTGATGAGATCATGTTCTGGGTGCCGCAGTCTGGGCGAGTGGCGCTGGGCATCAGCATCATCAGCTACGCCAACAAGGTGCACCTGGGCATTGCCACAGACGCTGGGCTGGTGCCCGATCCAGAAATTATTATGGAAGGGTTTTATGCCCAGTTCGACGCGCTGATGAAATTGGTGGAGGAGGCTAAAACGATTGAGGCAGCCCAGGCAAACAAGACGCCTGCAACCGCAGCAGCTAATGAAACGGCCGCTTCCTCACCGCCACGTGCGGCTGCCGCTACCCAGCCAACCCAATGCCAGGCCACCACAAAGAGCGGTAAGCAGTGCCGCAACCAGGCGCAGGCAGGCTCTAATTTTTGTCACGTTCATCAAAAAAAATAGTAAAAAGTGATAAGTGAAAAGTAGGCCCAAACTTTTTACTTCTTACTTTTCACTTCTTACTCCCTACCAAAATCACGCAAGCACATGACCGCACCCCTTCACGTTCGCCTGCTGGGCGGGTTACACATTGCCATACCGGAAAAACCACCGCTGCGCTTTTCTGCAAAGCGGGCGGAGGTATTGCTGGCCTATCTGGCCCTGAACCGACGCGAGCACAGCCGGGAAACGCTGGCCACGCTGCTGTGGGATGATCGCGAACACAAGCAGGCGCTGGCTAATTTACGTGCCCTGCTGGCCCAGCTGCCCAAGGGCGTACGGCCGTATCTCAAAACCAGCCGCCACGTTGTGATGTTCAAACCAGACGCGCAGCTTTGGATCGACAGCCTGGCCTTTACGGAGCTTCTAGACGCCGCCGCCACAACTGAAGACCTGGCTGCGGCGCTGGACCTTTACGCCGGGCCGTTTTTAGATGGCGTGTTTGTGCGGGAAAGTCGCGGCCTGGAAGAGTGGACGGCCGTACTGCGAGAACAGCTCAACTACCGGGCCATCGATGCCCATTTGCAAATTGTGCAAACGGCTCTGCACGAGCGGCAGCACGCTCTGGGCATTAGCCATGCCCGCGCCCTGCTGGCGTTAGACCCCCTACGCGAACAGGCGCACCGGCTGCTCATGCGCCTGCTGGCGCGGGACAAGCAGCACAACGCCGCCCTTACCCAATACGAAACCTGTCGCCAACTTCTGGCCGATGAGCTGGGTGTGGAGCCAGCCGCAGACACCACCCAACTATACCGGCGCATTGTTACTGCCAAGCAAAGCAGCCACCCACCGCTGCCCACACCCGCTACGCCATTTATGGGGCGAGCTGCGGAACTGACCGCCATGAGCCAACAGCTAGACCAGCCAGACTGTCGCCTGCTCACCGTTGTGGGCGCAGGCGGCGTGGGCAAAACGCGCCTCGCGCTGCAGGTGGCTTCCCTGCGACAAGATGACTATTTGCACGGCACGTACTTTGTGCCGCTTTCTACGGTGGAAACGGCCGTTGAAATACCGTTGGCCCTGGCGAAAAGCCTCAATCTGGCCTTTCAGGGGCAGACTGCGGCAGAAAGCCAGCTGTTTCAGGCGCTTGCCAACCAGGAGCTGCTCCTTATTTTGGACAACATTGAGCATTTGCTGCCAGAGGCAGCCCACTTTGTGGGTCGCCTGCTGGCCGCCGCGCCAGATGTAATGATACTTGCCACCTCGCGTGAACGCCTGCGCCTGGCGGCCGAACATTGCTACGAGTTGGCTGGGCTAACGGCTGCAGAGGAAGCTGAGCAATTTTTTGTCGCCTGCGCCCGTCGCGTCCTGCCCGATTTTTCTCCAACGGCCCACACGTTTGCGGCCGTACGCCGCATTTGCCGCCTGGTTGACGCCTTACCGCTGGGCATTGAGCTGGCCGCGGCCTGGGTTCACATGCTCTCTTGCGCCGAAATTGCCGAGGAGATTGAGCAAAACATTAGCTTTTTAGCCGCACCACAGCAGGAAGGCCCGGAGCGGCACCAAAGTTTAGCCGCCGTTTTTGAATATTCGTGGCGCTTGCTGGCCCCGGCAGAGCAGGCGGCACTGCTGAAGCTTTCTGTTTTTCGTGGCGGCTTTACGCGTCAGGCGGCCCAAGAAGTGGCCGGAGCCAACCTGCTAATGCTGCGCTCGCTGGTGGATAAATCGCTGCTGTATCGCGTTGAGAAGGCGGGCGACCGCTACGGCCTGTTGGAAGCGCTGCGCCAGCACATTAAGCGGAAGTGGCGTGATGACGCAGAGCAGGCTGCTACGCTAGACAGCCACAGTGAGTATTACGGCCGTTTTCTACAGGCCCACCAGCCCAATCTGCGCGGCCAAAGCCGAAACGAAACGGTGCAGCTTTTGGCCAACGAGCTGGAAAACTGTCGGCGCGCCTGGCAAACCTTACTTTCTTGTCGTTCTCTGAATGTGCAAGCAATGGAGGGGTTTGTAGACTGTCTCTGCGCGATCTATCTGACTCGTTCCTGGTTTAGCGATGGCTACAAGCTCCTTCAGCCACTCCATGAACCGCTGTTGAATCACCCGCCCTCCGAGGCGCGCGACGTGCTCCTGAGCCGACTGTTGGCCCGTTTAGGTAATTTGGCCTCACACATGGGCCAATTTCAATTGGCGCTCAGCCACCATGAAGATAGCTTGCACTACGGCCGTAACGTCGCTCCCGACCTCGATCTGGCCACCAACTACATTGGCCTGGCTCAGGTGAGCGAAATTTTGGGCCAGCTTCCGCAGGCGCAGAGCTATGCTGAAAATGCCCACGCGCTGTATGAGGCGGCAGGAGACGAGGAAGGCACGGTGGTGGCGCTGCGCAAGATGGCCAGCGCCGCACAGGGAATTGGCCAGTTTGTGGAAGCAGCTTCTATCTACCAGCGCTGCCTAACAATGTGCCGCCGCGCCGAGGACCCGGTGGGCATTGCTCGCGCCTGCAACGGCCTGGGCAACGCGTTGGCCGACCTGGGCCAATACCGGGAGGCGTACCTGGCCTATGAAGAAAGTTTGTCCATTTACCGGCAAATGGATAATCGGTACAGCACGGCTTTGGTTCTGTGCAACATTGGCACCATTCATGCAATGCTGGAAGAAAAAGCCAAAGCACGGAGTTGCTATGAAGAAAGTTTCAACATTTGTGCCGAGATTGGCGACGATGCCGGTAGGGGCCTGGCGCTGATGAACATCGGGTCCACTTACGAGCGGGAAGGCACGATGGAAAAAGCCCGGGATCTGTACCAGCAAAGCATCAGGATCTTGCGCCAGGCAAACTTCTGGCTGATTCTGCCGATGGCGTTAACTGGTGCGGGGGTAATATTTGCTAAACTGGAGGATACAGCGACCGGACGCGCTTTGCTGCACGAGGCGCTGCAAATTTGCCACGAAAATGGACTGACGCCTACGCTGCTAGGGGTGATGAACGGCATCAGCAAGCTATTTAGAGTAGAGGGGAAATTAACGTTGGCCCTGTCTTTGGCGCTGGTTGTTAAGCAGCACCCAACCGGCAACTATGAAACTGTTCAGCAAGGCGAGATTTTGGCGGGGGAGCTATGCCATCAGCTTACCGCTGAGCAAATTGCAGAAGCCGAAAGCTGGGTGGCGGAGCGGGCGTTTGCAGAAGTGGTTACGGCCGTTCTGGCCGAAATCCAGCCTGCACCTTCTCCCATCGCAAACAAACTTTAAGATTTCCCGCTACGGTTTGAGTGGTTAGTTCAGATAATGCTTTAGGTCGGCACCAACTTCCGGCTGGCGCAGCTTCTTCAGGGCATTTTTTTCAATTTGGCGAATTCGTTCTCGTGACAGATCGAACATCTGCCCCACTTCCTTAAGGGTGTGCGCTTCGTGGCCGCGCAGACCATAGCGCAGGCAAAGAACGCTTCTCTCGCGTGGCGTCAGGCGGTCTAGCAACAGGTCGATGCGCTCGTACAGCAGCTTCTCAGCGACGACATCTCTGGGCTGGAGTGCAAGATTATCCTCTACAAATGCGCCTAGCTCCGTGTCTGGCTCAGACCCGGCGGGCTGCTCTAACGACAGCAGCGGCATGGTGATGCGCAGCAGCATGGTGATGCGCTCGGGCGACATTCCGGTGTGTTCTGCCAGCTCTTCTGGCCGCGCTGGACGGCCGTACTCTTGCTCAAGCTCCTGCATGGCCACGTAAAGCTGGCGAATGCTGGTGGCTTTATTGGCCGGGATGCGAATGGTACGACCGTGATTGGCAATGGCCCGGGTCACCGACTGGCGAATCCACCAGGTAGCGTAGGTGCTAAAGCGATTGCCGCGAGTGTGGTCGAATTTTTCTACGGCCGTAAGCAATCCCACGTTTCCTTCCTGTATCAGGTCTAAAAAGTCCAGCCCCTGCCCCCTGTACTTCTTGGCAACGCTAATGACAAGGCGCATGTTTGCCCGCACCAGGTTGGCGCGCGCCTCTGTCTCGCGCTCTTTTACACACAGCCAATACTGCCGTTCTTCCGATGGGATGTCTTCGGCTAGCTGTTCATCCGCCTCACGCCCGGCGGCTATTTGTTTGGCTAAAATAACCTCTTCTTTAGCCGTGAGCAGCGCGGTGCGACGGCTATCCTTGAGGTATTGACCTAAAAAATCGAAGGCGGCAGGTTCCTCAGCGCCATCGGCACTAGAATTATGCTGTTCGCCTTGCGTATTGAACATTGACTTCATGGCCCAGTCCTTATTAACGCTTTTCTTGGCCGAAATAGTTTCCTAGAAAAATGCTGCACGTTGGCTAAATAGCCAAAAATTTAACAAATATGGACAAGTATATAACAAATGTACATATTTTGTCAATATATGGTATAGATATATACAGGCAAAAATACAGCGAGCTACCGTCAGGTAGTTCCACTTTGCTTTCCTATTTTTTCTTTTTCGACTAGAAAGAATCAGGCAATTGGCAAATAGCCTTTGAAGTTAAAAAGCTGTAGGTGGTTTACTGGCAGGCGAGACCGTTGGTGTCTCTTGCAGTTTGGGGCAAGTTAATTCTGTACTTTCTGTATGGGCAACTCAACGCAGCCAGCGCGGTGCGTCCGCACGCTTGAGCTCAGCTTCCAGGTTTAGCTTAAAGATCTCCAGGTTGTCAGACGGCCGTTTAAAGTTAAAGGCATCAATTGCTTTATTCAACTCTGCAATCTCACCGATCCACTTCAAGCAATTATCATCCCAGCGAATTGTCAAGCGCCCTTTCTCGCTTGTTGCTACGCCAAACTCCCGCTCATGCCATTCCCACTGGCGCACAATTTCTGCCCTGAGCTTGGCGATCTTCGCCAAAATCTCGTTCCGCTGCAAAATCCAGGCTGGCGGAAGGTCATTTTCTTTCAGCAATTCGTTGGCTAATTCCATATCCGCTGCATAGGGATTTCGCTGTAGGTTCAGCGGCTTCCCCTTGCCAGGCAGGTTGTCAAAGTAGCCTTTTTCCATGCTTTCCTGAATCAATTCATCAATTAACTCTTGTCTTTCATAGCGTAGGCGCGTCCGATATTCTGCGATATCAGCCGGGCTGTCAATTGACACTTCGTCTTTTTTTGCCATGCTTAGTTCACCTCTGGCTTGACATTTTATTGCCCATATTTTAATCCTGTTCGCAAGCAGATAGAGCTATAATAGCAAATAGTGATGTTTTTCACAATAGCTGGTTTACCAGTAAAAAGCTACTATTTTTGTGGACAGCGAGATAAAAACTGAGACAATTGATCCTTTAAGATTGGAGACAGAATTTGCAACCAGCTCAATTACAAAAAGTTGAATGGCGTCCCTACTATGATGTTTACCATGAACGCCACCGCCATACTGTCAACGGCAATATCCAAATTGCCCAAAATGTCTATAGTCCCCAACTGAAAAACCAGCGGGATATACTCATCTATCTCCCCCCGTCCTATGCCAGCGGCCAAACCCACTATCCGGTGCTCTACATGCACGATGGCTACAACCTTTTTGATGAAGCCACCAGCTACATTGGTGAGTGGGGCGTTGACGAAACCATGGAAATGCTCAGCGTCCAGGAAAATTTGGAAGCAATTGTGGTGGGTATTCCCAATATGGGTAAGGAAAGGCTGGCCGAATACAGTCCGTTTGTAGACATCAAGTACGGCGGCGGTAAGGGTGAAGCTTACCTAAACTTTATAGTTTCCACGCTCAAGCCATTGGTAGATAGTGACTTTAGAACGCTGCCCAACAAGCAAAACACCGGCATTTTGGGTTCATCTATGGGTGGGCTAATCAGCCTGTTTGGCTTTTTTCACTTTCCCGCCATTTTTGGCTTTGCTGGGGTTATGAGCCCATCGCTTTGGTTTGCTAACCGCGCCATTTTTGGGTATGTAGAAAAAGCGATGTTTCAGCAGGGGAAGATTTATCTGGATGCAGGAACTCGGGAAATGGGCGGGCATTGGCCTGACCAGACTCTCTTGCGCAGCCGCTCTCGACGCTATTACGGCCGTGTGCGCCGCATGAAGCGAATTCTGGTGCAAAAGGGGTATCGCCCTACGCGCGATTTGCTGCATGTGGAGGACGTGGGGGGTGGCCATAATGAGGAAGCGTGGGCTTACCGCCTGCCCAATGCCATTCGTTTCTTTTTGGGTGCTCCGCTGGAGAAAAAGACGTAACTTTTCTTAACGACATTTGCCCATACATACCAGAACAGGTAGGATCATTATTAGAAGAGCAACCGTTTATTGCGGCTTACGTAAAGGCGGGCGTGTGTTTACGGGTATGTGTTGGGCCAAAATTATCACTGTTGGCATGAGAGGCTTTTTTGTGTTGCGCGTTTATGATCGCATAGAACATCTCCCCATATGCCCATATGTAGGAAGTGAGTATGTCTATTATCACAGATCAAAAAACAACTCCCTCACAGCAAACGGCCGTTAATGCTGCCTTTCCGCCTTCCCCCAACCCATTTTTGAGCAATTCAACAAAACGATGGCTGCTGGTTGGCAGTCTGTTGGCACTTGCCATACTCACCTGGCTATTGCGTCAATCTCTATCTGAGTGGCTGGCCATATTGAGCGATCAGGAGTTTGTGAGCAGCTACGTGCAAAGTTACGGTGTATGGGCGCCGCTGGCGCTGGCGCTGCTGCAAGTTTTGCAGGTTATCGTCGCTTTTATTCCCGGGCACGTGTTTGTCATTGCCGGTGGTTATATTTACGGGATGCCCTGGGGCTTGTTATTCAACATTGTGTGCGTTGTGGCGGCCAGCCAGCTAGGCTTTTTGCTGGCGCGTTGGGCGGGTCGACCTGTTGTTCACCGGTTGGCTCCTTCAGAAACAATTGATAAATGGGAAACTATTGCACAAAAACAAGGCTTCCTGTTTTTTACAATTGCGTTTGTGCTTCCCGTCTTTCCCACGGACGTGATGAACTTTGTAGCCGGGCTGACGGGCATGTCTCCCAAGAAATTTTTGGCGGCCAACTTTTTGGGCCGTTTTCCCAGCGTGTTGCTGCTAACCCTCATTGGTTCGCACGGGCTGGAGCTCTCTAATACGGCCTGGATGTTGCTGGCATTATTGGTTACGGCCGTTTACATCATCGGCCGTTTTGCCATCCTCCGCATCGAGCGAAAATATCGGCCTCGCAGTTAGCTTTTCTGCTCATTGTGGGGTACGATTTCCCCATTAGGCAGTCATCTAATTTAAACAACAAAGTTATTCCCAACTATTGACGTAAACCACAAAAGATTCTTGGAAACAAGTGGGCTAAGAATGGTTTACGTTAAGAGAACAAAATCACTTTTAGATTGAAACCATTTCTAGAGATTTTTTGTTCTCCACTAAACAGGAGTCATTTCGTGGAAAAAAAGTATCAGGAACTGAAAGCACGTCTGCAAGAAATCAACGATCTAAACTCAGCCACTGCGCTGTTAAACTGGGACCAAAGCACCTACATGCCGCCTGGTGGCGCGGCCGCTCGCGGCCGACAGCAAGCCACCATCGGGCGCATTGCCCATGAAAAGTTTGTTGATCCAGACATTGGCAAGCTGCTGGATGAGCTGGAACCGTGGGCCGAGAAATTGCCCTACGATAGTGAAGAAGCGAGCCTGCTGCGCGTGACGCGACGGAATTATGAGCAGTCTGTCAAGGTACCGGCCCAGCTTGTTGCGGCCGTTTCTGAACATGCAGCGGCGGCCTACCAGGTGTGGGCCAAAGCCCGGCCAGAAAATGATTTTGAGGTTATACGGCCGTATCTGGAAAAAACCCTCGACTACTCCCGCCAGATTGCCAACTGCTTCCCCGGCTACGACCATATAGCCGACCCACTTATTGATTTTGCCGACCAGGACATGAAGGCAGAGACTGTGCGCACCGTTTTTGCCGAGCTGCGTGAGCAGCTAGTGCCGCTGGTTCAGGCAATCACCGAACAGGAACCAGCCGACGACAGCTGCCTGCACGAAACATACCCTGAAGACGAACAGCTGGCCTTTGGCTGGCAGATTGCCCAAGATTATGGCTACGATACGACCCGCGGCCGTCAGGACAAAACACACCACCCCTTCATGACAAAGTTCTCTTTGGGCGACGTGCGCATTACCACCCGCGTCAAGGAAAACGATCTGAGCGAAGCGCTGTTTAGCACCCTGCATGAAACGGGCCACGCACTATATGAGCAAGGCATTGATATGTCGCTGGAAGCCACGCCGCTGGCTGGCGGCACTTCCGCCGGGGTGCACGAAAGCCAATCTCGCCTGTGGGAAAATCTGGTCGGGCGCAGCCGGGGCTTTTGGCAGCATTATTACCCCAAGCTGCAAGCTGCATTCCCTAATCAGTTGAAAAGCGTGCCGCTAGATACCTTTTACGCCGCCATCAACAAGGTACAGCGCTCACTCATTCGCACCGATGCCGACGAGGTGACCTATAATTTGCACGTCATGATCCGCTTTGATTTGGAGCTGGCGCTGCTGGAAGGTACCTTAGAAGTAAAAGATTTGCCCGAAGCGTGGCACGGCCGTTACCAATCCGATCTGGGCATTCAGGCCCCCAGCGATGTGGATGGCGTGCTGCAAGATGTGCATTGGTACGGGGGCGTCGTCGGCGGTGCCTTCCAGGGCTATACGCTGGGCAACATCATGTCTGCTCTGTTTTACAACGAAGCCATCAAGGCACATCCAGACATTCCGGGCCAAATTCAGCAGGGGCAGTTTGGCACGCTGCACAACTGGCTTAGGGAAAACGTCTACACACACGGCAGCAAGTTCACAGCCAACGAGCTAATTGAAAAGGTCACCGGGGGGCCGCTCACCATTGACCCATACATTGCCTATCTCAAAAACAAGTTTGGCGAGCTGTATGATTTGTAGGTTTCTGAGTTAAATCGGAATGTGGAGCCACGCTGTGAACGGCCGTTTGCAGCGTGGCTTTTTAGTTTACAGAGAAGTTGCCCATATCTTGCTGTGGGAACCGCTTGAGCAGATCAATCTCGTGACGATACTGGTTGGTGAGAAAGTTCAGCGCATTAGACACTTTTTTGGCTTCCAGCAGCGACTGCTTGGTTTCTAGCGAAACTTGCAGCAGTGATGCGGCCATGTGGTTGAGCGCTTCTGGCTCCGTGGGCACCTGGGTGGGATCAAATTCGATGTTATCGGCCAGCGACGTAAGGGTTGTGAGGTAATTTAAGACCAGCGGATGCAGATCATTGGCCGCTGCTTGCAGAGGCCCTGTTTTTTCTGGCAAATACGGCAGGCGTTCCACTTTTCCGACCAGGTAGGGCTTGTTGCGAATGAAGGACAGCACTCGGAACCGTTCTTGCCCGATGGTCATGATGAGCAAACGGCCGTCTTCCAACTGCTCCATCTGCGTAATGGTTACCATACAGCCCACGTCATGCGGCACAACCGCCTCATCACCTTCTGCCCGGCCCTGCTTAATGAGCACAATGCCAAACGGCGAGTTTGAATCTGTACAGTAGCGCACCATTTCCAGGTAGCGCGGCTCAAAGATGTGCAGGGGCATGGGCCAGCCAGGGAAAAGAACTGTATTGAGCGGGAACAATGGAATTTCCATGAGGCTCATTATACACAATCTCACCGTTTGTTAGATGGTATTCATGATTTATTTAACACGTTTGATGCTGAAGTAACGTTCCAGGAAGATCCCCAAAATCAGCTATTTCTTCTACACCATTTGGAAAAGTGACCTGTACAGGGGATTGAAAACGACGCAGGCAAGATTTATACTATTGAAGTCCTTCGCTTCAAATTCTTCATATAGCTTTGCGAACAATTTAGCTGTAAAAAGGCTGGAAGGAAGAAGGAGGTCTAAGGTGAAAAACCTAGCTGTTGGCCTGACCGGCGGGATTCTTGGTAGCTACCTCTCTGGCTATATCGGTTGTTTGGTTATATCTGGTGGTTATTGCACCCCCTTAGATATGTTCGAGGGGATGCTGCCGTATTGGGGCTTAAGCACTATCCCTGGTGTAGCATTTGGGGTGGTAACGGCCGTCATAGTAAAAGAGGGCCAACCGAGCAACAACACCTCTCTGGTGTGGGTGCTAGGTTATTCTCTGTTCGTTGCTTCAATTGTCTCGGGCATGGCCCTATTTGTAATCCTGATCTTCGCGCTCGCCATCATCCGGGGCTAAGGTGCATAACTTATGCATTACGACTTGCTGTCTCGCTCCCGGGCGATGACAAAGGATTCGTCTAGAAACCACAGGCCGCCGTTGCGCTCCAGCACTTCGCGGGTGGCCTCCAGGTAGACGCCGCTGTTGAGCACCGGATCCAGCCGCTCGTCGTCCATTTGGGCCACGTAAACGGCCGCATTCCACGCCGCCAGCAAATTAGAGGTGCCGATCTGGCTGGTTTCCGGCAAGGAGTGCAGCTGGTAGGTAAAAAGGGAGCGCTCATCTGAGAAAACTTCAAAGGTACGCTCGGGGCAGCTCTGTCCCAGCGACCGGCGCAGCTCTTTGATGAGCAGATGGCGCGGCGTCCAGAAAGGATCTTCGTCGGGCCAAATTTTGCGAATGATTTCCATGCCGGGGTCGCGCCCGGTAGACTGCACCACCACCATGCGTCCGCCGGGAGCCAGAGCCGAAGCCAGGGGAGCCAGCACGTACTTCACCTTTTTTTCGGCCGTTTGGCGCGCGCGATAAGGCTGGGCGGCAATGATTAGATCGTACCCTCTTTCCAACGGCCGTGGCTGGGGAATCGTCGAATCGAGAACAAATTTATGGTCTTGGCGATAGAGCACCACGACAGACGGCCGTACGTACAGCGGATTGCCCGTTTTGGGACTGTTGCGCGTTTGCCAGCCCTCTACCAGCTCAGACTGCAACGCCTTGATCTGATTTTCAAAGTCATAGGCCGTACTGCCTTCTAGCGGCACGTCCAGCCAGTTGACCGCGGCCTGCATTTCTGGCTTGCGCGGCCGCAGCCAGGGCGCTTCCGAATAATACATGTTGGTCAGCACCACCACCGTCATCGGATGTTCCACAAACCGCTCAGACAGCTTGTTTAGCGCCAGCCGGGCATCCTCCAGGCTGGTCTCTTTGGCCACCACCAAAATAGGCACGGTCGGGAAGCGGGTATGCAAATTCTGCATCACCCGCATCAAAACCGTGCCGTCACCCATGCCGGCATCAAACAAACGAAGGTCGGGCGGCGTGGGGTGTATTTGATCCAGCTCCATGCCCATGCGCTCCGCAATGACCCATTTTTCACTGGTGGTGGTCACAAAGAGCAGATATTTTTCCCGGTTGTCAAAAAAGCGGAAGTGTTCTGGGCGTTCGTTTTGGTTAGACATAGTAAAACCCTAGGGGTTTGATAACAGCAAATTTCCCTGACTTGAAGCAAACCCTAGGGTTTGTAGCCAAGTTTTGCCGAGATTCTTTCAGCGGTTTCTTTTACCAGGCCGCCCATTTCTGGCAGGCGGGCGGGGGTGAAGCGGATGGCAGGCGCGCCCAGGCTGATGGCGGCAATGACCTGACCATCATGGTTAAAAAGCGGCGCGCCAACCACAATTAAGCCTTCTTCCAGCCACTCTTCTACAAACGAGTAGCCACGCTCGCGGGTGTGGACCAGTTCCTGACGCAAAACGGCCGTCTCCGTAACGGTTTTTGGCGTGAGAGCGGCTAACGGCCGTTGCAAAACGCGCGCCACGTGCGCTTCCGGCAAATGGGCCAGCATTGCCATGCCGGTCGACGTGGCGTACATCGGCCAGCGTGTACCCAGCGATTGCGAACTGCCCACCAGGTGGTTGCCAATCACCTCATCAATGATTAGCACATGATCCTCGCCAGACATAATTTCCAGCGTAGCTGTTTCACCGCTGATGGCCGCCATCTGTTCCAGCTCTGGTTTGGCCAGCGAGCGTAAGTCATTGCTGCGCAAGGCCCGCCCACCCAGCACCACAATCTCTGGTCCCAGGATGTACGTTTCGGCAAACGGCCGTCTGGCCACCATGCCCTCACTTTCCAGGGCCGTGAGTAAACGGAAAGCCGTTGTTTTGTTTAGCCCCACCCTTTCAGCCAGCTCTGCCAGCCCCCACTCGCGCCGTTCATCATCAAACGCCTTCAGGAGCGACATGGCCCGCAGGACGGACTGAGTGCCGGGATAAGGCTGTGGCCTATTGGTTGAATGGGTCATTTTCAAGTAACTGAGTAATTGAGTAATCAGTAATTGGGCTACCTGTCAATTACCCAGTTACACAATTACTCAATTACAAATCGTTCAACATTACTCTACGTCTTCCGCTGTTTCTTCCGCTGCCCCGTTCCCTTCCTTCAGTTGCGGCGTAACGGAGATGCTCTGCGGGTCAATGCTGCCCACGCCCAAAGGCGTCCACTTTTGGGCTTTCTCACCGCTGCGCAGGCGATGCTCAGCGCCACCACGGGCGTGCGTACTGGAGAAGCCTTCCGGCTCTATGCTCATGCGCTGACCCTGGAGCAGCCCGTGAATACCTTCCTGGCCGGGTTCCGGGCGCGGTGCAATGAGCGCTTCCTGAGCCTTGATAGCATCGGGATCGTAGTCCAGCGGTTCCTGATAGGTGGTAATGAAGCCTTCGAAGTTGCGCAGCACCACCTTACCGGGCGATTGAGAGACGATGTAGTTGGGCTGTACCGGAATCTTACCGCCGCCGCCGGGGGCATCGACCACATAGGTGGGCACCGCGTAGCCAGAGGTGTGGCCGCGCAGCCCTTCGATGATTTCAATGCCTTTGCTAACGGTGGTGCGCAGGTGTCCAGAGCCTTCGACCAGGTCGCACTGATAGAGATAATACGGCCGTACCCGAATCTTCACCAGATCATGGACCAGTTTGCGCTGAATGTGAACTGAATCGTTGATCCCGGCCAGCAGCACGCTCTGGTTACCCAGCGGCACGCCTGCGCGGGAGAGGCGGTCGCAAGCTGCGGCCAGCTCTGGCGTAATCTCCTTGGGGTGGTTTACGTGAATGTTCAGCCAGAATGGATGATATTTGCTCACCATTTCGCAAAACTGTTCGTTGACGCGCATGGGCAAAAAGACCGGCACGCGCGAGCCGATACGAATAATCTCAAGATGGGGGATAGCCCGCAGGCGGCCCAGAATCATATCCACCAGCTTGGGCGCCAGCACCATCGGATCGCCACCGGACAACAGCACGTCCCGAATCTGGGGATTGTTCTCGATGTATTCGATTTGAGCATCAAACTCGGCGCGGCTAAACGTTTGCGTGGGGTCGCCCACGATGCGGCTGCGGGTGCAGTAGCGGCAGTAGCTGGCGCACTGCGTGGTAATGAGCATCAGCACCCGGTCTGGATAGCGATGAACCAGGCCAGGCACGGGGGAATGTTTATCCTCTGCCAGTGAATCTTCCATCATCGACTGGAAAGGCACCATTTCGGCAGCGGTGGGAATGACCTGCTTGCGCACGGGGCAGTTGGGATCATCCGGATCGATGAGGCTGGCAAAGTAGGGCGTGATATCCACGCGAAACAGGCCATCGGTGCTCAGAGCCTTTCGCTCAGACTCAGTAAGGTTAATCACACTGGTACGTCATACCAGTATGGGGCGCGTGTGTAAATTTCTTCGGTAACTGGTTTTGCTTCTTTAACAGCCATAGGGGTTGCTCCTCTTGCGTTTCACAATGTGAAATTCGGTTTCATTTTTTAGTCAGAGCATTATAACGTTTTTCGCAATAGTTGTCAGGATGTTTGACAGAGAAAAAAGTTGGACCAAAATACCGTAGGTCAATTTTTAAAAATTGACCAACAATGGAGGCGATGATGTTGAGAGAAGCAGCGGCATATTTGGAACGAATTGAAGATTTGCGCGGGCAGATTGGCAAGATTTTGCAAACCTTGCCGCAAGAAGCCTTAAACTGGCGGCCGGACGAAAGCAGTGAAGACCATGCCATGAACTCAATTGCGGTGCTGGCGACGCACGTGGCCGGAGCGGAACATTTTTGGATAGGTGAGGTGATTGGCGGCTTACCAGCTACGCGAGATCGCGCGGCCGAATTTGAGACGATTGCTGAGGACACGGCCGTTCTGCAACAAACCCTACAAACGGTCGGTCAACAAACCAGAACAGTCCTCCAAAACCTGACCCAGACCGACTTAGACAGCACCCGCCCGGCTCGCGACCGTGAGGTGCCGGTACGCTGGGCACTGCTGCACGTCATTGACCACACGGCACTGCACCTGGGCCACATGCAAATCACTGCCCAGCTTTGGCAGGGCGGCCGTGCGGTGGACGCGCCACGCTGGTTTCAACGGCTGTAATGGAAGATGTAACGGCCGTAGCAACAACATGTTGTTTCCAAATATATGGTGATAAGAAACGGGCAGAACAGGTCATTGCCAGCGACTTGACCGATAAAGTATACTGAAATAGTCACAGGCAAACGTAGCTCCTTCTAAAACAATAGTAACAGCTCTCTGTCCAACAATACCAGTTGCGTCGATATCCGGTACTATCAACACAACCATCATTCCACTAAGAACCAAATTCGAATACATCGGGCAATGTTTGCCGAAGTATGCCCGACCGCTGTTCACCTAAGAACGTGCCGGTGGTTTTTTGGATCCACAATTCTTAACACAGGAGGATAGGCAATGCCCAGCAAATTAGGCCCTCATTTTCAGACAACAGGCAGTATTCAGAAATGGATTCAAGCAGGAACCAGAGCGTTTAAGTTTGCCTCCGGCCAGGGTCCAGCCAGCCAACTGCCAGCCAATGTGCTGGCGGTTGGCCGTCGCGACCAAAACGCTCCTACAGATTGGAAGGCTCTAAAAAATCAGGGGCATTCGCCGAAGGTGGTTGCAGACAGGCGGTTTAATTTTCACAAGGCGGGCTATGAACTGGATAGCCGCATTGACGTTTGGGAAGATGATAACGAAGTGGTTCCGGATAACGAGGATGAAGCCAAATGGTACGCCGAGTACTCAATTTTCATGATGGAAAATTTTGAGTCCATCGGCAAAAAGCGGGCTAATTTTTCATTTGCTGTCGGCACGCCCGATCTGGGAAGCCCGGAACGAGATAAAATTTGGCTGGCCTTGCTACCGGCCGTTCGGCACGCTCACGAACACGGGCATTACATTGCCCTGCATGAGTACATGGCGGCCGAAAAAGACCTTGGTGTAGGCAAGAATAATAGAAGCGGCCACTGGTTCGGCCGTATAGATAGCGCCAGTAATCCAGTTGAGGCTTATCCATACGGCTGGGGCGTCTTACGCTATCGCTACATCTATGACAACATCTTCAGACCGGCCGGTTTAGGCAATGTGCCCTTGCTAATCACTGAGGCAGGCTGTGACACCATAAGCTTTACCCCGCCTGAAATGAGCAAAGGTCCGTGGACAAACCACATTAGCTACTGGAATTCAAAAGGCATTCAAGATACAGAAGCTCACTATGCCAACATGCTCAGATGGTATGACCAGAAATTGCAGGAAGATCCCTACGTAAAAGGCGCTTTCATCTTTACAGTGGGCTTTGAGGGGCAGTGGAAACCATTTGAGATTGCGAATACGGCCGTCGAGCAGCACATTTTGTCTCATATCCGGGCCGGAGGTGGCGATACTACTCCCATAGAAACGCCACACACCACGCGCAGCACAAACATTGTGGAGCCAACGCCAACCGGCGCGCGAACCGGTCCTACCATTTGGTGGAACTTTAGAAAAGGCCCGGGCAGCGGCTATTCAATTATTTACTCTGTAGAGCCGGGCACGCCCGTAGAAATACTTGGCAAAGAAAACGGCTTTTACCATGTCAAGATAGGCGAAGATAAGGGATATATCTGGGCTGAAGGTATTGTGTTTGATAGCCAGCGCCCCATCATACAGCCAGCCCCAAGCACCACCAACCGCCGCAGTGGCAGAGGTGACGGCCCCGCCATCGGTACAGGCAGCGTGGTCCATGTTTTGCCCTTTATTCGCGGAACACATCGCCAGCAGTTTGATAAGGAGTATTTGTGGACAAATGGGGTAAGCGGTACACAAACCACACAGGTCTGGCACATTGATGACAAAAATTGGCTATACGTTAAAGGAGAAAATGGCGAATACGAGCGGCTGGGGGTTCGCCGATTTAGAGACGAGGACTGGATTTTCCGTTTTGAGGATACCAGCGAGGCACCAGATCGCTTTTATGCCCACTTTCGCTCTAATGGCGGCGAAATTGGCGCTCCCTGGGTGCCCTGCAACATGGTGGTAGGCAAAGTTTATGAAACGAGGAAATTTGTTCAGCATTTTCGCAAAAGTGATTCGGCCAAACTCAACTCAAATGATGTGGTAGATAAGCTGCGACTACAGCAGGCACCGCAAGCCAAAAACTATCCCAAAAGCGGCCAATCTGTAAGAAAGGTGATCACGCTGGAGTGGTCTGGCGGTGAGGAATATGACTTTGCCAATGGCAATATTGCCTTTAGAGATGAAAAGCGCGATTTTTGGTTTATGAACTGGCTAGACGGCCGTCCTGATAAAACATTCATCAAACCAAACAATATCGATCTCGGCTGGTAACCAACACTGATACAGATGCTTAAAGTAAACTCTGATGTTGAAAGGAAGGCAAACGATGTCGTTCTTTCTTGAGCTGTGGAACGAAAGTTTAGAAAAACAAGTGGCAACCGGCATTGTCATAAACGCCAGTTCTGCGATCATGACAACCATCATAAGAGATGGCTTCTACCCGGTTCTTTCGGAGCAAAGTTTCGAGTTTGACGGCGAAAAATTTCGCTACCAACCGGCTGAAAGGCTCTCTGCCGATTTTCCCCGCCGCGTTTACTGGGCAAAAGTGCCAGAGCCCGGCCAGCCGTGGCAGGTAAATTTCTTCATTGAGAATGTGCTAAACTCCGACGTATCTGCAACTGCCTGGGGCTGGCCCGTTGGCGACACCACGAGCCAGGAAGACTGGTCCGGCAACAACTGGATCGATGCCAATCCTTTTGAAACGCGCTACACCAATCTTTCAACCGGCAGAGAAGCGTACCATACAGGGGCAGACCTTAATAAGGCACATGATGGTGACAGAGGCAAGCCAGTTTATGCTGTTGCCGATGGAGAGGTAACTTTTGCCAGCTTTCTAGACGTCTGGGGCAACGTTATTGTGATTCAACATGAATCGGCTTTTACACGCTACGCGCACGTTCAGGACATGCGAGTTCAAAAGCACGATACAGTGCACAAAGGTATGCAAATTGCCCGCATCGGCCAGGATGCGCTCGGCGGACCATTTCACCTTCATTTTGACGTTAGCCTGACGCAGGTCCTAAAAGAGAGGCCGGGCGATTGGCCTGGCCTGGATTTGCCCCGTCTGTTAGAAAATTATACAAATCCGCTCAACTTTATTCGCAATACCAGGCTTAGCAGCGCACCATCCGGGCAGGAAGTAGATATGTCTGTCTATTTTCTGCCGGAAGCAGAGAAAGGCGACATTATTGTCAGCAAAAACAATCGAAACGAGTCCGTTGAGCGCATTCAGCTTCAAAAAGAAGGAAACGTCTCTTTTATGACCAGGAACCAACAGTGGGAGCGCAGGCGCATTGGCACAAAGCATATCTTTCTGGAAGTCAACACCGCTACAAAAGATGGTGATTACTTTACAGTGGAAGGCGTGTGGATGCCGCGCTTTTTTACGGTTGGCGCTACCTTCCACCGGGTGGAAAAAGTTTCCTTTTTCCACAAAGCAGACTGTACGCCGGTGCCACATAAGCCTCCCTATCAGAACGAGAGCGATCTTATATTTGTGGTACAGTATGCCGATTGGCTTTCCCCGGGGCAGGTGCTGCTAAACGATGTAGTCGAGCTGGCCTGGATCCAGCATGGCGTCGTCGAAGAATCATATTGGTATGCGGCTGGATTGGGGCTGGTTGGCTGGAAAAACCGCTGGGGAAGTGAGTCATACGTGGTCGAACGCGTCGCGCAGGGTCACCAACTAGACAACGTTCGGGAAGCATTGCCCTGCCTATCTGATTAACGTGACAAAATTCGCTTAATTTGACCAAAGGCGTGTCGATTCTTGAGCAGTATGATGTTTCCACCTGGCTCAATCGTCGAATGCCAAAGAGAAGTTTTGGAAAACGAAGAAGTTTGGGTTGCAAGAAAACTTTTTGTCGGCCAAAAGTGAAGCTAACCCCGTAAAACTGGCCGTGTCAGGCAGGTGGCCCCGCCTTCGGCCTTGAGTGAGATTTCATTGCCGCGATAGGTTTGCACGCGGCAGCCAGCCGCCTCCAGCCGCTGCTGGGTGATGAGATTGTTCTCCAGCATCAGGCAGTTGCCCGGCGACAGGGCCAGCACGTTTGGCGCCATCGTGGCAAATTCCTCGTCGGGCACCTCCACCAGCCGAAAACCCCGCGCCTTTAGCAACTGGTAAAACGGCACCGGCATCAGCGGCAGATACACCACCGCTACGTCCACATCCACCACGCTGATGAACGACATGAGATGCAGGCAGGCGGCTTCGCCCTGGAAGTAAGGCAGCGGCACGGGGATTATTTCTACGTCGACGGGGAGAGCTTCGCGCAGCTGGGCCAGGCCGGCGGCGTTGGTGCGAAAGCCCTGCCCCACCGCCAGCGTTTTTTCATCCAGCCAGAGCAAGTCGCCGCCCTCCGCCCGCGCCTCGCCGTGCAGCTGGTAATGGATAAGGATGCCGAGCTTCTGGTAAACGGCCGTACTCGCCCCTTCCTCTCCCCGCCTTAACTGCTTCCCCATCTGCAAAATGACCGCTCCATCATTGGTAACGATGCTCGGATCATGCACAAAAATGGCGTCAGCATGGTCCGGCAGGTCAACATCGTGGTGTACGACCTCGATTCCCTCAGCGCGCAGCAGATTGACAAAGGCGTCGTGCTCTTTTTGTGCTTCGGGCAGAAACGGCCGTTCCGTATAGTGCCATCGCTGCGGGTCTGCGTTGCCAAAAGCGGTAGACGGCCGTTTCACCAGCACCGTTTGCAAAGGAGCAATCATGCTCTGGCTGCCGTAGTTTTTCGTCATCGTTTTCCTTTTGGCCACGGATTGGCACGGATTTTCACGGAAAAATCGATAAATCCGTGAAAATCTGTGTCCATCCGTGGCTAATTTTATGTTAACAGGTGGCTCAGGAAGGCACGGGTGCGTTCGTCGTCGGGATCGTTGAACAGCTTCTCCGGGGCGCCTTCTTCGATGATACGGCCGTCGTGCATGTATAAAATGCGGTGGGCAAATTTGCGGGCAAAGCCCATCTCGTGCGTTACCGTCAGCATCGTCATGCCCTCTTCCACCAGCTGCTGCATCACCGCCAGCACCTCGCCAATCAGCTCCGGGTCCAGCGCCGAAGTCGGCTCGTCGAACAGCATCACCTTGGGCTCCATGGCCAATGCCCGGGCAATGGCCACCCGCTGCTGCTGCCCGCCAGAGAGTCGCGACGGGTATTGGTCCCGCTTTTCGGCCAGTCCCACCTTGTCCAGGTTGTGCATCCCCAGCTCGACGGCCGTCCTTTTGGGCATCCCCTTCACCGTCACCGGCCCTTCAATGACGTTTTCCAGTGCTGTCATATGGCCAAACAGGTTAAACGACTGGAACACCATCCCGGTTTTGAGACGCAGCGCATGGATTTGCTGCTGGTAGGCCTGTCCCTTGCCGCCGGCTTCCACCCGCACGCCATCCACTTCCACCGTGCCAAACTCCGGCTGCTCTAAAAAGTTAATACAGCGCAGCAGCGTGCTTTTGCCCGATCCGCTGCGACCAATGATGCAAATAACTTCGGCGGGGGCCACGTCAAAAGAAATATCTTTAAGCACGTGAACGTGGTCAAAATGCTTATTGAGGTTGGTCACGCGCACGATATGGCTCATAAAGATCGTTCTCCGCGCGCCATGTACGTTTCCAGGCGAGACTGTACGGCCGAGAAGATAATCGTTATGATCCAGTAGAAAACGGCCGCAATCAATAACGCCTCTAAACTGCGAAAATTAGCTCGCCCCACCTTCTGCGCCCGCCACAAAATTTCCCAAACAAAGCCGGTAGTGGCAATGAGCGACGTATCCTTGAGCATGGCAATAAACTGATTGCCAATGGGCGGAATGACCAATCGGAAAGCCTGGGGCAGTACGATGCGCCGCAAGATTTGCCGCTGTGTCATGCCAATCGCCAGGGCCGCTTCCCGCTGGCCCACCCCAACCGACTGGATGCCGGCCCGCATTATTTCCGTCATGTATGCCCCATAGTTCAGCCCCAGGGCCAGAACACCGGCCGTTAATCCGGTAAGCGTAATGCCTAGCTGCGGCAGGGCCAGGAAAAAGAAGAAGATTTGCAGCAGCAGCGGCGTGCCCCGAATCAGTGAGATGTAAAATGTGGCCAGCGCATAGGCAGGCGGCGATTTAGACAGGCGACCCAGCGCGCCCAACAGCGCCAGAACCGACGCCAGGGCTATGGATAAAACAGAAAGTAAAACCGTAAGCCCAACGCCGCCAAAAATAAAAGGGGTCCGTTCGCTGATAAAGGCCCAATCCAGAGCAATGGTGGAGAATTCAACGCCTAAAATGGCAAACTCCAGGCTGCTAAAGGCAAAGACCAGCACGGCCAACAAAACCAGGTAAGACACGTTCACGCCCAGGCTGAAGCGCAGTCGCTTTTGGCGGCGCAGCTCCTGAATGATGCGGGCCTGATTGGTGGCGTCGGGTAAATCGGCCGTTGTGCGCATGGCTCTTCTCCTATATGAAACAAAACCTCCCGCAAATTCACTTAAAACGCAGTAATGAGTGTAACTTGCGGGAGGTGCGGGTTATGCAAACAGCTTATTGGACAGGATTCGTGGTCAGGTCTTCGCTAAACCATTTCATAGAGAGTTCAGTCAATGTCCCGTCGGCGTGCATTTCTGCAATAATTTCGTTAACGCGTTCAACTAACGTGTCGTTACTTAACTCACTGCTCTTGTCGAAGGCCACCGCCAGGTTCTCAGAAAAAACAGGGGAGCCAACGCGTGAAACCGGCACGCCGCCGTCAATGGCGGCCTGTACCACCGTGTTCGAAGTCAGGAACACCTGAAACTCATCGCGTCCTGCCTGAATCGATTGGAAGCAGTCGTTGTCGGTCTGTAAGGGGATAATTGTGACGTCGGCAGGCGGCTCGGCGTAAAAGCTGCTATCGGGCAAACCAAGCGCCGCAATATCTCCACTTAGCCACGTTTCATAAGTCGTAGAAAGTCCCACACAAACCGCCTGACCGTTTACATCCTCTAACGAATCAATGCTAGAGCCGTCGGCGGCGGCAAACTGTGCGGGCGTATAGTAATAAGCTGGCTCGGCAAAATCCAGCACCTGTTGGCGATCGGTTGTAACGGTCATTGAACCGACGCTCATATCCCACTGGCCACCCCAGTTTCCAGCAGTGATCACGTCCCAGTCTGGCGTTACAAATTCAACCTCTACGCCCAGGCGCTCAGCAATTTCGGTGGCTACGTCAATATCAAAACCAACAAAGTTACCGCTTTCGTCCAGATAAGATTGGGGGGCATAATTGGCATCGGTGGAAACACGAATGGTACCGCGCTCTTCAATTTCACTCAACAAGTCGTCGGCTTCGCCACCACCACAGGCGGCCAGTAACAAACTAAGTGCAGAAAGAACCAGAAAGATAGGAAATAACTTCTTCATGTGCTTCTCCTCCAAGAAAGTTTTTTGATTGTATGGGGAAATAGTTTTGGTGTTCAGTATTTGGTAATCGGTTATCAGTAATTGGTTTGCTTGCTGCACGCGAACTTCTCCTCACTAATTACTGACCACTTACTACGGTTTACAGGCATTAACAAAAATGTGTGCTTTCAGGTTGCTGGTCTGGCCTCACCTCCTTGGGGTTGATCGGGATAGATATTGATACAGTAACGAATGGAAATGATGAACACCGTTCTCACGCTGCACAGAAAAACGGCCGATATCATAGGACCTTGACTGTAAACCTTTCTGCACCGTTTCGCAAATCTCAATATCTTCCTGCTGTACCTGGTCGCTGAAGGCAATAGAGTTCTGCATGCTTTCCCAGCCGCCCCCGGTGCCCGGCTGCTCAAAATACCATTCAAAAATAGTGAGCGTTCGGTCGTGCCCCAGCGGCAAGATAATGTTTATTTGCAGATTGTCTGGGTAAAAGTTAAGCATAAAGTTGGGAAAAACCCAATAGTAAAGCGCCTCTTCTTCTGCCTCAGTGCGTAAAAAGCGGCGATCTCGGTCCAGGGCATCAACGTCGCTGGCAGGGCGCATGGGGGCATGCTGTTTAGAGTACGTGGGGAACGTTTCTACGCGGTACTGGTCATAATCGATCTCGCGGAACAGGCCAGGATGGGCAATGGGAATGTGATACCCTTCCAAATAGTTATCAATGTAGACCTTCCAATTACAGTTAATGATGTAATCACGCCGTTCAATCAGGCTCATCCGGGCCATTGGGATGGCTTTGGCCGCTACTTCGCGCTCTATGTCACCCAGAACAGCGTCCAGCGGCGGCGCCTCGTCATCCAGGCACGCCATGATAAAGGGACCCCATTCTGCCACGCGCACCGTGGGAAGGCAGACATCCTCTTTGCGCCAGTTGGCCACGCCTTCAAATTCTGGCGCGTTGCGTAAACGGCCGTCTAACCCATACGTCCAGCCATGATAGCGGCACTGCAAACTTTTGCGGTTTCCCTTGCCGCTGGCTACCGGCCCGGCCCGATGGCGGCATACGTTGTAAAAACCGCGCAGCACACCGGCTTTGTCCCGTGTAATCACCAGCGGTTCCCCGGCCAGCTCACAGGTGAAAAAGTCACCAGGGCGCAGGACCAATTCGGCCCGGCCAACCGGCTGCCACGTTTTGGCAAAAATCAGTTCGTTTTCCAGAGTCAGCAAGGCAGGATCCGTATACCAGCGGGCTGGCAGGGTGCCTGCCTGAGTAAGATCGGCATTGAATGAGTAGTCACTTAAATCGGGGGTTAAAGCAGCTTCCATCCGGCCACTCTCCACACTGTTACGTGAGTAAAATCGTCAACTTGAGCGTGCTTACGTTAAAATGAGGCCAAAAGCGGCCTGTTGGGCACCATTATGCCACGACAAACCTGGTTGCGGTAGAGAATCATCAAGAGAAAAATTGAGGAAATAATGAAGAATAATACAATGGAAAAAATTATGGCTGAAGCCAAGACGATTGCTGTGGTTGGCTTTTCATCCAAACCGGCAAGAGCTGGTTACTACGTACCGGCCTACCTGAAGGAGCAAGGCTATCGCATCATTCCCGTGAATCCGAATCTGACGGAAGGGCTGGGAGAAACGGCCGTTCCCACCCTAAATGACATTACCGAACCCGTTGACCTGGTGCTGCTCTTCCAGCGCAGCGAAAACGTGCCGCCGTTTGTTGACCAGGCAATTGAGATTGGGGCGAAGGCCGTGTGGATGCAGTTGGGCATTGCCAACCAGGCGGCTGCCGAAAAGGCCAAAGCCGCCGGTTTAGACGTGGTACAAGATGCCTGCATGTTGGTCGAACATCGTCGCTGGGCTCCGTAGCGGCGCAGTATTTAAGGCCAACTGTTAGATTGAGAATCGATAATCGAAGCTACCTTAAGCAAAGCATCTATTGAAGAAATTAAACCTGACAGCCTCTTGGATGCTGTCAGGTTTTTATGTGAAAACCAATGCAAAGAATCTTACGCAAATTTATTACCAGCGCCCGTGTGCTCAACATCAACCAAAAGGTGCGCAGTAACCCCACAAGCTTCGTCAGCCTGCGCGACTTCGACGTGACGCCTGGCGGCACCGTTTCGCTCAAAACGATTGCTCAGAACCCAAACATCAGCCTTTATGCTCTGAACCATTTCAACCGGGAAGCCATTTTTGTTGAGACACCGCCTGAGGTTGATTTGTCGCAACGGCCGTTTCTCTACCAAGCCCAATACGACAACGCAATTCGCGCCTACAGCATGAGCTATAAAAGCTTCCTCAAGCTGGCAAATATGGTGCGCCAACCCAATAAGCGGCTCATCCTCATTCACTCCGTGGGCCGCTGTGGCTCCACCCTGCTCAGCACCGTCTTCAACAACCTGCCAGACGTGCTTAGCCTGTCTGAGCCAGAAGCGTTCACCGAGATTGTTAAGCGGCGTGAGCCAGACGGCAGCAACGAAGCGGAAATGGCTCAATTGCTGGATGCCGTCATCCAGGTGCAGTGTCGTCCCACTAAGCAAATTTCCCCCGCCATGTACGCCATCAAATTCCGCAGCTTTTCCACAGTGATGATCGATTTGCTGCATCAGGTCGCGCCCGAGTCCAAACACATCTTCCTCTACCGCAACGCCGAAGACCGCGCCCGTTCCATTGCCCGTGCCTTTAAAACGGTGGAGGCAGAGAATGAAGAAATGGACGCGGCCAATCTGCGAGTACGCAGCAAGTTTGTGCCGCTGCTCCAAAAGTATGCCGAACGCGCCACCAATGGCAGTCTATCCAAAGTGGAGTTTAGTATGCTGGCCTGGCTCTCTGGCATGCAAAAATATGTGGAGCTGCACAACGCAGGCATTCCCATGTGCGCCGTGCGCTATGAGGATATGATTGCTGAACCGGAACAAATCGTGTGCACCCTCTTCGAATATTGCAATTTGCCCACAACGCTTGAGCGCATTGCCCTGGGGGTGAAAGCATTTGAACGAGACTCCCAACAAGGGTCCAGTCTGGCCCGTAAAAACTTGAAGCAGGATGACCAAAACCAGCTCACTGAGGAACACCTTCAAGAAATTCACCAGCTTCTGGCAGAACATTCTACGATTCAAACGGCCGATTTCATCGTCCCCGGCACTATCACACCGTCTTAATCTTAGAGATTGGACCATTTTCCCCCGGATTTTTGCCATTAAGCAGAAAATGGTCCAATCTGAAGCTACCTGAAACTTTGCCCAACTGCCTCCGTATAGCCGACTATTACAATAACCTACAAAAAATAGCTAATTGGGCGGAGGTAACGATGTCTGACACGATTGAAAGCTTAAAAGAAGCAGAAAAAGAAGCAATGCGCGAAGGGAGTCCTGATCGTCAGGTCCACCGCGTAAAACGACAGAGCGGTAACCTAACTGGTGGCCTAATTCTTATTGGCGTTGGTACCGTGTTTTTGCTAAGTCAGCTCACGGGGTTTTATCTTCATAACTGGTGGGCGCTGTTCATTTTTGTTCCGGCAATGTGTAAGCTCAATGACGCATGGCACGGTTATCGGGCGCACGGCCGTCTACGCCACGATGCACGCGGGGCGCTCATTGGCGGTGGTTTTATGGCGATGATTGCCCTCTTCTTCTTGTTTAACCTGAGCTGGAGCTTTTTCTGGCCGCTCGCCTTAATTTTGTTAGGCGTTGGTGCACTGCTGAACGGCCGTTCATAACATTGTTTTATCGCTCACTTTCTCGTCAAAATCCGCTTTCTCCATTACGATTAGGTAGGTCAAGTTTAAAGCTTGGCCTATTTTTTTTGAGGAGCGAATTGCAATGTCCATCCCCCCGATTGAAAAAAAATCAACCGTTGAGCAGATTCGACAGCGGTTCGACAATGACGTGGAGCGATTTTCTAACCTGCAAACGGGTCAGTCTTCCACGGTAGATGCCACGGTGGCGCTGGAGCTGATCACCAGTGCAGCCGCGGTGACCAATCCAGACGCCACACACCTTTTGGATGTGGGCTGCGGCGCAGGCAACTACAGCCTGAAGATGCTGGAAAAGCTTCCCAACCGTGAGATAACCCTCGTTGATCTGAGCCAGCCCATGCTCACGCGCGCCAAAGAACGCATACAGAGAGTGAGCAACGGCCGTATCCACACTTACCAGTCAGACATTCGAGACCTTAATCTGGCAGATGAACAGTTTGACATTATTGTGGCAGCGGCTGTGCTGCACCATTTGCGCGAAGATGCTGAGTGGACGGCCGTTTTTCAGAAGTTTTTCAGGGCACTTAAACCGGGTGGCTCGCTGTGGATCTCTGATCTGGTGACGCACACGGCTGAGGCTATTGAACAAATGATGGTAGCGCGGTACGGCCGTTACCTCAGCGAACTCAAAGACGAAGGGTACCGCGACCACGTCTTCGCCTACATTGCCGCCGAGGACTCCCCCCGCCCCCTGCTCTTCCAAATTGATCTGTTACGCGAAATTGGCTTTGTGAATGCAGAAATTTTGCACAAGAACAGTGTGTTTGCTGCCTTCGGTGCGGTCAAGCCATGAGTGAAAAGTGATAAGTAAAAAGTGAAAAGAGCTTTTTTACTTATCACTTTTTACTTGTTCCTACCTTCTTCGTTTCTGGTCGCGGGTCTAGCACCTGGTCGATAAACATCCAGACGACGCGGGCGTAGTGGAAGATGAGCGGGGAGGCCAGCAAGAGGGCAACAGTTGCGCCGATGAGATAGCCCCAGATAGACGGCCGTATCGTGAAATATAAAATCACCACGGCAGGCACCGCAACAAAAAAGCTCATCACGTACCCTACAAAAACAGCCATCATAAAGTAGCCGTCTTCGCGCTCGTACCGAATACCGCAGTTGGGACAATTCTCATACATTTGCAAAGGTCTACGGAACACATTTCCCTGCCGACAATTGGGGCACTTCATTTGTAATATTGCTTTGAGCCAGTTGGGTTTGCGTTGCGCTGAGGCAGTTTTCAAGGGCTTTCTTCCAATTTTAGGCCGAATTTGGCATAAAAACGACCGATTTCGCCTTCTACTATACGAATTGCTGTTATTTCCAAATTAATTATGAGCTACTCACAATTTGTTCCTGAACGGCCGTTATTTGCTGAATTCCCTGCTCGGCCAGCGTCAAAAGCTGGTCAAATTCAGTGCGGCTAAACGGCGCTTTTTCACACGTTCCCTGCACCTCTATCAGCAAGCCAGCCGCAGTCATCACCACATTCATGTCCACCTCAGCAGCAACATCTTCGACGTAAGGCAAGTCAAGCAGCGGCACGCCATCGACGATTCCCACGCTAATGGCGGCAATTTGCTGCTTGCTCACCGCTTCCGGCAAGGTGCCCCGGGCAATGAGCGGCCGTAACGCAAGCTGCAGCGCCACCCAGCTACCACAAATCGCTGTGGTACGCGTACCGCCGTCGGCTTGCAGCACATCACAATCGACGGTGATTGTGCGCTCGCCCAACAGGGATAAATCCAGCGCCATGCGCAGGCTGCGCCCGATGAGCCGCGAGATTTCCTGGGTGCGTCCTTTTGGCCAGCGCTGCTCGCGCCGGGTGCGCTGCTGGGTGCTGCGCGGCAGCATGGCGTATTCGGCCGTTAACCAGCCTTGTGGCTCTGCCTGATTGCGCAGCCACGGCGGCAGGCTCTCTTCAATGGTGACGTTGCACAGCACCTGCGTCTCGCCAAATTTCGCCAGCACAGATCCTTCTGCCATCTTAGTAAAATGAGGCACGAAGGCTATGGGGCGCAGCTGGTTGGGAGAACGGCCGTCTGCTCTCTGCATAATTCACTTATCCTTATCTGCAATCTTGTTCTCAAGTATATAAGTGAAAAGTAAAAAGTGAAAAGTGACTCTTCCACTTTTTACTTCTCACTCGCTCCCACTCATCCCCCGCTCACACAGCTATTAAATCCCTCTTAGCCACACTTTACACTTTGTTTGCAATTGCCTGCCAAACTGTCCTCCATTGAGATATTCAAATAATCTATTTTGGAGGCAAAATGAATAAACATATTCGTATCAACTGGCTGTGGTTGTCGCTTTTTACCGTGCTGGCAATGATGTTGGCGGCTTGCGGTGCGGTAGAAACGGCCGTTACCGATCCCATCACCCAAACTGTCAACACCATTTCCGAAGCTGCCGTGCCGGAAACGGCCGTTTTGGAAGAACCATTAGTGGAAACTGGCTCTGAAGTTGCCGAGCCAATAACTCCGGCGGGCGATACGGCCGTTAACAACCCGATGGCCGATCTGTTTGCCCAGGAACAGACCTACGTCTCCATCTATGAAAAGGTCAATCCGGCCGTCGTTAACATTATTGTAGGCAGTGGGCAAGGCTCTGGCTTTCTATACGATACCCAGGGCCACATTGTAACCAACAATCACGTTGTTGCCGGTGGAATTGAAATCGTCGTTCGTTTTGACAACGGCCTGGACCTGCCTGCCACCGTTGTGGGCACAGATCCCTCGTCTGATCTAGCGGTGCTTCAGGTAGACGCCAGCAAAATCGCTGACATCACGCCGGTGACGCTGGCCGATTCGGATGCACTAAAGGTAGGCCAAATCGTTATTGCCATTGGCAGCCCGTTTGGGTTGCAGAGCAGCATGACCACGGGCATTATTTCTGCCCTGGACCGCCTCTTTCCCGGTGCAGTTGGCCCCAACGGAACGTCTTTCCAAATTCCCGACATCATCCAGACGGATGCGGCCATCAATCCGGGCAACTCCGGCGGTCCGCTGCTTAACCTGCACGGTGAGGTGATTGGCGTCAATACCGCCATTGAATCGCCCGTGCGCGGCTCCTCTGGCATTGGCTATGCCGTACCGGCCAACATTGTTAGCAATATCGTGCCGCAAATTATCGCCAACGGCCGTGTAGATACCCCGTGGCTAGGCATCTCTGGCGGCCTCATTACTGAAGAAGCGGCCGCAAGGCTGGGCCTGCCCTCTAACCAGAGCGGTATTTTGATTGGTGAGGTAATAAACGGTGGCCCGGCGGCAGCGGCGGGTTTGCGCGGTGGCAGCAGCCCGGACGTCATTATTGGCGTAGACGGCCGTGAGATCACAGCATTTGACGATTTGCTCGGCTATTTGGTGCAGCAAACGGTAGTGGGCCAAACAATTGAGCTGGAAATCTTTCGAGATGGCCAGGCGCAAACAGTAAGCGTCACGCTGGCGGCACGCCCTGGCTAATCATTCATAATGCCGTGATGCGTGAAACGTCTTGCTAGTCACGCATCACGGCCAAACCAAAATTATCTGCGTGGCCGCAGCACAAAGGCCAATATTGCGGCTCCTAAAGCGGCCGAAATTCCAACGGCCGTTCCCACTTTCTTAGCTCTCGGCTTTATTTCTTTTTCTTCCAACAGCTCCATCACTGGTTCCAGCTTTTGCTTAAGCGTGGTGCCAAAGGCCAGGCGAATAATGCTCGCCCCCAAACGATAATTTCCTGGCTCACGCATCCGCGTAGCAATATCAAACGGCTGGGGCGGCTTGCCCACCACGAAGGCCCGAGTTTGGGTAAATTGCAGCATATCCCGCTTGCCGTGCGTTCGGCCAATGCCAGACTCCTTCACGCCGCCAAAGGGCAGGCGCGGAATGGCAAAGTGAGACATAGTGTCGTTGATGTTTACTGAGCCCACGTTTAGCTGATGAGCCACCCGCTCTGCATGTGCCAGGCTTTTGCTCCAAACAGATGCGCTCAGGCCCAGGTTAGAATCATTGGCCAGCTGAATGGCGTGGACCTCATCATCGGCCATCATAATAGGCACAACGGGGCCAAACGTCTCTTCACGCATAAGCTTCATGCTGTGATCAACATTTACAATAACGGTGGGCTCCATATACATTTCCTCTCGCCTGCCCCCCTGAATGATATGTGCGCCCTTCTCCAGCGCATCCTGCACGTGAGCTTCTATAATCTCTACCTGCCGCTGAAACGTCAGGGGACCAATATGGTTAGGATTGTCAATGTCGGGGCTGTAGCCTTGCTTCACCTTGCGCGTTTCCTCTAAAAACGCTTCCAGGAAACGATCATAGACTGACTCAACCACGTAGATGCGCTCAACCGCCATGCACGTCTGCCCTGTGTTGTAAAATGCGCCCCAGGCTCCCCAGCGGGCTGCTGCTTCCACGTCGGCATCTTCCAGAACAATCATCGGGTCTTTGCCGCCCAGTTCACAAATGACGGGCGTCATATTCTCGGCAGCTGCTTTCATAACCAGTCGCCCGGTTTGCGTTGAGCCTGTGAGGAAGATGAGGTCCGGCTTCGACTGCACAAGCGCTGCGCCTACACGGCCGTCTCCGTGCAAAAAGCGCACAAACGGAGCCAGTTCCGGCACCCTCCGCAAAAGCTGCTCGATCATCACGCCGGTTGCCGCCGTCACTTCCGATGGCTTCACAAGTACGGTATTCCCTGCCAGCAAGGCAGAGACCATCGGCGGAATGATGAGCACAAGCGGGTAATTCCACGGGCCAATGAGTCCAACCACGCCATATGGATGCTGCTCAATGTAGCACCGCTTAAAAAGCTGTAATCCCGGGGATACGCGACGACGGCGCAGCCAGCGCGGCGCATAGTGACAATATTGGTTGATGAGGTCTACGCTCATGAACAGCTCGGCCAGTGCATCCTGGCGGCTCTTGCCGTTATCTTGATTCAAAACGGCCGTAATCTTATCCATCTCATCAATTAGCAATGTTTGCAGCTTACGCACAATGTGCACCCGCTCTCTGACCGGTTTGGCAGCCCATATTTGGGCAGCGGCCCCCATCTCGCGCCGGGCTGACTGTACGCCAGCCAGCGTCGTCATGGGCACAGAGCCAAACTGCTCGCCCGTAGCCGGGTTAACAAACGGCAAAATTTCTACCTTGCCATTTAACGGTTGACCTTTGCTCACTTCAACAGTTCCCATGCATCACGCTCCTCAATTGTTAGACCTATTTACGTTAAATAGTCGGGGCGACTTTCTTTTTCCACAGATTAAATAATAACAGACTGCCCAAAGAGGCCAATCCGGCCCACACCAGAACGCGCTGGCGACGGCCGTTTCTGGCTACAGGCTCTGCTAAATTGGCGGGGGCGGCTAACGGCCGTACCAATTCGGCCTCGTCAGCATCTGGAATGAGGCTCATCGCCCGCTCCGTCATCGCCGTAATCGTCAGGCTGGGATTCACGCCCAAATTGGCCGGAATGACCGAACCATCCGCCACAAACAGCCCTGGATAGTTGAAAACCTCGTGCCGGGCGTTAATAACGCCCTCTGCTTCACTGGCGCCAATGCCACACCCACCCAAAATATGGGCCGTCGATGGCTTTTCTAGCAACACCTCATTGACGGTCGATTGCGGAATGCCGTTAATCTTCTCAGCAAAACGGCTCACCACGCTGCGCCCGGCTTCGATCACAGCGGGAATCGGCACGCGTTTGTCTAGCTCGCTCACCAGGCCCCGGCGGAACAATGTAAAGACGCTGCGCCCGCGCTTCAGCCGCATGCGGTTTTCGGCTGTTTGCATAATGAGCAAAATAGTGGAATCCCTGGCCCAGTCGGGCAAAATACGGGCTTTCAGGAAGTCATACGGCCGTTTAGCCCCCTCTACTATAAAACGAGCAAAGCGCCGCCAGCCGCTTCCCTGCAAACTCACCACTGGTACCGCCAGGTTCCGCATCAGCGATGAACCGCGCGAATAGCGCACCGGCTCCACACTTGTCATTTCATCCAGCCAAAAGTGAGAAGTAATCGCCACGCCCTTAGAGTAATCGACTTCACCCTCGCGAGCCGTGACGCCCATCAGGGCCTCGCTGTTACTGCGCACCATCCAGCCTAGCTGCTGAGACAAAAGCGGCAGCGTTTTGAGTTCGTCGCGGCACTTGAGCAGCAAGTTAACCGTGCCCAGCACGCCAGCCGAGACAATTACGTTGCGGGCTCGCACCTGCCGCTTGCGCTTAAACACCCAGTCAGTGATTCTTTCGTACGTCACTTCATATCTGGCTGAATCGGGCTGTGGACTGTATAACGGCCGTATTTCCAATACATTCGCCTCTGGCCGCACTTCTGCCCCCCACTTCTCTGCAAAGTAAAGATAATTCTTGTCCAGCGTGTTTTTGGCATTGTGCCGACAGCCCACCATACAGCCGCCGCAATGCACGCAGCCAGCACGTGCAGGCCCCTCTCCCCCAAAATATGGGTCCGGCACCGTCTCCCCCGGATCGCCAAAGAAAATAGCTACGGGCGTGGGCTTGAAGGTGTGCCCCTGGCCCATCTCCTGGGCAATCTCTTGCAGCCGGTAGTCCGCAGGCCAAAACAGCGGATTTTCCCGTACGCCCAGCATCTGGTTAGCCGTTTTAAAATGTGGCGCCAGTTCTGCACGCCAGTCGGCAAGATCCGCCCATTCTGGCGCGTCATAGAATTGCTCACTCGGCTCTATGTGCGTACTGGCATACACAAGGCTGCCTCCCCCCACCCCACTGCCGTTTAAAATCATCATGTCATTCAAAAAATTGATGCCCATGATGCCAAAACAGCGCAGAGCAGGCTGCCACAAATATTTAAAAATGTTCCAGTTACTTTTGGGGAAATCTTCAGCACGATACCGTTTGCCGCGCTCCAGCACCAGCACGCGATACCCTTTCTCGGTCAGGCGCATGGCCGAAACGCTGCCGCCAAAGCCGGACCCAATAATGACAAAATCAAATACATCATCAGAGTTTGAATGGGAAAGTGGGGATGATGAGCTCATTTTTAACTCGTTTTTCTGAAAAACCTATCGCCGATTACCTAAAGCTGCCGGTTTATTCATTCGCCATAATCATGCTTATAACACGATGCGTTACCAAATATAACACAGTGCGTTATATTGTACGCAATTTGCGATGATTTGTACACCCTATCTGTCTAAAAGGTCCCAATTTAGCCATATTTTTGTCGTTCAATGAGGAGATTAAGGTCCCAAAACTAAGTGTCAACCCCGGTTGACACTTCTTTGACGCTCCTTTCCCTTCGTGTTATTGTTTAGCAGAAAAATGAATGCAGCAATCAAAACGGTTAAGCACCAACAAGGCTCTTTAAGGAGAAGCGATGACCAAAATTATTGCTATTGCCATGCAGAAAGGTGGTGTGGGCAAAACCACAACTACCATTAATCTGGCGGCCGCTTTGGGAGAGATGGGCCACCGCGTTTTGGCAGTGGACCTGGACCCCCAGTGCAACCTCACCCAACATGCAGGCTTTGACCCTGACAATCTCAGCCCCACTATTTATGATGCCTTTAGAGCCGAAATTGATGGCTACGAAAGCGATGTCTTGGGCTCCATTTATGAGACGGATGAAAAATTCCACCTTCTGCCGTCACAGGCAGAGCTGAGCTTGATTGAGCTGTCGCTGATCAACACACTCAGCCGGGAACGCGTGCTGGCTACTATTTTGAGCGAGGTGAAAAAGCAGTACGACTATATTTTGATCGATTGCAATCCGTCGCTGGGTCTTTTGGTCGTCAATGCCTTAACGGCCGCTTCCAGCGTCATCATTCCCATCCAAACGGAATATCTGGCCGCCCGAGGCGCCTTGATGATCCTGTCCAGTATTGAAACCGTCCGCCGCAAAAAGCTAAACTCCAACCTCACTATCGAAGGCATTCTGCTCACTATGGCAGACACTCGTACCACGCTGACACGCGACATACTGGCCGCTATTGATAACCAATACGGTGACGGTATTCGCATTTTCGAGCCAATTGTAAAACGCTCGGTGCGCTTTGCAGAAAGCGCCGTCGCCGGGCAGAGCATCATTACTTACGATAGCAATGGGCAGGGGGCAGAAGCTTACCGCCTGGTTGCAAAACAAATCGTGAAGGGAGCCTAGCATGGGAAGAAAAAAACGAGGCAAAATCAACCTTACTCAACCTAGTAAGCCCCATGCTGGCGACCTGGAAAAACTGTTTGCAACCAGGGATGACGTGGAGCAGGCGTCTGGTTTGGTGCTGCTGGCTCTACGCATTGATGCCATTCAGCCAGATCCTTCTCAGCCGCGCCAGACCTTCCCCCAGGAGAGCCTTGAAGAGCTAAGCGAAAGTATCCGCCAGGACGGCGTGATTCAGCCTATTGAGGTGACCGAGATAGCTCCCAACAACTACCTGATCGTCCATGGTGAGCGACGCTGGCGGGCGGCCGAAATGGCTGGCCTGAAAACCATTCCGGCTGTGGTGCAGCGGCGGAACTATGACAGCGTTACCCGCTTTGTGCGGCAGCTGGTAGAAAACATTCAGCGCGAGGATTTAAACGATGTGGACCGGGCAGCTGGGCTGCTGCGCCTGCGGGCACTGATGCAAAATGAGCTCGACGCCGCTCGTGAAGAGGGTGTAACCAGCGATGAGCCATGGGGAAAAAAGATTTCCTGGGCCAAGGTAGGTAAACGGCTAGGCTATTCGCGCCAGCGTATTCACCAGCTTATCAAGCTGCTGGATCTACCGGATGAAATTAAGGATGATGTGCGTGACGGGGTGCTGAGCGAAAGGGATACGCGCATTTATCAGGGGCTGAAGCCATCTCAGCAGCGAGCCCTTCACAAGGCCCGCCTGGCTGGAGATTTATCGCCCGCTGAGGTAAAGAATGTGGCCACTTACCTGAAAGCAAACCCTGACAAAACAGTCTATCAGACTATTCGAGAGCTGCAGGAGATGGAAGAAGCTGAGGAACGGCCGTATGACCCCGCTTTTCACATGCCAGATGAACTGCCTGAAGAAGCTGAGCCGCTTACTCAGGCCAAACCCGGTTCCTTACTGCGAGAAGAAGACACTTTGCCCGACCTGGCTCCCGGCACCATGCGGGTGGATAACATTACCCGGCTGGGGTATATCATGCAGCATCTATCCCGCATTCGCGCCAAAGGCCTGCCTCCCGGCGAACGAGCAGAAGTAGTTAGCCGACTAAATATTATTCAGCAGCATGTGAACAGCTTGATTGTGGCTATTGGGAAAGAGGAGTAAGCACCGTCGGCTCTTGCTAAAGTTCGTTTGCTACAACAGTCTCTTCAAGGCGTTCGAACCGATAGCCGACGCCACGCTCATTGTGAATATAGACGGGATTAGAAGGGTCTTCCTCCAGCTTTTTGCGCAAATGGCCCACAAAAATACGTACATAATTGACGTCAAAAGTGTAAGAGCTATCCCACACCTTAGCAAACAGATCTTCGTGCCCCACCACACCAGGTGATTCCAAAACCAGGGCGGTAAGCAAGGCAAACTCCTTCTTTGTAAGCTTCAATTGCTCACCGTTTTTAATCACTTCCCGCTTACGCACATTGATGGAAAGCGTATCATCTTCATAGAGCTTGCCGTCTGGGGCCTTGTTGGACCAGCGCAAAGCGGAGCGAATGCGAGCCAGCATCACGTGCTGGTTAAATGGCTTGGTGATGTAATCATTGGCTCCCATATCCAGCCCGCGTACTGTGTCTTCATCCGTCACATGGGCGGCTGTCAGAATAATGATGGGAACGGCCGACTTCTCTCGGATCTTTTTACACACCTGCCACCCATCTACAATGGGCATATTCAGGTCCAGGACGATGAGATCTGGGTTATCTTTCTCCACCATATTTAGACCAGTGGATCCATTTTCTGCCAGTAATGGAATATAGCCATTGTTAAGCAGCAAATTCTTCATTATCAGCAGCATTTCCCGGCTGTCATCAATCACCAGAACTTTCTCGCTATTTGTCATTTCTTTAACTCCCAGATGTGGGTAAGTGGAGAACAAAAAGCCCTCAAAGTCGAGCTAACTCAAAGAAGCTTTTATTTTCCGAACGTAGCCATAAACCACTCTGGCCCTAGCAATTTCAACAATGTTCTGTGGCTTACGCAAATTGCCGTAATTTACCTTACTATACGGTCTAGTTTGTGGCGAGGCAAGCAAACATGACAAAAGTTTGCCTCTAACCTTAATTGTGAGTTTTTATTGACAAAGAAGCCGATCAAGCGCACTCTTTTTTGACACCACATCAAAAAGGAGAATGGCATGACCGGCTTGACAGATTATATAACGGAAAAGAAGTGGGAAGACA
>JBHIWP010000007.1:0-54599 GCA_041987425.1 Promineifilaceae bacterium (SeqCode) | reverse complement strand
TGCCGGACTGCGAACTAAAAGCCAGAGAACGGCCGTCTGGCGCTATGGCCCCATACTGCCCGACTCGCGCCTCCACGGTGATTGGTTCTGGCTCGCCGCCGCTTACCGGAACGCGCCACCAGCGGGACGGTAAATTATGGGCCGAAGCCACCTCAACGCCCCACAACTGTTCCCACCAACTGGCAGAGCTCATTTGCTCTTCTACGGCCGAAAAGTAAAGCCACTGCCCATCCGTTGAAAAGAAGGGGGCGTCCACTGTTGCGAAATGCTCACGCGGTACAGCGACGCTGGGATTCGTACCGTCGCTGTTGGCCAGTATCAGCTCTGCCGCCAGTGAATCTGGATCAATATGGACGTAAGCCAGGAAACGGCCGTCTGGCGAAAGACGGGGCCAGATACCATTCTCAGCGATTATTTGCACTTCACCAGTCGTCAAATTGAGCCGCTCCAGCGTGGTGCTAAACGTAAAGAGTTCTTCATCAATGGGCCGCACGTGTGAATAATAAAGCTGCTGACCGTCTGGTGACCAGGCGGGGTTAAAGTAAACTTCCTGTTCGGCCGTGCGTTCTATGAGCGGGCGTGGCTCGCTGCGTCCGTCGGCCAGAAGCAAGTACAGGCTGCTATAGCCGAATTGAATCTCGTTTTCGCCGGGGGAAGGCGCATAGGTTAAGGCCAGCTGGCTCCCATCTGGCGAGGCGGCCATGTGGCTAAGCCAGGCATTTTCCGGCACCTCAAACAGTGCCTGGCTGCTGTCGCTGGCAAAATCATAGCGCATCAGGGCCTGGCGGCGCGGCTCCTGCAAGATATAAAAAATGGACCCTCCAGACGACGTTGTTTCAGGGGAAACGGCCGTTTCTGAGCCGCCGCAAGCCATCAGCAAAAATAGAACTATCCACATCAATGCCTGTGCAGGTTTCATTTTCATCGGGTAATTGTACCCGGTTTAGAAAGGAGTGGTGGGGAAAGGTTAGAGCTTAAGAGGCAGCTGGAACGTCGGCCGTTTGCCATCTAGCAGCACATAAGGAGCCAGCCGCCTGGTAGCAATGCCCAGCTGGCGCAAATGCTCCAGCTCGCTCAGCCGCCCTTTGCGCCGGGCATTCACAATTGTATGGCTGCCCTTGGGGCCAATGCCAGGTACCCGTAGGAGCTCGTGGCGTTCTGCTTTATTCAATTCCACAGGATCGTGCTGCAAATTAGCCTCAGCCCAGGCCAGTTTAGGATCGACATGTAGAGGTAAATTACCCTGTTGGTCAAAGGGCATTTCTTCCAGACCAAAATCATAGTCTCGCAGCAGAAAGGCCGTTTGATACAGACGCACTTTTCGCAACGGATTTTCGGCTGGGTAATTCTCTAATGGCGTGTCAGTGACGGGGCTAAAGGCAGAAAAGTAGACCCGCTTCAGGTGCAGCTGCCGGGTTAAATACTCTGTGGTAGACAGGATTTCAACGTCTGCTTCGCCTACAGCGCCCACTACAAACTGGGTCACTGTTGAGGGCCAACGGCCGTTCCAGCCCCGGTGCGCTGGCTCTTCTTGCCGAATTTGCTCAATGATTTGCAACGGCCGTACCAGCTCATCAAAGAACAGTTTCTTTGGAGCCAGCCGCGCCAGCCGCTTATCATTAGGCGCTTCCAGATTAACCGACAGGCGATCTGCCAACGTCATGGCATGGCGCAGCTGCGCCTCTTCGGCACCGGGCATCACCTTCAGGTGAATGTAGCCATTAAACTGATGCTTGCGGCGCAGGATTTCGGCCGTTTCTAGCAAACGATCCTGCGTGGCAACGCTGCCCTTGATAATGCCAGAGCTCAGGAATAGCCCTTTCGCCATGCCCGCGCGATACAGCTGCATGAAGGAGGTGGCCAGCTCTTCCGGCTTAAACGTATGCCGCCGATAGTTGCGCCCGGCTCGGAAGGGACAGTAATAGCAGTCTCGTTCACAGGCCGAAGTGAGCAAGGTTTTTAGCATGGGCATTGTCTTGCCGCCGGGCAAAGCCACCTGAGTGATACCCAACTCTGCCTGTTTTGCCTTTGTATTTCCACCCGGTTTTTGATTCCCACTCGCTGGCGAATTGCGTGGTGTTAGCACCTGACCACAAGGAGCCACTTCTGGCGTCTGCCAGGGAGTTGTCTCCTCCGCCGGTTCCAGGTGCATATTGAGTGCGATATCTTGCAGCTTGACAATTCCGTTCATAGCCGTTAATTATAGAACATTCGTTCTTGGCTCACAAGAGCGGATTTATCACTGCGCCCGGTTCATTTGCTACAAATGCGAGGCCAGCGGCCTTTCAATTTCTAACCCAGAGAAAGCAGCCTTCAAAAAGCTGTGAAGGAGACGTTTATTTTGCCAACGCTCAGGCAAAAACAGGATTCAGTGTAAATAATGATACAAAAATCTTTAGACAGAGTGGTTAAAGTATAGCTATTCAGCCACTGGGCGAAGGGTTTGCTAGTTTTGAAGTTAAGAGTTTGGCAAACGGGCAAACCTCGTGGATGCGTTTTCAACAAAGGTTTTTTATGAACGCGTTCTAGGGAGCCAACCGAAAAAGGTAGATTATTACGATGCGTATACACAGTGAAACAAACGGCCGTTCGCAGCCAGCAACGCGCTTGCAGACAGAGCCGTTTAACAATGAATTGATAGAAGCAAAGATAAATTTAGTAACGGCCGTTTTGGCCGGACAAAGCAGCTATGTTCAAGGGGAAGATTCGCCCTTGCGCTACCGTCTACTCACAGAAACCGCACTGCGTTTGGTAGAACTAGAGCAGATGGCTGCCTACTTTGATTTGTCTGATCTGGCATATCAGTATGATTTGGCCGCCTGGGTGCAAAACAGCATTCGGCTCCTGGCTATTCAGCTAAACTTGCCGCTACCTACAGCGAGTTGGTGGGCCAGGCACGGCGAGAATGATCCAGCTACCATTTTTGTACAATTTCTAGAGGAGAATGTTCTACCGCAGCTCAACAAGCCGGTGCTTCTCTCATTCGATGAAGCCGATCAGCTTATGCAGGCGCCGCTGGCCGCTGGCGTCTGGCGACTTTTGAACCAGCTTAACGCAGCGCAACTGGTGAAGCCTGGATTTAAACGAGTAACGGTGGTGCTTTGGGGGAAGGCTCCTTGGGAGATATTGACGGGAAACGGCCGCTTTCCCAACAACAGATTCAAGCAACTTATTCTTTAGAATATGTGGAGAACAAAAAGTTTTTAGAAATAGATTCTTTATAAATTTGCTTTTGTTCTCCTTAACATAAACCATCTTAACCTTTTAGGTTTCAAATTACTTTTTGTGGTTTACGTAGTACGTATCTTCTAAAGCATCAACCTGGCGCAGGCAGCGGTCGTCAACTTCATTAGGCACGTACGCAGTGCCAAACCAGGTTTCTAAAATCTCTTTCGCCCTAACTTCTGAAACACGCCGCAGCGAGAGGCAAAGCACATTTGCTCTGTTCCAGAGACGGGCACCCCGGGCAGTTTCCGCTTCATCACACAGGGCAGCGCGAATGCCTGGCACTTTGTTTGCCGCCAGGCTTACGCCCGTGCCCGTCCAGCAAAACAAAATCCCTTCGTCAGCTGTGCCGCTGGCAACGGATTCAGCCACTTGTCGCGCTACTTCTGGCCAATCCTGCGCTTTGTCTTGCAACGGACCGAACAGAGAAACCTCGTGCCCGGCCTCTTGAACGAGGGCAACGACACGATCTGTGAGATTTGTTTTTTCATCGGAACCAATTGCAATTTTCATAATATCTTTTTTTATGAGTAACTCATAATTTATTCGATCAGCTACTCGACTGCGGATTCAAATAGAAGTCAATTTAAGAAATTCCAGATTGCATATCAACCATTGTTCGTCTAAGCTTAGCATAGGCTGGCCGCCGCGCCGTGGCTGCTTGATTTACGGCCGTTGGATACACCAATGCTACCCCATTTTGCCCCAAAGTATGAATTCGCTCAAGTTCCATTAATCGCTGCATATCTGCTTCTGAGAACTGGCTCACTACCTCCTGTAAGCGGGCCAAGGAGCGCGCTTCATTTTCAACCTGCACGGCTCTTTCCTGCACGGCTTCCAAAGCTGCTTTAACATGGTGGGGCATGTCAACGGCTCCTATCATCACGCGGGTAAAAGAGAAACCGGCGTCGGCCAGGCGAGCGGCCAGCTGCTGCCGCACGGCACGCTCCAAACGACGTATTGCCCCGGGTTCACACAGCTGGTCAATTGTCATCTCCCCAATTACGTGGCGCAGGCAGTTGTTCAGGTGTTTACTGACGATGCTGTTGGCCTTCTTGGGCAGGTTGCGCGCCAGTTTTGGGCGCGCCGCAGGCTTGATCTGAAACGGATCAATATCGTAATTGACGCTCCACTCTACGTCAAGCGAAATGCCGCCGCTGGTTTGCACGCTCTGGCAACGGCCGTTTGCCGAGCCTGAGGCAGTGGGAATCGTGTGCGAAAAGCGCTCTGTGAAAGGGTTTACCGGATGCCGTCCACTGGCCACGAACCGAGAAAATGCCTGCCGACGCTTATCGAGCATCACGGCCACTTCCATTTCTGGCACAAGCACAAAACCAAACTGACTGTAGGCCCAGGCTATAAGCAAGCACACGGCAGAAACGGCCGTGCCCCACAGCGCAAAACCACCCCAGGCAAATGCAGCCGCTATGACACCTAACGTCCCAATAATCATCAATTTAAACATGAGAGCACCCCTTGTTAGCTAATTTGTTAGTGTAATTTGAACACTTATGGTGGTCAGTATAGTGTGATAAATACACTTTGTCAATACCCTATTGCAAAACTCGTTTTCAACCCCTTATAATCAAACCTATTACTCACGGATGTGGGGAACAAAACGTCTTTAGAATTGCTGCAATTAAAGGCGCACCTGTTCTCTTTTTCCAAAACCTATTTGTGGTTTTCGTATGCATGCACAAGGAGTTTCTCGATGCTAAAGAATGGGGCTTTTACCGAGGGATGGACTGACTTGTCGCCAGTTGGCACCTTAATTAATCAGCAGCCAAATGGCTGGGTCTTGCGCTGGATAGAGCCGGGCACTTCACTGTTTGGCGCAGGGGATAACGCGGGAGGTGTGCCCGAATGTGTGCACAAACTGGCAAAACAGCTGCCCCAAAACGAGCAGTTGGGCGCCAAAGATGCCCTAATTTTGGCCGGAGATACCACCTATAAGATTTTTCACGCGGGCAGCCCGTTTGGTGCTGAATTAAAACAGGTTGTTACCGGGCTAAAACCGGGAAGCCAGGCTGCGTTAGAAGTGCCAGTTTTAGCGGTGCTTTATGATGAGCCAGACCCCTTTGGCGCGGAATCAGGCGTGTGGGTAAATGGGGAAGGGGAATGGGTAAACGGCGGGCAGATGGGCAACCGCAAATGGCACCGTCATACGGTAAACTTCACCGTGCCAGACAACGGCTCTGCCATTATAGAAATTCGGGTGAAGAGCAAGTGGCCGCGCAAGAAAGATTTTTTCATCGACGGCATTACACTGGATGCAGAACCGGCTCCTGACAAACCTGTCATTTTGCCCGATCCTATTGTTGTACCCGACAACGATAAGGAGCTATCCGAAACGGCCGCACGCTCCGTTACCCTCATAATTCCGGCCGGCATGAAGGTGGTTACGGCCGTTTCCGGAGAAACCGACTCTATTGTTTTGGTCGTGCCGCAAGGGATGTCGGTCAATATTCGATAACGTAGCGACCTGACCGATATATTTTGCTTTTCGCCGTCAACTACGGTTGATGACCATGACGCCGCCTACAATAAGGGCTACGCCAATCAGCATAACGGCCGTAACGCGCTCATCTAACAGCAAAACACCGCCTAAACCAGCAAAAATGGGCACCAGGTACCCGGCCATAGCTGAGGCCGTCGCCCCAAACCGCTTAACGTTGTAAACGGCCAAAAACAGCCCGCCAAAAGTGCCTACCAACGCTGCATAAAGCAGCGCCATGTACCCACCAACCGTCACCGACTGCAGGTCGAAGCCGATGATGAGCGCAGATAAAGGCACCACCACGATGGCGGCCACAAACATGCGAATACTGGCTACGTCAAACGCGCTGTACTGGCTGAGATATTTGCGAATGTAAATGGCCGCGCCGCCCCCGGCTATCATCGCGATTAGCATAAGGATGTAGCCCAAGGGGTTGGCCTTCCCTGCCTCGGCCAGGCCGCTTTCACCACTCAGGGCCAGCAATATGGTGCCGCTGAGGGCCAACCCCACGCCAAAGGCTTTGCGCCGATTGAGCGCTTCATCGGGCAAGAAGAAGTGAGCCAACAGCACCGTAATTGCTGGACTGGTTGTAATGAGAATGGCAGCCAGCCCGCTAGAAAGATATTGCAGGGCCGTGACGATAGAGGTCATGGGAACGGCCGTTCCCAACACGCCCAAAACCGAAGCATGGAACCACAAGCGCCGGTCTGTTGGCCACTTGTAGCGGCGATTAATGAACATGTAGAAGGCAACGTGGCCCAGCCCAGCCATAACCAGGCGGAGGCCAATGTATGTGGTAGGTTGAAACTGGCCCACACTAAAGCGGGAAGCCACGAGGGTTGAGCCAAATAGAAAGCCCAAAAAAGAAATGTAAGGCAGTGCCTGTGCCGTCATGTTTGCTCCGACATGCGCAGAAATTATTAGATAGCTATCTAATGCGCGGCGGCAATTATAGCTGAGTCCAGCGACGGGGGGAACTACCCTTTAGTATAGTTATTCGGAAACACAAAAGTACCAATGCGCTTCTTTTTGGGCCACGTAACGCCATCGGCCCAAGAAATCGCCCTGCTGCGGCGGGTTATTGTCACGCCGATAAAGGTAGCCAGAAAAGTTGCGCGGCGCATTTCGCTCCGTGAAAAAGAAAATGGCGGTGGTCTCGCCATCGGTTTCTAGCCAAATACGGCCGTTATCCGCCGACAAATGGCGATACGCCTCAGGTAAATTGACAATACCGGCTTCGTTAGGAATCAGTTCGCCTGCTTCCACCATCTGCACCACGGCTTCATATTGGCTAAAGCGCCAGCGAAAACGCAGCGTTTCCCATATGTCTGTAAAAGGTACGAGATAAACAATGATCAGCGTACCCAGGTTAATGGCCAGGGGTAGCGCCGCCCATTTCACCCCCCGGTCAGCCCGAAAAGGCAGGTAAAAAAGCGACGCCAAAATGAGAGCCATCAGCACAAATTGCAGCCCTTCCACCAGCGGCTGTGCCCAATAGCCGCCGCGGCCTGAATGATCCGCCTGAAACAGCGCCGTTAACCCAATTAGCGCCGCGCCAAACCAGGTGGAAAACAGTCCCAGCGAAGGAAAATCGGGCCGGTAGAGATCGTCGGAAAGGATTGTTTGGCTCATGTGCTTCTCCTAGAAGGCCAGTAAAAGGTGATGAGTGATAGGTGCAACTCTTTTCACTTTTTACTTTTCACTTATCACTGCTCCAGTTCCACCCGGGCCAGCTGCGGCGGGAAGGTGAAGATAAAAACGTACGCCGCAATGAAAACGGCCGTTAGCAGCGTGGTGACAACGGCCGTTTCCAAAAGCTGGCTGCGCACCAGCAAATGTTGTGCCAAATCTCGCAGCAAGAAGGTGGGATTCAGCAGCAGATCCCAGCTGTTCCAGCGCAAAAAACGGCCAATATACACGCCAAAACTGCTTAACCCTAACACGACCAAAACAAACAACCAGCCCGTCCACCGATTCCACGTTTTGCTCACCAGATCATGGAGCCAAAAAAGCGAGGCAAAGCCCAGGAACAGGCCAGCCAGGGCAAAGGTCAGCAGCATGATCAGGTCGTACCAGATGGGAACGTGGCCAATGCGCCCCAGGTGAAGCAAATCTGTGAGCAGGTATGGAGCATTGGGGAAAAAGAGCAGCCACAGCCCGCCCCAAAGCCCTCGCCCTAGGCGGCTGGCTTGCTGACGGCGAGCCAGCAAGGCAAACAGCACCGGCAGCCAGGCCAGGAACAGGTTCCACAGCAAAAAGAAGAAGCCAAAGCTGCCTGTGTAGACATAACGCACAAACCACATGGCGCCAGCCAGGCTGGAGGTGAATAGTAATGCGGCAAGCAACAAAAGCGTGTGTTTCATTGATGTATGGTTCATTATTGTGTTGTCTCCAAAGCTAAAAACCAGGGAACGGCCGTTTCATCCGTGCGCAAAAAGTGGTAGAGCAAGCCAGCTACTTTTGCCTGCCCTGAGGGAGAGGTATGTGTACCGTCAAAAGAAAAGTCCGACTGCTCCCATACCAGCCCCTCGCCCTCGGCAGCCAGACCGTCGGCCCATAGATATGGCCCCCAGCTAAGCCACGGCGCATACACCGTGCCTTCATCCGCGTCATAATTCAAGCCAACGTCGCCCTTCAGCTGATCTTCAATAAGCCATTTTACGGCAAAGGCCGATTGGTAAGCGTAAGGCTCGGGATTGAGATCAATAGTGGCATAACCACCGTAAGTGCGGTTGGAGAGATAAACGATTTTCAGATTCGGGAAACGCTGGTAGAGCAGCTCTATAATCTCGCGCAGATCCGCTTTTAGCAGCAAGGCGTCCAGCGGAAACGGCAGGCTAGAGCGAGCGCGGGCCTCCTTTAGCCACACAACCTGCACCTGCGCCTCACTTATGCCTGCTTCAGCCAACCGCTCGTCTAACACGGTCCAGTATTCGTCCTCTGGATTTGCCACAAATTGGGACGCTTTACCGTGCTGCGCGCCGTCCACCAGCACGACGGCCGGATTTAAGCGCGGAATTTCGTCTGCCTGCTCCAGGAAGGCTTCAAATTCCATGGAGGTATTGGACATGCCAATAGCCAAAAAGCCGATTTTGCCATTCGCTTCGTCTACCGTGCCGCTGCTGGCCAACGGCCGTATGCCGCGCGCAATCTCAATGCCGGCCGCTTCGTGGGCAAACGGCCGTTCATTGCTGCCCCCCGGATACAGTCCACCTTCCACGCCCAGGTATGTCTGGCTGCCTAGCTCCGTCAGCGGCGTTAGCCCCACCGATGACTGACCCAGGCGTACGGCCGTTAACCGCCTAAATACCAGCCATCCTGCCAAAAACAGCAGCAGCAAAAGTATGAGAAATAGCCACCAACGCCGCCAGCGCAGCGAGAAATTTGCTAATTTTGTCTGTTTAGATGTCAGCTCCACGTATTCTCTCCATTCTCAGTGAAAAGCAAGCGGTCAGCCACTTATCACTTTCTACTTTTCACTATTTACTCTTCGCTTTACACTCAACCTCAGCCAGCCAAAAACCCCAACAGCCCAAATGCCTGCCAGCGTGACCAGTTAAACGACGCCCAACGCTGCCAGGAACTGTCTGTGGCGAGGGATTGGTAACGGCCGTTCAGCTCCTGCAAAAGAACCTCATGTGGAGTGGCGTAACAATTCAGCACTGCTGATTCAAATTCATACTGTGGGGAGCGTGCACAAATGGAAGCGGCTATTTCATCCGCATCCCCAACCGTTAAATTGAGGCCGCGCACAAGCTGGGGAACTGCATCATCGGACAATTCTGTCAGGTACAGCACGTCTAAGTCGCCCGTTTGCACGTAGCGATCCAGATTTTGGCGGGCGATAAATGCGTCGGGATTAATAACATTGAGCGTGACCACAAAGCCCATCACCGCCAGCAGGGCGCCAACGGCAAAGCGATCGGGCCGCACCCACAGCGTTAGCAAAAACCAGGCCAGCGTGAGGGCCAGCCAGGCCATGCACACATACACCATCAGACGCAGCTCGGTGTAGCCGTAGGCCGCTTCATACAGCGCCATGCGCCGCCAGGCAGAGACCAACATGACCAGCACCAGCCCCACCAGGGCACTGCTGAGCACGTTAAACAAGCGGATTTGCCGTTTGGAAGCGCGGTGGGACAGCCAGTTTAAGCCCAATACCAACAGCATGGTCAAAATTGCAACCGTAAGCAGCTCAAAAAAGCCGCGTCGCGCATACTCGGCAAAGGTGTAACCTGCATCTGTCACGTCGCGCACGCCACCAAATAGATAGGTGAACTGAATAGCCACAAAGGCGGAAAACAGCATATTTACCAGTACGAGGATGGTGCTTGTCTCGATAAAGCCAATTGAAAAATAGGTGGGCAGCGCGCCCAGGCTTCGCTCCAGTTTGCTTTGCTCCTCATCACCGGCGCGGCGGGTGAGTGCCAGAGCCAGCCCCCCAGCCAGCACAACGCTCAGCAGCAAAATGAGGAAGCCGCGCCACAGCCATTCAGTTATGTGGCTAAAAATGTCCAGAGAGAACAGCTCCGCTATGTAATCTGCAAAGATAAGATCGGCCGAAATGAGCAGCAAGGTGAAGACCAGCAATACGGGCAGGGCAAGCAGCAGACCGCGCAGCAGTGGGAAAAGCTGGCGACGGCCGTTTCCATGGACACGCAGCTCCTGTACGCTGGGCTGAATCACCGGCACGGACAGCGCCAGGCTGCCTGCAAAGACGCGCAGGGGCAGCAGCGCATAGCCCAGCAAGTTTAAATTTTCAACGCGCCCGGCTGCATAAAAGAAAGCCAGGTACGCCAGCAGGCAAAGCACGGCCATCACGTTCAGCGTCGTCAACGTGCTGTTGGTGCGCAGCATGGCCATGCTGGCAAAAAAGAAGAGCGGCAGCAGCAGCCATAGGTTGTGCCTTTCTGGCAGAATATTTTCATGACGGCCGTTCCACCATAATCCACCCACTGCCAGCACCGTAAAAAGCAGCAGCGAAAGCCCCAGCGGCTTGCCGTAGAATAGCCAATCTACCGTAATTCCGAGGAAGACGGCCGTTTGCAGTAGCCGCGCCGGGGCACGCAGCGTCAGCGGCTTTTGGGGGGCTATCGGTTTAGCAATGAATTCATCATGCGTGGTTTCCATATTTGCTCCAGATTGGTCAATTTTCAAAAATAGACCTGCGGCTTGCGCCCAAAAAAGTAAAGCTTATTGCATCAACTGTGTGATGATTTCCCAGAGATAGGTGTAAAAATTGTCTTGGGGCATGCGAAAGAGTAAAAATAAAGAGTCGCGGCCTACAAAGGGGGCCAGAATATATGCCATTTGTGAACCCACAAACATGTACAATATCATCCAGATCGGCAGCAGAAAGCTCGCATTTGACGACGAATCATGAGCCAATTGGCGAATGTAATAGAAGTTTTTGTGAATATATACCAGCCCCGCCAGGCCACAAATGATGAAGATGACGACGTGCAGGAGCATTAAGAATTCATAACTTGAACCGCTCAACAGGAAAAAGAGAGAAATAGGCGCAAAAGACCCCAGCAAAACGGAAGAAACAGCTACGCCGGTGAGTAATACTGTCAATGTCTGTATTAACGATAATCTAGAGCCAAATAACAGGCCTAGAAAGTGTAGAGTCGATAGGCAGATTAGCAGGGTGATAAAGAAGAGCGCCGGTACTTTGAAGGCAGAAACCATTGCTTGCAGCAGTGAATGACGCAAACCCATGGAAAAGCCATAGATGGCACCACCGGACAAAACAATGCGCGTTAGACGGAGTAGTTTTGCTCTGAGAGCTACATCATTGACAACATCCTCACATAATGCTTCACTACTCTTGATAATTGATTCGGCCGTTATTTGCATGGCTGCCTCCTTTGGGTAACGATGTCGTATCTTAATCGATTGAACGGTCAGCAAGCGACGCTTTAAATTCATTGATTTATGCACTCGGGTGCTTGACCAAATTCAGGCAAATGACGGATGTTAGAGCTATGTTGAAATTACTCATCGTGGAAGACAATGAAAAGCTGCGACCGGCCCTAAAGGCTGGCCTGGAGGATTTAGGAACCGTTGAGGTAATCCACGATTGTCCAACAGGCGAGGAAGCGCTGGAATTTTGCCTGGCTCAGACGCCCGATGTTATTTTGATGGATGTGCAGCTCGCGGGGGTAATGAACGGCATTGAAACGGCCGTTGCCATCCGGCGCGAATTTCCCCGTCTGCCAGTGGTCTTTTACTCCATTCAGGATGATGACGAATATTACCGGGCCTTTCGGCGCAGCGGCATCCTCAGCCATTACGCCTACGTGCGCAAGTCAAACTACCTGCTGCCCAACATGATTGTTCCCTTGCTGGAGGATGCGGTGAACGGCCGTTCCTTCATCGATCCAGACATCGAATCCCGCGTGCAGGAGGTGCGTCGCAAAGATGAGAACGCACCAATGGATATCCTGGAACCCAACGAGCAGGCCGTGGCCCGCATGGTGGCCCAGGGCATGAGCAACGAGCAGATCGCCAGCCGCATGGGCTTCCGCGACAAGCGCACCATCAGCCGCATCAACGGCCAAATTTACACCGCCTGGGGCCTCAACGACACCACCACAGACGAAAAGGTCGCCCGCACCCGCGTCGCCATCATCCTCAACGCCGGGCAGTTTATCCAGTGGAACGAAGAAGGTGTGCCCCACATCCTGAACGAGCAAGGTGAATGGACACCGTGGGAGTAAACAGTAATCAGTGAGACAGTGACCAGTAGATGAGTTCAAAAACTGATTGCTGACCTACTGGTCACTGCTTACCGACCACCCAAAATGAGCGATATTCTCCTCCTCGACTGGGCTATAATGGCCACATCGCTTTTCAACACCATCCTGCTCACCTGGCTGGGGTTGACGGTAGTCTTTAATGCAGACCGGCGCGATTGGGGCGTCTGGATTGCCAGCGTGGGCCTGCTGCTGGGGGCGCTCTTCTTTGTCAGCCACACTGCCATCGTTGGCTTAGGGCTGACCAACCTCACCTGGCGCAACATGATCTTTTGGTGGACGGTTGGCCTGGTCCCGGCCATCATGCTGCCTTTTGCCTGGTACATCATTATGCTTTGGTATACAGGCTTCTGGAATTTTCCCCACAATCGACTGTATCGCCGACAGCGGATCTGGCTCACCCTTACCACTGGCATGCTCTTTGTTGGATTGGCAGCGCTGGTAACGGGCGTGCTTTTACTGGCTATTCCTTCTCGTGCGCTGGATCCCTTGCGTGGTTTTATTCGCTATTCCATTGCTGGGATTCCTTTTCTGGCGGTTGGCTACTCGGTTTATGTGCTGCTCTGCATTGGCCTGTCACTGGACGCACTGCGCCAGCCAGCCGCTTCGCGCCGCATGATGGGTCTGGTCGCCCGACGCCGGGCTCAGCCCTGGCTATCCTCGGCTTCGCTGGCGCTGATGGTGGTTTCCCTGCTGGTTACCGGCGTGATGCTGTGGATTGTGCAGGACTCACGCCAGCGTACCTTCCTGGAGATTTATTTAGAGGCACAGCTTACTATTGCCATTCTGGATTTGCTTATTTCCAGCATTATCGCCGTAGTGATTGTGCTGGTGGGGAGGGCAGTGGTCTCTTATGAGGTTTTTACTGGCAAGACGCTGCCCCGTGGCGGCCTTAAGCGGCAATGGCGGCAGGCCGCGATGTTGGCTGCGGGGTATGGCGTTGTCATTGGGGGCACGATTGCCATACAGCTACGGCCGTTATATAGCCTTCTCCTCACTGCCATGCTCATGACTTTATTTTTTGCCATGGTGAGCTGGCGCACCTTTGCAGAACGGGAGAGATACATTGCCCATTTACGGCCGTTTGTCGTCAGCAATCGCCTGGTAGAACAGCTCATCGCCCAGTCAGATCCTCAAGAAGTTGATTTCATTACTCCGTTCTATGCGCTCTGTGCCGACGTGCTGGATGCGCGTGTTGCCTACCTGGCTGCTTTAGGCCCAATGGCGCCGCTGGTCGGGCCGCCCATTAGCTATCCCCACACCGTGCCGCCCCTGCCACCGCTGGCAAGCATCACCAGGCACTTCACCGGTGCAGAAAATGAAATGGTCTCCCTGGATTCTGATGAATTTGGGGCGGCAATTTGGGCCATCCCGCTCTGGAGCGAACGAGGTCTTTCTGGCGTACTGTTGCTGGGCGAAAAAAGCGACCAGGGTTTGTATACCCAGGAGGAAATTGAGATTGCCCGCGTTATTAGCGAGCGGCTGATTGATACCCAGGCCAGCGCCGAAATGTCACGTCGTCTGATGGAAATTCAGCGGCAGCGGCTGGCCCAATCCCAGATCATTGACCAAAAAACCCGGCGCGTTTTGCACGATGACATCTTGCCCGATATTCAGGCAGCGCTGATTGCCTTGAGTGGCAAAACAACAGGCGACAATGGGCAGGTTCCGAAAGCCAGTACCGAACGCGCTCTTACCCTGATGACCGAAGCTCACAAGCAAATCTCGAACCTGCTGCATGATATGCCCACAATTACAGCACCAGAAGTAGCTCGTTTAGGTTTTGTAACGGCCTTCCAGCGCAGTGTGGAAAATGATTTTGCGATGGCGTTCGACGCCGTACAGTGGGAGATTTCACCGGAGGCAGAAAACGCGGCCAAAACGCTACCCACGCTAACGGCTGAAGTCGTTTTTTATGCGGCAAGAGAAGTCGTACGGAATGCAGCTAAACACGGCCGTGGGAACAAGGGTGAACGGCCGTTAACCCTCACCATCACCCTGCAGCACACCGATCAGTTGTCCATCACCATTGCCGATAATGGCGTAGGAATGGGCAACGGTGAGACCTCTGGTTCTGGCCAGGGTTTGGCGCTGCACAGCACAATGATGGCCGTTGTGGGCGGTGAAGTTGTTGTGGATACGGCCGCTCACCAATTTACCCGCGTGACGCTCAACGTACCCGTTATGCCTGCGCCTGCTTTCGCCAATAGCGCATGATACCGTCCACGCTCATATAAAGTGGATTGGCCGTGCTATATTGCACAATTGCCTCATCCGTTAACCCGGCCGCCCTGGCCCGCTCCGCAAATCGCTGCTCATAGGCTGTCACAATTTCATCCCGACTCAGCCCGGCCTCCATTTTCTGCCGAACGAATACGGCCGTTTCCCGCACCAAATCTTTCACGGCCTGCAAATGTTCTTGAACATCATCAATAGGTCCAAAGTGGGTTGGATAGATACGCCGAAACTGCTGTGCCAGCAAACGCTCCAGCGTTGCTTCCCACACTTCCAGCTCGAATTCAGGTGGGGGCGCTGGTACATCTGGCATCTTCCAGTTTGGCAACCGCGCAGCCGCAGCATCCCCCGTAAAGGCCACATCACCTAAAACATATACATGATGATGCCGCGCGTGCCCTGGTGTTTCCAAAGCTTGAATCTCTAGCCCACCCACTTCTAAAACATCGTTATCAAAAACCTTGGTGACCTGTTCGGCTGGTGCAGGTAAAATTTCTCCCCAAAGCGTTTCCATTTTGTCGCCATAAATGCGTTGGGCACTGGCCAGCAGCTTTTCGGGGTTAATAAGGTGCCTTGCACCAAAGCTGTGAACGTAAACCTGTGTGCCCTGTTGCGCCCACCAACCGGCTGCACCAGCATGATCAAGATGAATATGGGTAACAAGCAGGTGCTTAATTTGCTTTGGCTGAAGGCCGAGCTGCCGAATTTTGTTAAGCAGCGTGTTCAGCGTAGAGCCAGGGCCGGTTTCGACGAGGATTGGCCCGTCAGGTCCGACAACGAGATACGCCGCCGTCACGCCTGAAGTTCCCTGATAATCGAGGTCGATTACGTGGATATCTGGTTTTGTCATCATTCAGCAATCATATCATTTAATCCCTAGAATGGCGGATCATTTTTTCCGTGTGCCGTTAAAAAAATATTTATTTCAATTTAGCTGATAGGGCGTTGCCTTCCATTACCTGCCAAAGCTGGTAACGGCCGTTGTCAACGCCACGCCAGTAATGATCACGGTTGGGACTTCTCAGGTAAGCTTTGGCAGCCAAACGGCCGTTGTCAAAAAAACGCCGCGCCTCAATCTGTATGCGCTGACCGTTCCCCGTCATCCCTTTCATAAACAGGTCTGTCAACGCCCGATTGATCCGCTTTTGGCGTCCTTTTGGCTCTGGGCTGTGCGGCCCCGTGTAGCTGTTCGGAAGCTGCCAGGCCACATAATCTTTGCCCTGTGGCCCTTGCTTTCCCTTAAAATCCTTAAATTGAAATGTCGCCTGGCCCTGCTGCCAACCTCGCGCCTGCAAATTCACCGCCGTTGCCTGGCCGCCAATGGCATAGTGCACCTGCCGCTTCACCTTTGCCTTGCGTTCATAGCGGCGCTGCGTCCGTGGCTGCACCCGCGTCAGCCGGGCGACAGTTTCACGAGCAATCGGCTTTTCGCCGTGGGTGGCATGTGAGCGACTGCTGTGAAAAGTTGCGTATAAATGTGCCCGCACCGTGCCAATTTTCTGTTGCAAAACGCGCAGCGGGATTGCCACCGGGCGCATTTGTAGCTTAGGCACCTGCAAAGAAAACGCCACCTTTGCTACTGAGCGCAGCCAGATACGGCCGTTCTCTCGCTGCCAAAATAAAGCTTCACCTCGTGCCAATAAGTTGCGCAGTTGGCGCACGCCACAAAACCGCAGCGGCGCGCGCTTGCTGGCAAACCAGCACCGGGCCACCTGCTCCTCGATCCAACCGCGCCCATTTGCATCTAATGCCTGCAGCAATAGCCACAGTCGCCCGGCAGCAACTTGCTCTCGGCGCAGCAGCCCAATGGCAATGTCAGGGTAAACCTTTACTGTTTTAGGAAGAGAAGGAGAAGAGGGGGTAGGGGAGGCGGCTGCAGTCTCCTGTTGCAGCGGCAGGCAGTGTGACTGCCGCTCTTTTTGTGTCTGGCGCAGCGTCTGGGTAACTGCTGCGCTTTCCCATCCCAGGTGTGCGGGGAGCTGAGTAATGGTTTTTGTGGGAAGCGGCCGTTCCGCAGTTCGCTCCGTTTTAGCTGGAGGCGCCTGGTGCCCACTTGGGGACAATTGCAGCTGCGCGCGTAGCTGCAACAAACGCTGCTGTGCAGCATGCAGCTCACCAGAAATGTGACGGCTTTGATTGCCCACAAATGGCTCGACTTTGTAGACAGAGGCAACATTAACCAGCCCTAATCAAAGTGGAATCAGCACACCTGATCCATTGACAGGGTTACGGCCCTATGTTATGCTTCTGCCTAGCATTAGTGAGCTACCTGGGGACAAAAAATCCCCCTCCCCAATTAAGGGGCACTGTCTAAAAAGGTGTTGGCGGCACCAGAACAGGTTGAGTTGGTAGCTTGCTTATACAAATCAAGGCCAGGCGTTTAGACGCTTGGCCTTTTTTTATGCGTTCATAAAGTGCTATTCACGAACACGTTCACAGAAATTTTTTCTTTGTGCAACAGTAACAGCCCTGCCCCTCATAGCAGAAAAACGTAAGACAGCCCCACTATTTGCTGACCGACCCCATTTGTTTGCGATCAAGAGCAAGCTTCTTGCACTTTGATATACATAATCCGTGACTGAGGCCAGTCTATCAGAATTAATAACCTATGTCAACCAATCTATATGCTATAGATTTGTACATTTGCCATCCTATATCTCAAATTACAAGAATTGGCGCTGCTTATTCCCCTCTTGACAACCAATTGTGACTTATATACCATATCATAATGAACGAGACGACTCCTTTTGCCCTTGATTTCAACCAGTATTCACCAGATTGGGACAGGTTAGGCGTTGTGGTTCCTCCGTTCACAATAGAAGCAGATCCCCGCTTTATGTATTTATCCACTGAAACCAGGCGCGCTTTATCTAAGGTGAGCTATATGGTGGAGGCTGGGCAGGGGGCATCTGTCATCGTTGGTGAAATTGGTACCGGAAAAACAACCCTGGCTTCCTGGTTTCATAGCCGCTATGATCGGCGCCCTGACTTTACGGCCGCTAAAATCGATGAGGCACCCAAGAAAAGCGGCTTGCTGCTTTTACGCCGCATAGCTGCGGAGTTTGGGCTGCGCACTCGCCGTGCCACAGAAGATCAGCTAAATGAGTTTCGTGCCTTTCTGGTCGAAGAAAGTGAAAGGGGCGTGCTGCCCCTCATCATTATCGACGAAGCCCATGAGCTCAGCCCGGAGCAGTTTGTAGAACTGCGGCGTTTGCTCAACTTTAGAGATCCGCGTGGCGGTAAAGCGTATCAACTCATCTTGCTTGGTAGACCCGAGCTTGATATCAATTTGCGGGATTCACCAGATTTCAATGATCGGGTGGCCACGCGTTCTTCACTTGACCCCTTAACACCAGACGATACCAAATCTCTTATTGAGTACCGTTTGTTAGCGGCCGGTCGAGATTCCAAGCAAAGCATTTTATTTACAGATGATGCCATCTTGCCCATTTGGCGAGAAACGCGCGGTTATCCACGAAGTATTTGTCTCTTATGCTTGCATTTGTGCCTGGAATTTTTAGCCCAAAACAGTTTTACGCAGATTGATGCACAATTTGTCAATGATTTTCTAGACAAACATGACGACTATCGTCGAGCCACGGAATAAGCAGGCTGCATGAGTAAAAAGAAGGATAGACAAGAAGATGAGGCCAAGCAACGAGCCAGTACTTTGGCTGCATTGCTCAAGGAAAAACCTAGGCGAGGACGGCCGTCTCGCAACGTTAGCCGACAAAATGTCTATGTTGCCCTGACCAAGGCCCAAAAAAAACAGATGAAGCAGCTGGCCCATTTCTTTGCAGATGAAATTGGCAGGGCAGATATACCAGATTTAGCCATTTCCATTCTCTCCGCGCGCCTGGAAGCGTTGAGGCGTGCTGTTGCTGATCGAAACCGTGAGATGCCGGAAGGCATTACAGACATAGAATCCCTCTATTTACTTTGGGACCTTCCGCTTCCCTCCGTGAGCGATACTGAACCCAGCTGGACATCAATTCGCGTCTCTCCACAACAGGTAATTGAGCTAGGGCGCGCCCACGGGACCTTAAACGCTGTTTTCGGCGCAAACCGCAGCCAGACATTTAGCTTGGCGCTGGCCTTGCTTGAGCAACTGATCGAAGATCATCCCCTCATTCGGCAGCATCCATCTGTTGATGAATTACGAAAGTACATTCTTGAACTGTATGCATAACCGTTGGCTGCTGCCCCATGTTAGATAGTGACTCAAAGATAAAATCAAGGATATTTACCAGCATCAGAAATTTGGTCTTTTAACGGCGTATATAATAAGGTATGGTGGGCAGCAATACAGCAAAAGCACCTGGGAAAAATATGCCGCATTGCTAAGGCTCATCAAGAATTGCCCCAAAATACCCTTGACACATGAAAAACCTCTGGCTATAATCCCGCCTCGTTGATGTTACAGCAAAAAACATTAAATGCCTTTTGTGTGGAACATGAACGTCTAAAAAAGAAGCCCTTGACAGCAAACAGTAACTATGTTAGAATGTATCGCTGTCAAATGCTGACAGGATGTCGTTGCAAGAAGGCAAAACATCCATCACAAGTATAAACTCCAGCTTAAGAGCATAAGAGAAGTAGCAAAAAATGAAGCGACTCGCTCAGAGTCGTTTTTTGGTCTCTGCGTAGTAAAAACTTGTGGATACGAACCTTGACAATTGAAGAGTGATGAAAACAAGACAGTAAAGCTTGGGTTCTCGAGTCAAAAAATGAAAGTAGTTCCGTGGTATTACCACGGATGCAAATTCTCTTTATGGAGAGTTTGATCCTGGCTCAGGATGAACGCTAGCGGTGTGCCTAATGCATGCAAGTCGAACGGGATCCTTTGGATTCGTCTGAAGGTGAGAGTGGCGGACGGGTGAGTAACACGTAGGTGACCTGCCCCGGAGAGGGGGACAACCACTGGAAACGGTGGCTAATACCCCAGATGTTAATGCGCTTAGAAAGCATTGACTAAAGCCCCGGCGCTCCGGGAGGGGCCTGCGGCCCATCAGCTTGTTGGTAAGGTAATGGCTTACCAAGGCAGAGACGGGTAGGGGGCGTGAGAGCGTGACCCCCCACACTGGTACTGAGACACGGACCAGATACCTGCGGGTAGCAGCAGCAAGGAATATTGCCCAATGGACGAAAGTCTGAGGCAGCAACACCGCGTGGAGGATGAAGGCCTTCGGGTTGTAAACTCCTTTTCTGGGGGAAGAGAAAGGACGGTACCCCAGGAATAAGTCTCGGCTAACTACGTGCCAGCAGCCGCGGTAAAACGTAGGAGGCGAGCGTTATCCGGATTTACTGGGCGTAAAGCGCATGCAGGCGGTTTTTTAAGTCGGACGTGAAAGCTCTCGGCTCAACTGAGAGAGGCCGTTCGAAACTAGAAAACTTGAGGATGGTAGAGGAGAGTGGAATTCCCGGTGTAGTGGTGAAATGCGTAGATATCGGGAGGAACACCAGTGGCGAAGGCGGCTCTCTGGGCCATTCCTGACGCTCAGATGCGAAAGCTAGGGGAGAGAACGGGATTAGAAACCCCGGTATTCCTAGCCGTAAACGATGTCAACTAGGCGTAGGAGGTTATTGACCCCTTCTGTGCTGTAGCTAACGCATTAAGTTGACCGCCTGGGGACTACGGCCGCAAGGCTAAAACTCAAAGGAATTGACGGGGACCCGCACAAGCAGCGGAGCGTGTGGTTTAATTCGAGGCTACGCGAAGAACCTTACCAGGGCTTGACATATAGCTGGTAGTGAGTCGAAAGATGAACGACCCTTCGGGGAGGCTATACAGGTGCTGCATGGCTGTCGTCAGCTCGTGCCGTGAGGTGTTAGGTTAAGTCCTGTAACGAGCGCAACCCTCGTCGTTAGTTACATGTGTCTAACGAGACTGCCGGTGATAAGCCGGAGGAAGGTGGGGATGACGTCAAGTCAGCATGGCCTTTATGTCCTGGGCTACACACACGCTACAATGGCCAGTACAATGGGTTGCCAAGCCGCGAGGCGGAGCCAATCCCCCAAAGCTGGTCTCAGTTCGGATTGTAGGCTGCAACTCGCCTGCATGAAGTCGGAGTTGCTAGTAACCGCGCGTCAGCAACAGTGCGGTGAATACGTTCCCGGGTCTTGTACACACCGCCCGTCACGTCATGGAAGTTGGCAACGCCTGAAGTCGGTGGGCTAACCTTACGGAGGCAGCCGCCTAAGGCGGGGTCGGTAACTGGGACGAAGTCGTAACAAGGTAGCTGTAGCGGAAGCTGCGGCTGGATCACCTCCTTTTAAGGAGTTATTGTGAAGTTGAGAAACTTTGCACACTCCAGGTCAAACATCTTTTTAAGATGTCCCAATCTTTGCCAATTGTTTTTATCACTCTTCAGTTGTTAAGGTCGATTAACATATTTGCCATTAAGTTTGTTTACTAGCCGCGCAGATTAAAAACTAAGGGCCTGTAGCTCAGCTGGTTAGAGCGTTCCTCTGATAAGGGAGAGGTCGTTGGTTCGAGTCCAACCAGGCCCACCTTTCTAGGGGATGTAGCTCAGTTGGGAGAGCGCCGCCTTTGCACGGCGGAGGTCAGGAGTTCGAGCCTCCTCATCTCCATGGTTTTGTTAAGAGAGTAAGGACTTCAATCAATTTTGATTACACTGTTTTTGGATTCATAATAGATATTTAGTCGCCTTCGTAACGTTTATGAAGTCCGGCTAAGTGCTGGACTTTTTCTTTTAAAACTGACATATTACCAATCTAAGTGGTTAGTTTTTGGCAGCAACAGGGTTGCTTTTGAAGACTAGTTACTTAGTTGTGGCTGGACAGCTCTTTTAAGGGCTGTTGTACGTTAATAACTGAATAGTAATCGCAAAATTTCTACAAATTGTGCATCAAGCAACAATAAAACAATGTACGTGAGAAAGTCGAATTCTCCGTATCATGTGTGTAAGCTACTAAGAGCGCACGGTGGATGCCTTGGTGTCAAATGCCGATGAAGGACGTGGTACACTGCGATAAGCCTCGGGGAGTTGTGTGCAGACGCTATATCCGAGGATGTCCGAATGGGGAAACCCACCAGGGGTCGATGCCCTGGTACTGTTATCTGAACACATAGGATAACAGGGGGAACGGGGTGAACTGAAACATCTTAGTAACCCTAGGAAAAGAGATTATTCCCTGAGTAGTGGCGAGCGAAAGGGGATCAGCCCAAACCGTTGTCTTTATGGCAACGGGGTTGTAGGACTTGCATATGAAAGTGATAAATTTGTCTGGCAGTAAAACTTTTCTGGAAAGTTAGACCATAGAAGGTGACAGTCCTGTATACGAAACCAGACAAACTTTCGCAATGTTCCTGAGTACGGCGGGGCACGCTAACCCTGTCGGAATCTGGGAGGCCCACCTCCCAAGGCTAAATACATTTGACAACCGATAGTGAACAAGTACTGTGAAGGAAAGGTGAAAAGACCCCCGGTAAGGGGAGTGAAATAGAACCTGAAACCGTGTGCTTACAACCGGTCGGAGCACTATGGGCGATGCTTGCATCGTCAACGTGTGACGGCGTGCCTTTAGGAGAATGAGCCAGCGAGTTAATTTCAGTGGCAAGGTTAAGTCAGTAACAGACGGAGCCGCAGCGAAAGCGAGTCTGAATAGGGCAATAGAGTCGCTGGAATTAGACACGAAACCAAGTGAGCTACCCATGTGCAGGCTGAAGCGAGATTAATCTCTCGTGGAGGGCCGAACCCACTAATGTTGCAAAATTAGGGGATGACGTGTGGGTAGGGGTGATATGCCAAACGAACTTGGAGATAGCTGGTTCTCTCCGAAATAGCTTTAGGGCTAGCGTCGCGTGTTTAGTACAGGGGGTAGAGCACTGGATGAGCAAGGGGGCGCAAGCTTACCAACCTCAACCAAACTCCGAATACCTGTACTTTAGAGCGCGGCAGTCGGACTATGTGAGATGAGTTTCATAGTCGAGAGGGAAACAACCCAGACCGACGGCTAAGGTCCTCAAATCTATGCTAAGTGGGAAACGATGTGAGAGTGTTCTGACAGCCAGGAGGTTGGCTTAGAAGCAGCCATCCTTTAAAGAGTGCGTAATAGCTCACTGGTCAAACGCTTTTGCGCGGAAAATGTAACGGGGCTAAAGCATAGTACCGAAGCCACGGATTGGTAATTCTTTTGAATTGCTGATGGTAGGAGAGCGTTCTGTAAGAGATACAAGGGTAACCGAGAGGATATCTGCGGCTTACAGAAGTGAGAATGCTGGCATGAGTAGCGTAAAACATGTGAGAAACATGTTCCCCGTAAACCTAAGGTTTCCGACGGAAGGTTAATCCGCGTCGGGTTAGTCGGTCCTTAGCCGAGGCCGAAAGGCGTAGGTGATGGATATCCGGTTAATATTCCGGAACCACTTATTTGGAGTGATGGAGGGACGCAGTTTGGTAGGTCAGCCCCTTATTGGATTGGGGTGCTAAACGTCTAGGATAAAGACGGGTATAGGTAAATCCGTACCCTGAATCTGAAGCGTGATGGCGGTGCCTATAGAGCCAGAAGTGATTGAGCCAAGCTGCCAAGAAAATCTTCTAAGCGTTGATATTTAAGTGACCGTACCGCAAACCGACACTGGTAGGTGGGTAGAGTATACCAAGGGGATCGAGAGAACCTTCGTTAAGGAATTCGGCAAAATACCCCCGTAACTTCGGGAGAAGGGGGGCCTCTGCTGGTTAGCAATTAAGCGAAGCTGACGGAGGCCGCAGAGAAATGGCTTCTTCAACTGTTTAACAAAAACACAGGTCTCTGCTAAGTCGAAAGACGATGTATAGGGGCTGACGCCTGCCCAGTGCTGGAAGGTTAAGGGGAGAGGTTAGCGCGCTTCGGCGTGCGAAGCTTTGAACCGAAGCCCCAGTGAACGGCGGCCGTAACTATAACGGTCCTAAGGTAGCGAAATTCCTTGTCGGGTAAGTTCCGACCCGCACGAATGGCGTAATGAGAGAAGCACTGTCTCAACGAAGGACTCGGCGAACATTGAAGTACGTGTAAAGATGCGCGTTACCCGCAGCTGGACAAAAAGACCCCGTGAAGCTTTACTACAGCTTGGCATTGAGTTAGGGCTTAGTTTGTGTAGGATAGGTGGGAGGCTTTGAAGCTGGGACGCCAGTCTCGGTGGAGCCGCCGTTGAAATACCACCCTGGCTAAGTTTTGGCTCTAACCTGTAACCGTTACCCGGTATGGGAACAGTGCCTGGTGGGTAGTTTGACTGGGGCGGTCGCCTCCGAAAGTGTAACAGAGGCGCCCAAAGGTTCGCTCAGGCTGAATGGAAACCAGCCGTAGAGTGTAAAGGCACAAGCGAGCTTGACTGCAAGACATACGAGTCGCGCAGGGACGAAAGTCGGGCTTAGTGATCCCACGATTCCGAGTGGAAGGGTCGTGGCTTACCGGATAAAAGCTACTCCGGGGATAACAGGCTAGTCTGGTCCAAGAGTTCACATCGACGACCAGGCTCGGCACCTCGATGTCGGCTCATCGCATCCTGGGGCTGGAGAAGGTCCCAAGGGTTGGGCTGTTCGCCCATTAAAGCGGTACGTGAGCTGGGTTCAGACCGTCGTGAGACAGGTCGGTCTCTATCCGCTGTGGGCGTAAGGGATTTGAGAGGAGCTGCCCCTAGTACGAGAGGACCGGGGTGGACAGACCTCTAGTGTGCCAGTTGTCGTGCCAACGGCATTGCTGGGTAGCTACGTCTGGCAGGGATAACCGCTGAAAGCATCTAAGCGGGAAGCTCGCCTCAAGATTAGATCCCTCATCCGTTTTGGAGTAAGACCGCTAGGAGACTACTAGCTTGATAGGCGGCATGTGTAAGTGCAGTAATGTATTTAGCTAAGCCGTACTAATGGTCGAGGGCTTACGTTCCACTTGATACGGAGAATTCGGTTTTCTGACGTGTGCATGTAATTTGTAGTTTGAGATTATTATTTAGTTATAACTTACCTTTTGTTTTTAAGAAGGTCTCTTGGTGATTTGAGCGGCGAAGGTACACCCGGTCCCATCCCGAACCCGGAAGTTAAGCTCGCTAGCGCTGATGGTACTTGGGGGGTGACCCCCTGGGAGAGTAGGTCATTGCCAAGAGGCCTTTTTATTTTCCTCATTGAAGTTTTTTCCCATATAGACAGGCTTAGAATTTAATGCAAGAGTATCTCTCTCTGCTTAGGCGTAATGAAAATTACCGTTATTTGTGGTTTGGCAATGTCATTTCACAATTGGGTGATTGGTTTAACCTTATTGCTGCAGCAGAGTTGATTACTGAGTTGAGTGGCACTGGGGTAGCGATTAGCTACCTTTTTTTGGCTCGGTTTTTGCCCCTTTTTTTGTTTAGTCCCCTGGCAGGTGTGCTGGCGGACCGTTATGACCGCCGAAACTTAATGGTTATTTCTGATGTCTTAAGAGCAGTTGTGGTTTTGGGGTTTTTGATAGTTGGGGTGACGGGGCAAGTTTGGGTTTTCTATTTACTCGCGGTTGCCCAATTTGCGCTGAGTGCGTTATTTACACCGGCGCGGTCGGCTGTGGTGGCCATGGTGGTTGATCGCCGAGAACTGGTAACGGCGAATGCTCTAGATAGCTTTACGTGGAGCACGATGCTGGCTTTGGGGGCGTTTCTGGGTGGGGTGGTTGCGGCCGTTTTTGGTGCAGAAACGGCTTTTGTTCTGGATGCTTTCACGTTTATCCTCTCAGCCTGGTTTATTCGCCGCATTAGTTTGAAGGTCATACAGGTTTTGCCAGGTGAAGAAAGCCAGGGAGGCTGGCTAGACTTTGTGGATGGGTTCCGCTATTTGTGGGGACGGCCGTATCTTCTCATTCTTAGTCTGATTAAAGCAACGGGCTCACTGGTGTGGGGCGCAATAAATGTTTTAGAAATTAGCTTTGCCGACCACGTGTTTCCGCTGACAATGTTTCCCTTGGCGGCAGCCTTGCACATCGAAGATGGCGGTACAGCATCATTGGGCATTATTTATGTGGTAAGCGGCTTAGGAACTGGCCTGGGGCCTCTTTTTATGCGACGTTTATTAGGAAGCCGCCCGCCACGATTGATATTGGGAGCAACAGTGGGCATTGTGCTGGTTGCTGTGGGGATTTGGGGACTGGCCACCGCACCAACCTTTGGCCTGTTTTTGCTGGCAACCCTGGTGCGCACGGTGGGGAGCGGTACCATGTGGGTATTTTCGGCCGTGCTGTTACAGATTGTTGTGCCGGATCGCTACCGTGGGCGAGTGTTTGCCTTTGAGTTTGCCATGCTCACGCTCACACAGTCGGTCTCCACACTCCTGGCAGGTGTATTGCAGGATTCGCCACTGTGGGGATTGAATCAAACAGCCCTCCTATTTGCTGGAATAGGATTGCTATTTTCTTTTGGCTGGATTAGCTTTTACAGCTGGTCGCGACGAAACTCAACAAATGAGCGGGTGCAGGCATTTTGGTATGCCGGAGATTAGACCGTTTTCTCAAAATGAGTGTCGCCATTGTGCTGGCCGACAATTTGGAATCCATTGGCCTGGTAGAAGGCGATCACGTCGAGCCAAGTTTGTGTAGTTTCTAGAACAATTTTTTGAAAGTGGCGTTGCCGTGCGGCCGTTTGCAAATGTTCTAGAATGAGCTGACCAATCCCTTGCCGACGATTTTCTCTTTTTACAGACATGCGCACGATACGGCCGTATCCACTTTTACCATCCTCTTGCACCAGAGCACCGCATCCCACAATCTCTTCATTCTGCACGGCTAATAAGAACGTTTCCCCACGGTAACTATGGGCAATATCATTGAGATCAGGGTTAAGGGTGGAATCAATAGTTCCCCAATGGTCGGCTAGGCCAGCGAGAATGAGCTGTTTGGTCGCTGCTTGATCTGCTGGTTGAAATGCGCGAACGTGAATTTTTGCCTGGTTTTCCATGTTAAACGTTTACCCTAAATAACAACGTATATAAGATATATGCACAATACTACTCTATCGGTTATATTTGCCCAGCACGATATAATGACACTTTATTTATTCGCATAGCCATTAATGGAATTTATGAATAGCAGACCAATTATTGAGCAGCAGGTAACGTTTTTGCACACAAAAGATTTGTCAGAAACGGCCGTTTTTTACGAAGAGATTCTTGGTCTAGAGTTGGTGTTAGACCAGGGTAGCTGTCGCATTTACGCTAGCGGCGGTGATGCTTACGTGGGCTTTTGCGGCACGCTGGGGCAGCACCTGGATACGCCTTCGGTGGGCAGCTACGTTATCCTCACGTTGGTAACGTCAGACGTAGATGACTGGCACGATTATTTAAAAGAGAAGGGCGTAACTATAGAAAAACCGCCAACGTTAAACGAAAAGTTCAACATCTATCACTGCTTTGTACGCGACCCTAACGACTATCTTATTGAATTCCAAACTTTCCTAGACCCTGCCTGGCCTAAGCCTAAAAATAATGATTGACAACACAACTGTACGCGACGAAAAATTTGACTGGGCAATTTATATTGATGCTACGCTGGCTGGATTAGCTATCCTGATCCCTATTCCTCTAGTGGATCTATTGTTTGAATGGATATTTAAGCGGCGGATGCCCCAGGCGATTGCCAGAAGACACGGCCGTACCCTGTCTCCTGAGACTATACGCCATCTTAATCGCAGTAATTTGAGCTGTGCAGGCTGCCTGTTTTGGCCTGTGGAACTTGTCTGGCTGGTGCTTAAGCGCACTTATCGCACGATCTTGTATTTTCTCACTATTAAAGAAGCCACAGATAAGCTCAGCTATTATTGGCACCGCGCTTTCCTGCTTGATTTGATGCTAGAGCGGGACGACCTGAACGGCCTGGAGGAATCGGCCCTGGCTGCCGAGGCTATGCACCAGGTGTTGGACAGTCTGACAACCAGCCCATTAACGCAGGTTGCACAGCAGATTGTAGCCAATGTGCGCCACATATTGCGCTCTAGCTGGCGTTGGCTGCGGCGCAAGCAGGAAGACGAAATGATGGCCCGAACTCGGTCGCAAATGGCGAGTGCCTGGCGCGATTTATCTGTCTACTTTGCTCAGGTGGCTGAACGCTATGAGCAGCAGCTAGAGCAATTACACCTTGCCCGGCTGCAAGCTAAAATGGCCGGGATTGAAGCGTCGCCAGATACGGCCGTTCCTTCCACGCCATCCCCAGCAGACGAGCCGCCAAATGCTTAACACCGTTGTCCCATGAATCTAAAGAATATTGATAAACGTCTGTTTACTATTTTGCTCATTGTGTTTGTGCAGATGTTAGGCGCAGCCATGAGTTTGCCAATTCTATTGCTGTACGCACAGCGCGAGTTCCTAATTAGGCCAGAGTATAATGCCTTGTTGATCTCCTCGTTTTTTGCGGCGCAATTTCTGGCTGGCCCTACTATTGGGCGGCTGTCGGATAAGTACGGCCGTATTCCAGTCCTCATTGTTAGCCAGATAGGCACTGTTATCAGCTTTATTATGATAGGCGCTGCGCCTAACGTGGCTATCTTGTTTGTAGCGCGTATTTTAGATGGTATTACCGGCGGAAATATCATCGTGGCTCAGGCATATATCACCGATATTACACCGCCGGAAAAGCGTACCGAGTCGCTGGGATATATTTTTGCTGCATTTGGTCTGGGCTTTATTTTTGGGCCTGCATTAGGTGGTGGCTTATCCGCCGCATTTGGACCCAGAATTCCCTTTTATATGGCTGCCCTTGCCGCCGCAGTTACTGTCTTGCTCACCTGGCGTACGCTTACTGAGTCGCTCACCCCAGAGCAGCGCATGAAGAATCGCCAGGCTCGCAGTAATGGGCTGGAGCCAGCCCAGGTTCTGCGTAACGCGCCGCTGTTGGCTGTTTTGCTTATTGCCTTTGTGGGCCAGTTTGCAATGGGGCTGCTGCAAGCCACGTTTGCTTTGTACGGCGATGCTGTATTGTTTGCCGATTACAGCGATCGTATCGTGGATTTAGGCATTGGTGGACTGCTGGCAACTGTAGGGCTGTCGCAATTCTTGACGCAGACGATGGTACTGCGGCGGGCGCTGCCGCGCTTTGGTGAGGTCAATCTGGTGATAGTTGGCTCCTTGCTGCGCACGGTGGGCATGTTTTTCTTTGCGGTGGCTACGACGCCCTGGCTGGGGTTACCGGGCTCAGTCTTTTTTGCGCTGGGGTTGGGGTTGATGATGCCGCCACTCCAGTCGCTTTCCACACGCACGGTCTCTGATGAGGTACGAGGTGGTGTATTGGGCCTGTACCAATCTACCGTGAGCCTGGCAACCATTTTTAGCACGGCCCTGGGAGGCCTTATTTTTGCCCAAAATCCCCGGTATCCTTATTGGTTAGGCATGGGGCTGTCGTTATTGGTTTTACTTCCAGCATACTTTTTCCTGCAACGGCCGTTACGCAAACCAAAATCAGATGCGGCGGTATATAAGTAGGCAAGCAGTTAGACGTCTAGCAAAAAGCGTGGTTTTTGTGATAATTGAAGAAAATGAGTAAACAAGGTGTGACTCAACCAGGTATGAATTTAGCTGTTTTTGGTGCTACCGGGGGCATCGGCAAAGAAATTGTTTCTCAAGCGTTAGCGGCAGGACATACAGTGACCGTTTTGGTACGCGACCCTGCCCGTTTGTCTGTTAAGCACGATAAGCTCTACCTCGTAATTGGCGATGTGCTTAATCCCGACAAAGTAGAGGAAGCTTTGGCTGGCTCTGAAGCCGTTTGCTGCTCCTTGGGCCACACAGCAAATAACCCGGATAATGTTGTTTCAGAGGGGACGCGCAACATCATTGACTGTATGAAAAAACAGGACATCAGACGGCTGGTCGTGGTTTCAGCCCTGGGGGTGGGGGATAGCCAGGAGCAGGTCTCGTTAACCTTTAAAATGATGATGAAGACAGTGTTGCGGAAAGCCTATGAAGATAAAGAGCGCCAGGAGCAATTTGTGCGTGAAAGCGAGTTAGATTGGGTGATAGTTCGCCCTGGAGGGCTGACAAATGGGGCAGCAACGGGCGAGTACCAGTTCGGGCTAGATCCAACCATCACCGGCGGGCAGGTTTCTCGTGCAGACGTGGCCGCGTTTGTTTTACAGCAGCTTACCGATGATACGTTTTTACACCAAACGCCAGCTATTACCTAAGCAGTAAGGCGTGAAAGAGCCGTAAATATTTTAGACCTGCAATTGACTTTTAGGCCATTTGCAGGTCTTTTATGTTGGGTTGTAAATTAGTTCACAACGAGCCGGTACGGCCGTATGCAGCCAATTAAACAATTAAGAGCTACTTTGCTACGATGTCTTGGCCTCATGATGGGGCATAAGCTGTCGTCTGGGGAGCGTTCGCCGTAAATCTACTAAGAAAACGCCCTCATAAACTTAACCATATCGTTGGTTGCTTTGCTAATTTCTAATGACAACATTTTTGGCTTTGCTGCTGGCACATCTGTTGGCAGATTTTCCGCTACAAACGAATCGCGTATTTCGCTTAAAAATAGCCGGTAACTTGGGATTGGTGCTGCATGTATTTATCCATATGGCTATGGCCGCTTTGCTGCTGCGGCAGCCCGGCAACTATATAGATTTACTTTTAATACTGGGTGCAGCCCATTATGCAACAGATTGGATCAAGGTGCGCTTTCCAGGGGAGCCACAGTGGCCCGGTTTTATATTGGATCAGATGGCTCATGTGGTAGCCATCAGCATACTTTCATGGCGGTGGCCAGGCGTAACGGCCGTACTGCCTCTGTGGATCATGCTGCCGCTCATCATGTTTGTCTTGCTGCCTGCGCTGTTCATGCTGTTGTGGGTGTGGTCCAATGATGTGTTGCAGCAGCAGACCCGCTTTCAAGAATCTGCTTCCATCCAATGGGCCAGCGAACGCCTGCTGACTGTCTCTCAACGAACCGGCTGGATAGCGGCCTTTGTTGTGTTTCTTTGTCGCCTCATTATCCTGTAAGAAGTAGTATCTTATTGCCTCTGGGTCCGTGCCTACCCAGGTAATGTTGCTCTAGCAGCCGATTATTTTGGTTAGCTTACGCAAGTTCGCTCGACTAATAGTACTTACGACCTATACTTTGCCTCTGCTCATATTGCCTCCTACGTGGTTTAATACTTTCCAGAATAAGCGAGCCAATTTTTGAAGCCAAACAATAGGAGCATATCGTGAAGAACTTGATCATGTTAGTGGATGATGAACCCAATCTGCGCGAACTTTTGCGGCACATGCTAGAACTGGGGGGCTTTGATGTGGTAGAGGCAGAGGATGGCCTCGAAGCATTAGAAAAGTTGGAAATCGTCGCGCCCGACGTCATGATTTTAGATGTCATGATGCCAAATTTAGACGGTGTAAGCCTGTGCAAACAGCTGCGTGCCGACGCTGCCTTTGCCGCGTTGCCAATTATTATGGTCAGCGGAAAGACGCAGCACTGGGCTGTTCAGGAGGGATTGGCGGCCGGTGCCAACCAATACTTGTGCAAGCCCATTACAGTCCAGGAACTGCTTCAAAGTGTTCGAGCTTTGCTGCCTGCACCGGCTCCGCTTTGTTGAATCCGCGAGCAAATTCCTAATTTGGCAGGGTGATGCTGAACTGAAAGCCTTTTTGAGGAGCAGTTTGTATCTCCATACGGCCGTTCAGCAATTGCACTCGCTCTTGAATGCCAATAAGTCCAAAACGGCTGTTGTGCTCATCCGATAGATCTGCCCCAATGCCATTATCCTGTACCCTCAGCGTAGTCTGTTCCGCTGTGTAGCTTAGCCAGATGTTTACCCGGGAGGCACGAGCATGTTTGCGCACGTTCGTCATGCCCTCCTGAACGGCGCGGTACAGTGTCAGCTCAACTTTGGGATCGCGGTTTAAGGGTGTTCCTTCAATTGTAATCTCTGTGACCAACCCGGCTTCATTCAACTCTTGCGCCAATCCCCTCAGGGCATCGGCTAAAGTTTGATTTTCCAACGGTGATTCACGCAGAGCACTCACGGAGCGGCGTACAGCTGCCAATCCCTCCTGCGTAAGATTTTGCGCTTTTTGCAGGGCATCCTGGGCTTTGTCCGGCTGGCTTTCCATCACGGTTTTGGCCGCCTCAATTTGCACATTCACCACGGTAAGATAGTGGCCCAGGTTGTCGTGTATTTCGCGGGCCACCCGGTTGCGCTCGCGCATCGTGGCCAGTTCTTCTACCTGAGCGGCATATTCTGCCAGCCGATGGTTGGCCTCACGTAGGTCAGTGGCTAAGCGTTGGACCTCGCTGCGGGCGGCGCTTTCTCGCACGGCGATGCTGGTGAAAATGAGGGTGAACAATATTGCCGACCCAATTGATAGCAACTCAACGATGCCTTCTAGCAAGCTTTGGCCGGGAAAATAAGCGGCCCATATTAGTGCCAGCAGGCCCAGGCTGATAACGGCCGTAAAAGGCCAGCCACGCGATAAGCTTTGAGCAGCAATTGGTAAGATAAGGATCCAGATGGCGGCATTGCCGCTATCTCGGCTGAGAAATAGCAGGGTGGCCATTATGGCCACCTGTAGCCCAAAATAGACGCTTGAGGCCACGAGGGAAGGAAGAAACCGCTCATGCACTCTCATGCCGATGGTGCCATTAATGAGGTAGAGCAGCCAGAATAGCAAAATCAGGGCGATTTGCCAGGTGGGCAATGCCCAAAACTGCTGGGCAAAAAGCAGGGGCAGCAGCGCTACCACGGCCAGGGTGATAATTACCGCATTCACGCCGACGCCCGTAAACCGCTCGGTGGCCTGAATCTGGTTAGCCACCATGCTTTCAGGGGAGTCAGAAGAGATGGGGGTGATTTCTGTCTGCTGAGTCATTATGGCGAGACGCTACATAGCTTCTATCAGCGATTCCAGGTCTTCGCGGGTGAACAGGTATTGCTCGTGGCAAAAATGGCAATCGACGACGGTTTGGCCTTCGGTGGCAATGATCTGCCGTAACTCTTCTGCGCCCAGCGAAATGAGAGCCTCTTCGCTGCGTGAGCGGCTACAGCTACACTGAAAGTTCAACGGCCGTTTCTCCAAAATCTTGTAGGGCATCTTACCGAATAACAGCGCCACAATTTCCTCTGGTGTTTTGCCGCTGCTGAGCAAATCGGCTGCGGGTGGCAACTCTTGCGTGCTGTTGCGAAGCTGCTGCACAATGTCCGTTTCATATGGCGGCAGCGCCTGAATCAGCAAGCCACCCACGGTTTGCAGCGCGCCACCGGCGTCAACCGTGTGGCTAATGTCGATGAGAGAGGGAATTTGCTCGGACTGATTGAGAAAAAAGGTAAGCTCTGCGGCAATGTCGCCGCTCCCCAACGGCACGGTACTTTCCGTCAGTTCCGGCAGCAGCACATCCTTTACCACGGTGAGCAGGCCGGTATCTCCCAAGGCGCTGGCAATGTGTGCCCGCTCTAAGTGGGGTAGATCGATCAGCGGTTGAGAGACATACCCTCGAATACGGCCGTTGCTGTCTGACTCCACCAATATTTTTTGAAGCGGGCCGCTGCCCTCAAACTTCATGGCGATGCGCTGGCGCACCTTCAATAGCGCGCCCATCAGCGCCGCACCGGTAAGAGCATGGGCCAGGGCAATGGTAGCTGTAGGCAGCGTACCGTGTCGCTTTGCCGCTTCCAACGCCAGCTCTGCGTTGGCCGAAACAATAACGCGTACTCCGGCTTCTCGTGCCAAACTTCGAATGAGATAATCTTCCACAGTTAAACCTCGATGTTAAATAATCTCAACCATTATACGCAGTTTGGTGTAAGGGGGCATAAAAAAACGCGGCCGTTGGCAAAAAACGGCCGCGTAATAATTTACTTTTTCGCCTGATTCCTGCTATGGGTCACAATGACCGTCAATCTGTTGGAGCTTGCCCTACTTTGGACAAGCCACGGTGAAATCGGGCTTCATTTTGCTAATAATTTGTCAGGCTTGTCTGGACCTCAAAATCGACTCAAATTTTTGCTTGCCAGGCCCGCGCAAATTGTCCGGCTGGCAGTTAGCTGGCCCAGTTGACTAAGTTAGGAATAGGGTTGGGGATAAAAGAGAAGGCCACTTCTGTAGCAGTTTCGTCGAGCTGTACAGTATAGGTAGCTTTCTCCTGGCTCTCCGCGGTCACGGCCTGCCCGCCAGATCCACCTACGAGCAAGAAATAACTGAGAACAAGGGCTGCTGTAAGACGTTTGATAGATTGGAATAATAGTTTTTTGTTCATTGGTTCCCCGCTTGCTGAAAACTTTGACTTCAGTAAGTAAATATAATTTCTGGCTTACATTTTTTTCTACGTTAAGTATATTTGCTTACGAAAATTGTTTCAGCAGCAGACGACAATGGCAAATTGGGCTAAAAGTACTGGTCCTGGTGGACTTGGAAAATTGAAGCGGATATGTTTACCGCGCTTCTAGCCGGAGATTATCAAATTAAGGCTACTTTACCTTCGCCCACGAGTCACGCAGGGCCACGGTGAGATTGAAAACGGGCTGAGCGTCGGTGCTGTCCGGGTCTTTTGCGTAGTAGCCCTGGCGCATGAACTGGTAGCTCTGGCCTACCTCGGCAAAGTTCAGTCCTGGTTCCAATTTGGCGTTGTCCAAAATTTCTAAAGAGTGGAGATTTAAATTGTCGGTGAAATCCTGACCTTCTTCGTCTACTTCTTCTGGCTCGGCGCGGTCGAATAGTACGTCGTATTGGCGCAGCTCAGCGTTGAGGGCATGCCGGGCGCTCACCCAGTGTATGGTTCCGCGCACTTTACGGCCGTCTGGCACATTTCCCCCACTTGTTTCTGGATCATAGGTGCAGTGCAGTTCCACCACGTTGCCTTCTTCATCTTTGATAGCTTCGGTGCAGGTTAGCAGATACGCGCCCAAAAAGCGCACCTCGCGTCCTTCGGACAGGCGGTAGAATTTGCTGGGCGCATTTTCCATGTAATCGTCTTGTTCCACAAACAGCTCACGGCTGAAAGGTACCTGACGGGTGGTGATGTTCTCTTTGTCCTGCGGGTAAACCGGAATATCGAACCATTCTTCTTTGTCTTCCGGATAGTTGGTGACGATGACGCGCAACGGCCGTAACACAGCCATCGCCCGGGGTGCATGGGCATTCAGTTCATCGCGAACGGCCGCTTCCAGCATCGCCATATCTACCGTGCGATTGTAGCGGGCCATGCCCACCATGTCCTGGAAGTTGCGAATGGCCGCCGGTGGGTAGCCGCGACGACGCATTCCGGCGAGCGTGGGCATCCGGGGATCGTCCCAGCCGGTCACGTGTCCTTCTTCCACCAGCTTGATTAGCTTGCGCTTGCTGGTGATGGTGTGGCTCACGTTGAGACGGCCGAATTCAATCTGCTGCGGGTGGTGGTCAATGTCGATCTGCTCCAGAAACCAGTCATAAAGCGGCCGGTGATTGACGTATTCCAGCGAGCAAAATGAATGGGTCACGCCCTCAATGGCGTCGGACTGGCCGTGGGCCCAGTCGTACATTGGGTAGATGACCCACTCGTCGCCGGTGCGCCAGTGGGGCGTTTTGAGGATGCGATACATCACCGGGTCGCGCATATTGATGATGGGCGAGCTCATGTCGATTTTGGCCCGCAGTACGCGAGAGCCTTCGTCAAATTCACCATTTTTCATGCGCTCGAACAGGTCTAGGTTCTCCTCAACGCTGCGGTCGCGGTAGGGGCTGTTTTTGCCCGGCTCGGTGAGCGTGCCGCGATATTCACGCATCTCTTCCTGGCTCAGATCATCCACATAGGCTTTGCCTTCTTTGATGAGGTCAATAGCCCACTCGTAAAGCTGGTCGAAATAGTCAGACGCATAGTAGAGGCGGTCTTCCCAGTCATAGCCCAGCCAGCGAATGTCGCGCATGATGCCTTCGACGTATTCGGTTTCTTCCTTGGTAGGGTTGGTGTCATCGAAGCGCAGGTTGCATTTGCCGCCAAACTCAGCGGCAATTTTGAAGTCTGTGTGGATGGCGTTGGCGTGACCGATGTGCAAATAGCCGTTGGGTTCAGGGGGGAACCGGGTATGGACTCTGCCGCCGAAACGGCCGTTGGCTACATCTTCAGCAATCATAGTGCGCAAAAAATCGCTGGGGCTGTCATTTTCATCCGCCGTTGAGGGGGGATCAACAATCTTGGTCATGGTGTGTTCCTTTCAAAAGTTATCTCGCCCGATCATAAGCGATTCAGGCCAGGATGCAAATCAAAAAAGGAGGTAAAGGGAGGGGCGGAAAAGTAGGGTCAGCTACAACAGTAACAAAAGGGCTTAACTTGAAGCAGTAAGGCAAAAGACGCAAAAAAACATGACAGGCAGAAGATGCGTTGTTGCTCAACACACTATTCCGGCCTGTCATGTCCCAAACGATGTTTTGTTTCGGATTGCTATACGTCAATCCATATTATCTAAAAAAAATCACTCTAGGGAACAATATATACTTCACCAGTTTCAATATTGTAACCCGATTTCCAATTTGAATTAGAATTAAAAGGACTTAAGTCACCAGTCGGGTCACTATAACAACCATGCTCATTGCTATATCCAGGAATGACTTCAACTACAGTACCCCCATCTAGGGTACAATTTACATTAAAAAATATGAGACCTACCCGAGGGCCAAGCATTGTAAGAATAGCAATCACCACAACGGCAACGAGCACCAACACAAGGGCATATTCAACCAGGCCCTGCCCTTTTTGCATTTGCAGGCGGCGCATTGGGGTCTGTTCGGGCCATACTTTGTTCCAGGCCAGCCGCGCATAAAAAACAACCGGCGCGGCAAAATGCATAATTAGCCGATAAAAACGATACAACGATATTAAAAACATTCCTTACTCCTTTGCGTGCAATAAAGATAATAAAATTCGAATAAAAACAAGCGCGAAGCTGGCTTGCATTTCAGCAAACCAAAGTGAATTCTTGCCTATTTATTAAAGACTTTATGCAGTTTGTTCAGAAACTTTGGGGAGCTTCCTATGCCAGTAATAATAAGAATTTTCTGAGCGTTACCCTATGAGTGAATAGTCATAGGCTTGTAATACTAATTAACGCTAATGTCTGGAAAGAACACCTCTATTCTCAGCATTTTTACCGTGACAAACCAACATTGTGGAGGGATGTGAAGCCTTATGAGTTTGATGGTGAAACGGCCGTTCTCACAAACAAATTTTTACCAATCACAGAATCAAAAATACTTGGGCATTGACAATACTGTGTGATATACAGTATAATGCGCCGCATGGCAACAATAAAGGAAAAAGAAGCACTTTACGAAAAACTTTTGCTGGAGCTGCGTCGAGGCGTGCTGATGCTGGCCGTGTTAAGTCAGCTGCAAGAAGAACAGTACGGCTACTCGCTCAAGCAGTCGCTGGATGAGCAGGGGATGGAAATAAATGAAGGCACTCTCTACCCCCTGCTGCGCCGTCTGGAAAGCCAGGGGCTGTTGGAGAGCGATTGGCAGGTGGTGGACGATGCTCGCCCGCGCCGCTATTACAAAATGAGCCAGGAAGGTGAGATGGTTTTTGCCAATCTCACCCAGGAATGGCAAGCCCTGGTTGTGGTGATGAACCAATTGCTGGGTCTGAAATCAAAATAATCGGCCACAGAGAAAAAGAAAACAAAGAGAAAGATTTTCCTCTCTAAAATCTCTGTAGCTAAAACAGGAGCAAAGAATTATGGATGCAAATGAAATGATTGACAGGTATGTAAATGAAGTGGGCCAGCACCTGCCGCGCAAGAGCCGGGCAGACATTGCAATGGAGCTGCGTTCGCTGCTGCTAGACACGCTGGAAGAGCAAAGTGCGGGTGAACCCACGCCTAAAATTACTGCTGCACTGCTGCGCGAATTTGGGCACCCTGAAGAAATTGCGGCGCAATACCGCCCGGAAGAGTCGTTGATTGGACCGAAGCTGTTTCCCACCTATAAAGTTGTGGTCACGATTGCCGTAAGCATTATTGGGGTGCTGCATTTGCTTTGGCTGGGTCTGGTTTTGTGGCAAAACGGCGGGGATGATTTGATTGGGCGCATTTTGGATATGGCGTTTTCATTCGGCCGTTCCGCTGTCGTAAATGCCGGGGTAGTTACCCTTGTCTTCGCCGTTATTGAGCGGGTGGCGGGCGATTCGCTGCAAGAGCCGAAGAAAAAAGCGGCAGACTGGGATCCATTTGCGCTGCCGCCGGTAAAAGACCCGGATCGCATCAATCGCGCAGAGCTGGCGGTTGGCATTTTCTTTGGTTTGCTCTTTTTGTCCTGGCTGAACGTCTTCCCCAACTGGTTTGGCGGTATTGATTTTGGCGAGGAAGCACCATGGTTTCTTTATCTGCTCACGGCCGAATCCATTGCCCTCATTCCTCTGTTTAGCGCCTCGCTGCTGATAGACGTGGTTTTGAAGACCGCCGTGTTTATTCAAGGCCGGTGGAACCGGGCTACCCGCTGGCTCGAATTAGGCAGTGAAGCTTTTGGCCTGTACGTGATTTATCGTTACTTTAGCCTGGAACAAATCTCTACGGTGCCACCCATTACCACTATCACTAAATCGATTCTGGCAATTGTCATCATCATTATCATCATTGAGATGTTTAGCCAGCTCTATCGCCTGCTGTTGGGACGGCCGTTCACGCCGCGCACCTTTATCAAATCAAAGTTGGCTTAACACAATCCTCTCTCTTTCATCACAAGGGCACAGAGAACGCTGAATTGTAACTCTCTGTGCCCTTCCTCTTTCAGTCACTTGCCGTGGCAGCACTTCCTGGCTCGCACCCACCTAGCAAAAACCCTCAAAACGTGAATTTGTACAAATTAAACGGCCGTTCCCCAAGCCCATCGTCAAAATTGCACGAAAAATGTCACATCCGTGTCACATAGATGGCGGAAACCATATTGAATAGCAGACTGCAAAAAGAGTATAGTTGTCGCACCCACGGCAGACTCTATATGGAGAACAAAAAGAATTTAGAAAAAGATTCGGGCCAAAGATGCTTTTGTTCTCCTTAACGTAAACCATCCATGCTTTTTGGTGTTCAAATAACTTTTTATGGTTTACGTAGTTCAGGAAATTGGCAAATCGTCTTTGAAAAATAGCTTGTGCACAATATGCCAATTGCCCGAGTAATGGTCCCAAACGTCCACGAATTTTCTGTAAAAATATTTTGCCGATTACAAAGAGTGTTCCAAAAAATTCCAAATACTTTGCAGAGAGAATATTGCATCCTACATGAATAAAAAAAGGAGGTGAGCAATCACAACATCACTTGCCGTGAACAACTACAACTGGACGTCAAAAATAGCTTTCGCTACTTTGGTGCTACCCATATAATACTTTACTAAGGAGAAGAAAATGAGTAAGAAATTCTTACGTGCATTGCTAACGCTGTCTTTACTGTTTGGCCTTTCGCTCTTCATGCTTGCAGCCTGTGGCTCGGGAGCAGAAGAAGAGACTCCCGTTCCTGCAGATGAAGTAACTTCTGAAGAGAGTGAACCCGCAACTGAAGAGACAGAAGCAGAAGAGCCGGTTGCAGAGCTAACCGGTTCTGTAGGCGTGGTGCTGCCCACGCGGGACGAGCCGCGCTGGATCCAGGACGAGACCCGCTTCCGCGAAGCCTTCGAAGCCGCAGGCTACGAGGTTGAGATCCTGTTCAGCGAGGGCGACTCGGCTCGCGAGCTGTCCAACGTACAGGACCTGATCACCCGTGGTGTACAGGTGATCATCATCACGCCGCACGACGCCACGGCTGCAGCCGCTGCCGCAGAAGCAGCCGCCGCTGCCGGGGTCAAGGTCATCTCCTATGACCGGCTGATTCGTGAGACCGACGCCGTAGACTACTACGTCACCTTCGACAGCGTGGCCGTCGGCGAAGCCCAGGCGCAGTACCTGGTCGATAACGCTACTGGCACAGACAATCCGCTCTACCTGTACGCCGGAGCCGCCTCCGACAACAACGCCTTCCTCTTCTTCGAAGGCGCCTGGAACGTGCTGCAGCCCAAGATAGCCGACGGGACCTTCTACATCGTCAACTCCGAAGCAGCGGTGGGTCTGCAAGACACGGCCGAGCTGACCCGCGAGCAGATGGCCGACATCATCGGCCAGATCACCACCGAGTGGGACTTCAACACCGCCCGGAACCTGGCAGAAGCCAACCTGACGGCCGCTTCAGCCGAGGACAAGGGTGACGTGTTCATTCTGGCACCGAACGACGGCACGGCCCGAGCCATTGCCGACACCTTCGCCGCTGATGCCGACGTGAGCAGCTACGTGGTCACGGGGCAGGATGCCGAAGTGGCCTCCGTGCAGTACATCATCGACGGCACGCAGTCTATGACGGTGCTCAAGGACGTGCGCACTCTGGTATCTGACGCTATTGATGCGGCCATCGCCTTCCTTAATGGTGAAACGCCACCAGAGACCACAACGTATGACAATGGCGTAATCGAAGTGCCAGCACGGCCGTCTGAGGTCGTTACCGTAGACCAGGCCAACGTCATCGAAGCAATCATCGACTCTGGCTACTGGCCTGCCGATGAATTCACCGGCCTTGATGACTAAGCGTTAAGTTTTACACAAGAAATGGTGATGGGATTCCCATCACCATTTCTTTTATCATTTGGTGACGTTAAACAAATGATCTCAGTCAAGATTGGACCAATCTCGAGATTGGTCCAATCTGGGCGATAAGGGCAAAATTATGCAACAAACTTCAGAACGCACGCCGGTCGTTGAAATGCGCAACATTAAGAAGAGCTTCGGTGCGGTACAGGCGCTGCGCGGCATAGACCTGACGCTGCATCATAATGAGGTATTGGGGCTGGTGGGTGACAATGCCGCAGGTAAGTCTACCCTGATGAAAGTTCTGAGCGGTGCTTACCACCCTGATGAAGGCGATATTCTCATTGAAGGCGAAAAGGCACACTTTTCTAACCCAATGGACGCACGCCGACAGGGAATCGAGATGGTGTACCAGGACTATGCACTGTCCAACAATCTTGACGTAGTGGCCAATGTGTTTATGGGCCGTGAAGTGGTGCAATTGAATCTGGGTCCGATTAAGGTGATGAATTTCCACTACATGGAGCAGGAAACCAAAAACCTGCTGGACCGTCTCAAGATTAACGTTCCTTCTGTGCATCAAAAAGTAGAGAGGCTGTCTGGTGGTCAACGGCAGGCAGTGGCAATTGCTCGGGCCACGGCCTTCGATGCCAAAGTTATCATTATGGATGAGCCAACGGCCGCTTTAAGCGTGGCAGCTATTGATAAAGTGCTTGACCTCATTCGCGAGCTTAAGGCCCAGGGCTCTTCAATCATCATTATCAGCCACCGTCTGGAAGATATTTATCGCGTCAGCGACCGCATGATTGTGCTGCGCCAGGGGCGCAAAGTATCTGACCAGACCGTAGAGGGCGACATTCATGAGTTTCGCGAGCGCGTAGTCGCCTACATGATTGGCGCACGCGATGACTTCGCTGAACGCACAGCTACATGATTAACGCAGGGAGGCTCTTAAATGTCCTTTTTTGATGATGCACGGAGATTATTGCGCGAGAACATTCGCGACTATGCAATGTTCGTTGCGTTATTTGTTATTATGGGGATCTTTGCCGTTACCACAGACGGCTTATTTATATCCTCAAGAAATTTGGTGAACCTGGTAAACCAGACGGGCTATATTGCCGTGTTGGCCGTGGGCATGACCCTGGTTATTGTCATTCGCCACATCGATCTGTCGGTTGGCTTTTTGGCTGGCTTCCTGGGTGCGGCGGCGGCCATTGCCATGGTTTCCTGGGGCTGGTCGGTTTACGCAGCGATTGCTTTTGTGCTGGGGCTGGGGATATTGGCCGGGTTACTGACTTCGTCGCTGGTTGCGGAATTGGGCATACCGGCGTTTGTGGCTACGCTGGCCGGTTGGCTGGGCTATCGGGGTGCCCTGCAGCTTGCCACGCGAGCGACCGGCACCATTATTATTCCCGACGATACGTTTGTGGCCATTGGCAACGGCTTTGTTCCAGACTTTGTCGACATTGGCATCTTGCCAGAGATGCACAAGGTGACGCTGCTGCTTGGGCTGCTTGGCGTCATTCTGTTTGTCACCAATGAACTCCTTTCGCGCAGAAGAATGAAAAAGCAGGGGTTTGAGGTTCTTTCAACCCCCATGTTTGTTTTGAAGCAGGTGTTTATTTCCGTTTTAATTGGCGGCGTTGCCTGGATTCTGGCGGGGTACCAGGGGCTTTCCTGGACGGCCGTAATTATCTTGCTTGTCGTTCTCTTTTATCACTTCATTACAACGCGAACGGTGCTGGGCCGCCATATTTACGCCGTTGGCGGTAACCCGGAAGCGGCCGAATTGAGCGGTATCAGCGTCAAGCGCATTACGCACGTCGTTTTTGGGTCCATGGGGATGCTGGCCGCCCTTTCAGGCATTCTGTATGCTTCGCGGCTGCGCTCTGCCACCACCACGGCCGGCACGCTGTTTGAGCTGGATGCCATTGCCGCGGCCTTTGTGGGCGGCGTGTCCGCTGCCGGTGGCGTGGGCAACGTCGTGGGCTCGCTCATTGGCGCCCTAATTATGACCTCACTAACCAGCGGCATGAACCTGATGCAAATTGACATTTCCTACCAATACATCGTAAGGGCGTTGGTTTTGGCGGCGGCCGTTATCTTTGACGTCGTTACGCGCCGGAGAAGCCAATAGGGTTTTATTTATCCGCAGATTTCGCAGATTGACGGAGATTTTTTACTTTTAATCTGCGGATAGCACTTTGCTCTGGATGCTTTGGGCAATCTGCCTGGCCTCGATACCAATTTCGCGCAGCATCCCCGTTGGCGACACGTAAAAGCCACAAAAGTAAAGACCAGCGAGTGCGCTTTCCTGCCCACTGCTGATTGGCTGTCCGTCATCATTTAACGCCGCGCCAATGCCAGCGGCAAATTTTTCAAGATTTGGCTTAAAACCCGTGGCCAAAATCACCGCTTCATACTTCTCGCTTGAGCCGTCTACAAACGTTACGCCTTCAGCATTAAACTGTTTGATCGCCGGTTTTACCTGGAGTTTGCCTTTTTTGATGAGCGACACCGTGCCAATGTCCAGCAGGGGAATTCGGCCGTCGCGCGCAATCTGGGTGTTGGGGCCGTAGGGCAATTTTTTCAGGCCATACTTCGTTAAATTGCCAACGGTTAGCTTGAGCAGGGGAGCCGCCAGCAGGTCGGCAACGGCCGTTGGCAGCTTGCTCATCAGGATACCAATAGAAAGAATGGGAATGCCCAAAATGTCCCGGGGAATCACGTTAACCGGGCTGCGCACGGAGATGCTTGGGAATGCGCCGTGCTCGTGCAGATCAATGGCAATCTCACCGCCAGAGTTGCCAAAGCCCACAACCAGCACCTTTTTCTGCGCCAGGTCGGCTCCGTTTTTGTACTGTGAGCTGTGCAGAATTTGCCCCTGGAACTGCTCCTGCCCCGGCCAGGTGGGTAAAACGGGCTGGTTCGTGTAGCCAGTAGCTATGACCAGATTGTGACCCAGGAAACGGCCGTTTGGTGTCGTAACCTGCCATAAGCCATTCATTTGCTCAATATCTGTGACTTCCTCACCAAAACGCGGTTGCAGATCGAGCTGTTCTGCATAACTTTCCAGGTAGGTGATAACCTGCTGGCGCGTGGGATAGCGTGGCGCATCAGAAGGGAAGGGCAAATAGGGCAGGGTGGAGTTACCTTTGTCGGTATGCAGATGCAGGCGATCATAATGCGCTCGCCAGGCAGCGCCCACCTTGTCTGCTTTTTCTAAAATGGTAATGTTTGAAATGCCCTGCTTCTTCAGGCAAGCGGCCACAGCTAAGCCTGCCGCGCTGGCGCCTACAATAATGACGTCGGAATGTGTAGATTGGGGGGAAGGTGTTGTTTGCATCTGCATGATTGTAAAGTGATTTAGCCGGGGCACAAGTTTTTCAAGAAAAAGCGGGGAGGATGTTTAATTGTTTGGCTCGATAGCCTGCTTTTGCCCACAGAATCGGTCAATCAGCATGAAATATTTATAGAATTGTTTGCCGGTTACACCATTGGCAACGGCCGTATTTGCTCTAAAATTCCCCAATGACCACAACAACACACGAAGATACAACTGCCCAGGGTTACCTGGCTGCCCTGGCCAGCTCGGCGATTTTGTCGACAACGGCCGTATTCATCCGCTACCTGACCGAAACTTACCACATTCCGCCGCTGCTGCTGGCCTTTTGGCGCAGCTTTTTTGTGGTGCTGACCTTGCTGCTGGTGCTGCGGCTGCGCCGAGCATCGCTGCTGCGCCTGCCGCGCCACCACCTGCCGTATCTGGCTGGCTATGGCCTGCTGTTTGCCGTGTTCAACGGGCTGTGGACGCTGTCTGTAGCTCTGAACGGGGCGGCGGTGGCCACGGTGCTGGTCTACAGTTCGGCGGCGTTTACGGCGCTGCTGGCCCGCTGGCTGCTCAAGGAGCGGCTGGACGGGGCCAAGCTGGTGGCGATTTTGCTTTGCCTGGCGGGCTGCGTGCTGGTGGCGCAGGCGCTGGACCCCGCTGCCTGGGCGCGTAACTGGGTGGGGATTCTCACCGGTACGCTGGCCGGGTTGGGCTATGCTGTTTACAGTCTGATGGGACGTTCGGCGGCGCAGCGCGGCCTGAATCCGTGGACCACGCTGCTGTACGTATTTGGTTTTGCCACAGTTTTTTTCTTGCTGGTAAATTTGCTGCCTGGCGGGATGGTTTTGGGTGCGGCCGTTTCCCCCAATGATCTCTTCTGGTTTGGCAATGACTGGGCAGGGTGGGGCGTGGTGATCCTGCTGGCGGCTGGCCCTACCGTGGCCGGGTTTGGTCTGTACAACACCAGCCTGAGCCTGCTGCCCTCCAGCGTAGCCAATCTTATTTTGACGACTGAACCGGCATTTACGGCCGTATTGGCCTATTTTTTGCTTGGCGAGCAGCTCACTACCCTGCAAATTGGCGGCAGCTTGTTGATTTTGGGGGGAGTTGTCTTTTTGCGCTGGCGAAACGGCCGAAGACAGGCAGTTGCTATCTAACGCTATTTCTTGTCCGGCAAACATGCTGACGAACTAAGCCGTCTAGTCGTTTTCTTTGTCCGGATGGATGTGCATTGGCTCTACATGGTCAACCACTTCCTCGTCTCGCTTCGGCAGGTCAATGACAATTTGGATCATAAAGATCGCGGCCATGAGGATTATGAAAGGAATGGGTGATAAAAATCCACCAAATAGGCCCACCAGCAGAACGACAAGCGCGGCTCCCAGGCGCCAATAGGCGCGATGCATGTTGTCCACTGTGTGATCGTGCCGCTCAGTGACTAGATCGAGGACCGCAATAAACACCAGAACCAGGATAACCGAAACGCAATAAAGCATACGGTATTTGTCGCTTAGCGGCTCAAATGAAGGTTGAATAAAGACTTTCTTGGCGGCGACGCCAAAAGCCGTTAGCCCCACCGACAGCGGAAGATGTGAATAGACCCAAATGTATGTGCCCCGTATGCCCTTAATGGCTTGCTCCACGATGTCATCAAAGTAGATCCACCATAATCCACTCACTACAGCAATACCAAATACGCTAAAGACATACCCCCATAAACCGATCGGTTGTCCAGACACTTCATCTAGCACCTTCACAAAAGATTCTCCCAAAACAATGATTGTAAAAATGCCGAAGCGTTCGGACATATGCGGCGCATCAGGAGGGAGCTGCGTTTGTAGGGCGCGATACTTTTTGCTCATCGGCGTGTAAATGTCTACCAGCATTCCGGCCGCCCATAAGCCATATTTGAACGGAGCTGGGACGAATAATGAGAGCAACCAGATTGCCGCAGCAGCAGAAAAGCCGCGCACGGAAATATCGCAGAGCGGTCTGGCTTCTGGAACGTGGCGACGCGCGCGAAGGTAGAGCAAGATCAAAATGACACGTATGAAAACATATGAGAGCGTAAACTGATTATCCAGGTCGCCAAACGCGCCCGCAATACTAATACCTAAGGTTGCAATGCCAATAATTTGGGCAAATACAAGCGTGCGATGAAGTACGTCGTCCACGACAAAGCGGTTAGAGTAGAAGGTTAGGCCAGTCCAAGACCACCAGATTGGGACAAACAGCGCTACAAATTGAAGAAATCCTGACACGGAAACATCATCGCTGAGCCTGTTGCCTAGTTGAATAAGTGTGGCAACGTATACGAGGTCATAAAAGAGTTCAAGCCAGGAAACTTTCCGTTCCTCATGCCGATTCTCGTGCCATTGTGTATGGAGTTGTGGCGGCTGCCAAAGTGGATGTTTCATTTTCTCTTGCCCTCAATCGTAGCTTGATCTGCTTTCTGAATTGGTCGAATTCGATAATAGGCCAGTTGCTAGCTTGAGGCAATATTGTGATTCACTTCACACGGATTTCTTTACCTCGATTCTTTCTTTAAGAATTTACTTTTGAGGCAATCCAGCTTTCAATTTCTGTCATCGCCAGCGTCAAATTGCCCATCTGGCAGTGCATGTCAGCGTGTTGGGCTTTGGTGAATATTTTAGTCGTGACTGAACGAGCGTTTGTAAGTGCTTTTTCCTGTTTGCGCAGCAGCTTCACTGGCTGGAAGGCGTCGTTTTCGCCGCCGACCAGCAGCACATCCTGCGTGACTTTGTCGCTGCTGATGTGCTGCTTGTTCATTCCCAACAGCCAGCGCACGGCATCCATTGGTTGCTGCCCTTTCACCATAAACATTGCTTGCTTAACGGCATGGTCCAAAATGGGAAACAAACGCATGCGGAAGCGAATGGTGGGATTCATCATGCCTTCCCACTTCACCATTTGTCTGACGATACTTTGTACAAACCCTGGCACTTGCTCCAGCCAGTCATAAACTGGCGACCAGGAAACCACCTGCTTGATTCGCTTGTCGTAAGCGGCCGCACGAATGGCCCAATACCCGCCCATAGAAATGCCGATGAGCGTGGCAGCCTCAATGGCAAAATAGTCCAAAATTGCGCCAACAGGTTTTTCATAGTCATGATCAAAGGCGTGGCCGTAAAGCTGCCGCGCGCCACCCTGCCCGGGCCCTTCAAAAGCAATGACGCGGTAGCCAGCCTGGGCAAAAAATTTCCAGATGACAAAAAATTCCTCAATCAACGAATCGAAGCCACCGAAGAGGAGAATAGTGCCTTTGGCCGGTTGGACAGCAGGCTCTAGCTCCATCGCCGGTAAAAAGCTGTTGCTATAGGAGATTTCATGACGGATGATGCCTTCATCCGCGAAAGCTTTGTAGAACGCTTTATGAAATTCCTGGTAAATATCCTTTCTTTGCGGCGACGTGTGTTCGGTAAAAAATTCGGCAGCGCGGAGATAATACGCGGCGTTTTTGGCACGGCCGTCTTCCTTTGCCTCAGCAGCCAGTTGTGTAAACGCCTGCACATAGTCGGCCCGCGTTCTTATCTGGCTGGCTGCTCTTGCAATATCTGCCTGCCGGGCATAGCCCAGTGCATGAAGCCGGTTCATCTGATAATTGAAGAAGCTTTCTTTGTGAAACTTTTGGTAACCCAGGGGAAGATTCATTCCCACCTCCTGCATGACGCAAACGGCCGTGCCAGTCGCTCAGTCAAACTTCTCAAACGGCAGCCCTACGTAATTTTCAGACATCACCGTACGGCCTGCGGCTGAGCCAATCAAATAATCTAGCTCGGCAACCTGCAGCCTGTGTTTAATCGGATCGTCTTCAAAGCGGTGCATCATTTCTGTGAACCACCACGAGAAGCGCACCGCCTTCCAAACGCGGCGTAGGGCCGCGGCCGAATAGCGGTCTAGCAGGTCAGACCGTTTTTCTTTGTAGTAAGCAATCAGGGCGCGGGACAGATAAAAAATATCGGAGGCGGCCAGGTTTAAGCCTTTGGCGCCAGTTGGTGGCACAATATGCCCGGCATCCCCGGCCAGAAACATCTTCCCAAAGCGCAGAGGCTCCACAACAAAGCTGCGCAGGGGGGCAATACTCATTTCCAGGCGCGGGCCAGTAATCACTCTTTCCGCTACCTCATCCGGCAGGCGCCGCCGCAGCTCATCCCAAAAGGCGTTGTCGGTCCAGTTGGCCACGTCATCGTCTACGCCACACTGCACATAGTAGCGGCTGCGCGTGTGAGAGCGCAGGCTGCACAGGGCAAAGCCCCGCTCGTGGTTGGCGTAGATGATCTCTTCTTCTACAGGCGGCACGTCGGCCAGAATGCCCAGCCAGCCAAAAGGGTATGTTTTTTCAAACAGTTTAATTTTAGCCGCGGGTACGCTCTGGCGGGCAACGCCGTGATAACCATCACAGCCCGCCACAAAGTTGCAAATGAGTTCCTGGCGTTTGCCGTTCTGCTCGTAAATGATGCGCGGTTTGTCTGATTCATAATCTTCCACAATGACGGCCGGGGAGTCGTAGTGAATGATGCCGCCAGCGTCCAGGTGGGCATCGACTAAATCCCTTGTGAGCTCTGTTTGGCCATAGATCATAACCGCTTTGCCGCCCGTGTGGGCCGCCAGGTCGATGCGCGCCATACGGCCGGAAAAGGCCAGGTGAATGCCTTCATGCGGCAGCCCTTCCCGGTCCATCCGTTCCCCTACCTGTGCTTCACGCAGCAGATTAGCCATCCCTTCTTCCAAAACGCCAGCGCGAATACGGCCGAGTACATATGCCTTGCTCTGCCGTTCCACAATTACGCTCTCAATGCCTTGTAAATGCAGCAGCCGCGCCAGCAGCAAACCAGAAGGACCTGCACCAATAATGCCGACTTGTGTTCTCATAAATTAACTCTTTTAGTCTGTGGCTTTGCTGAAGAAGCGCAAGGGAGTAATTGAGTAATTGGGTAATTGGCCTATGACGCCCTTAATTACCCAGTTACCCAATTACCAAATTACAGTTAGTTTACTCTGGCGTCTGGTCAATTGCCCGGTCAATGAGAGACTGGGGCAGCTCAATTCCCTGCGCTTCTGCGCCGTTGCGATTGATGAAGTAGTCGAAGACCAGCACCCGTTGAATGTCCGTGGTGGCGATGTCCAGCGTGCCGTTTAGGAAGGCAACAGCAATTTCACCCGCCTGACGGCCGTCTTCTCGCAAGGACCCACCCACGGCTACAGCGCCACCTTTGGCTACGGTGGGAATGTCATTGGTGATGATGGGAATGCCGTTGTCGTTGGCTACCTGCACGACCGCTTCGGAACCAGAGGCAACGGTGCTGTCCTGGGTGAAGTAGAAGAAATCGATGTCCAGAGCGGCCAGGGATTCTGCGGCCGTTTTGATTTCAGAACTATTGCTGACCGTGGCAATTTCCAGCGTAATGCCGCGTTCCTCCGCAATGCGCATCACCTCTTCCGTTTGGGCCACAGAGTTGGCCTCGGCCGGATTGTATAGATGCCCAACTACGGATACATCGGGGTTGATCTCAAACATGGTGTCGAAGGTGGCTTCCAGCGGTGGATAGAGCTGTGACCCGGTCATCCAGGCGGGATGATCGTCTGGGGCTGCGGCGATGCCAGCAGCGTACGGGTCTGTGACGGTGGTAAAGATAATCGGGATTGGCTCTGTCATATCTTTGGTGGCATTCAAGGCAGCCTGGGCCGCCGGGGTGCTGGTGGTGACGATCAGATCAACGCCTTCATCAATAAACTGCTGGGCAATCGTGTTCAGGGTGGCAATGTCGCCCTCGGCGTTGCCCCGAATAATAGTCAGATTTTCGCCCTCAACGTAGCCGCCTTCAGCCAATGTAGCGACGAAAGCTTCCTGAACCGTCTCTAAGGCAGGAACGGAGGCAATCACCATCATGCCAATGGTAACGCTTTCTGTTTCTTCCATGGCCTCTTCACTTTCTTCCGGCTCATCGGCCGTTTCTTCTTCTGGTTCGTCGGCCGTTTCCGCAACCGTGTCCGTTTGCTCGGCCACGTCATCTGGTTCGGTATCGGTGGCAGAAGAGGAACCACAGGCTGCCAGGAACAGAAGGAGTGCTACAACAAGAAACAGGGGAAAAGGTTTTTTCTTCATTTCATTCTCCTTATGAATAGGATAAAGGAAGATAACGATTCGATTTTGCCGAATCGGTCGTTATCGCCCAGGCGTACCGCAGGCAAGGGAGTGTACTTGTTCCTGTGGCACGTTAATAAACTTTATTCATTGGACAGCAATAACTCGTCATCCATTAATGCTTCTTGTTTTACTTCGCTGAATTTGTCGATTAGTCCCTGTACAGTCAGCCCGCGCCGTTCTTCTCGGGCAATATCCAGTACGATCTCCCCCTGGTGCAGCATGAGCGTCCGGGTGCCAAAATTGAGCGCCTGCTGCATATTGTGGGTGATCATCAAGGTTGTGAGCTGTTGTTCCTCGATAACTGCCTGCGTTATCTCCAGAATACGCACGGCCGTTGCCGGGTCCAGCGCCGCGGTGTGCTCATCCAGCAGCAGCAGCTTGGGGGAGGAGAGGGAGGCCATAAGCAGCGTCATCGCCTGACGCTGGCCCCCGCTTAGCAGATCAACTTTGTCGTTCAGGCGCGTTTCCAGCCCAAGCCCAACCGGCTCCAGCAAATCGGCCAATTTTTGCCTGCGCGGGCGGCTGACGCCTAGCCGTAGTCCCAGCCGCTGGCGGCGCAGCATGGCCAGCGACATATTTTCGGCAATGGTCATCTGTGCGGCCGTTCCGTGGTAAGGGTTCTGGAATACGCGGCCAATGAGGGAGGCCCGCCTGTATTCGGGCCAGCTTGTTACGTCGATGCCGTCGATGGTAATACGGCCGTGTGTCGGCGTAAATTCCCCGGCGATGGCGTTGAACAAGGTGCTCTTACCCGCCCCGTTGCTGCCGATAATGGTGACAAACTCTTCCGCGCCCAGGTGAAGATCGATGCCCTTTAAGGCAGTCACTTCATTGATCTGACCGGCATTAAACGTCTGGTGCAGGTTTTCTAAACGCAACATTTAGCTACTTCCCCGCTTTTTTCTAAAGTTGGTCAGCCACAGAACAATGAGCACCAGTAAAGCCGTAACCAGCTTTACGTCAGTGGCTTCCACGCGAAAGGTCTGCCCGCCCGGCAAAGGAAAGCGCAGGCTGAGCGCGGCGGCGATGGCAATGCGGTAAATAATCATGCCCACAATGGCAGACAAGGTTGCCCGCTGGACGCTGGCCGGGCGCACAATGGTTTCACCGACGATAACGGCCGCTAATCCGGCAATGATCAGGCCCAGCCCCATGTTCACATCGGCAAACCCCTGAAATTGAGCCACGATAGCCCCGGCCAGCCCCACCATGGCGTTGCTGATAGCCACGCCCAGAATCAAAAAATAGTCCGGATTGCGCCCCAGGGCCTTGATCATTTTGCGGTTATCGCCCGTGGCCCGCATTGCCATGCCTATCTCTGTTTGGGTAAACCAGTCAAAAATGAGCTTGCACAAAATAACGATAACGCCCACTAGCAAAATTGTGAGCAGATTATTGGCGTGCCGCGCTGCCTCGTCGCCAAAGCGGGCCACGATAAAGTCGCGGAATCCCGAGGCGAAGGGGGTAAAGATTGTGTCTTCGTTGAGCAGAGGGATATTGGAACGGCCCATGAGGCGCAGGTTGATGCTAATGAGCCCGGTGGCAACGATGATCGAAGCCAGCAGGCTATGAATTTTGAACCGGGTTGCGATAACGGCCGTTATTGCCCCAAACAGGCCGCCCACCACAAAAGTGACGGGCAAGGTGAGCCAGGGCGAATAGCCGTTGATGATCATAACGGCGGCAAAGGCTGCCCCCAGAGGATAGGTTCCGTCGATAGTTAAGTCTGGAAAGTCGAGTATGCGAAAGGTGATGTAAACGCCAACGCCAACTAGCGCCAGGGTAAGGCCGGTGGCCGTGGCTCCCAGCCAGATGCCGAACGAGTTACCCCCACCGATGAGAAACAGCGCCAGAACGATAGGCAAAATGACAACAAGGATGGGTGCGATTCTTGACTGTAACAGCCTGGCAACGCCGCTTGCTTGCTTCTCTGTTGGTGAAGAGGTGGTCGTTCGGCTCATCGTTTGTTTCGACTATCTCCTTGAGGCGCCGCCGTCTACAAAGATCGTTTGCCCGGTAATGAAGGAAGCTTCTTTGGAAGCCAGAAAGGCGTGTACGGCCGCAATTTCTTCTGGTTCGGCAAAGCGCTGTAAAGGAATGCTCTTGACGGCGTTTTCCAGAATTTTCTCGGGGATGGCTGCGATCATACTTGTTTTGGTGCCGCCAGGGGCGATGCAGTTTACGGCAATGCCGTAGCGAGCCCACTCCAGCGCCAGCGTTCTGGTGAGGCCCATGACGCCTGCTTTGGATGCGGCGTAGTTGGCCTGCCCAATATTGCCCAAAGCCGAAATAGAGGCGGTGTTCACGATACGGCCGTAGCCCCCTTCCATCATGGGGACAGCGGCCAGCTGGCAGCAGAGCCAGGTGCCTTTCAGGTTCACATCTAAAACCGCATCCCATTTGTCGTCGGGCATCAGGCGCAGTTCACCCTCTTTGAGGCGCGTGGTGAGGCCGTCGCGGGTGATGCCTGCGTTGTTGATGAGCAAGGTGAGCTTGCCGTAGTCAGTCAAGGCCGTGTTCACTATCTTTTGCACATCCTCACGAGAGGCGACATTGGCTTTCACCACGCTGACCGTCCCTCCATCCGCCTCGATTAGCGCCTTTGTTTCGGCCAGACCTGCTTCATCCATATCATTAATGACGACGCTGGCCCCTTCTCGCGCAAAGCGAACGGCCGTTGCCCGGCCGATTCCATTTCCGGCCCCCGTCACGATTGCCACATCATTTTCTAGTAACATCGAATCTCTATCCTCCAATAAAATTAGGACGCAGATTAGCGCTGATGCACAAAGATCAAAATCTTGTAAATCTGCGCAATCCGCTAATTTTCATTCATGGGTTGAGCTTGCGCTCACGCTCTCTCTTTGCCGCTTCATTAGCTGGGTCCACACCATATCGACCACCAGCTCATCCCGCTGATTCAGCACCCGGGCCGCCAGCTTCACGATGCCGCGATCTGGCTTTGATGTCTCTCGCTTCTCAATCACTTCCATCTGCAGCCGGACGGTGTCACCGAACTTGACCGCTCCTTTGTACTGAATATTTTGTTCCATCAGCGCGATAGTGGTTCCGGCCATCAGGCCAGTCATGTTTGCCATGCCTGTTGCCATCGCTACGGTAAGCATACCGTGAGCGATGCGTTCGCCAAAAGGGCTGTTTTTGGCTGCTTCGGCATCGGTGTGGAGTGGGTTAAAGTCGCCGGACAGACCAGCAAAAGACACGACGTCTGCCTCGGTGACGGTGCGGGCCTGGGTGTCATAAATGGCGCCTAGCTCAAACTCTTCATACGTTAAACCGCTTCCCATAATATCTCCTCATTGCGTAAATGGGTAATTGCGTAATTGAGCAATTACGTACGGAGCACAACTGCCTTAGTTTTAAGTTGAGCGACTACTTCGCAGCCTTGATGCCGTTAAAGAAGAGACTGACAATAGAGTCTGCCATTTCTTCAGGGCCGCCTAGCTGTTTACGGCCGTAATCATGCAAAGAAACCTCCACCACGGCCACGTGCTGCCAGGACAAAAGACGCGCGTCCATCGGCACGATTTCGCCATTGGCCATGCCATCTGCCAGAAGTGCCTCGATCTGCTCCGGCAAGGCGGCCTGATAAGCACGGATTAACTGCGTGCGGGCGGGTTCGGCAAAGATATTGATGTTGCGGCGAATAGAGCGCATGATGGCCAGCGTTTCCTGGGGCAGCCGCAAAAAACTCACCAGCGATAGATATAGACGGTTGCGGCAGCCTTCTCCCTGGCTCTTTTCTAGGGACTCTCTGGCTGTCTCTTTCACTTCTGCCAAACAGCGATAGATCATCTCCAGGTACAGCTCTTCTTTTGTGGCAAAATGGTGGTACAAAGCACCTTTGGTGACGCCTGCGATCTCTGTGATTTCCCGCAAGGAAACATCGGCGTATTGCTTTTCAATAAATAGCCCTCTTGCCGCATCAAGGATATTGTTTATTGTGACAATAGACCTGTCTTGCATTTATTTTTAGTCCCTTTAGGGATAAGATAAGTTGATTATTCACGGATTCACTGTATACTATGCACAAAAACCGGTCAGCCGGTATGTTTTTGATGGTAGCATGAACCGGAACAATCGTCAACACTCTTCTTAATAATGAGGAGTTAGGCATCCCAGATGTCGGACGCATGTAAGAATGCGCCCTCCTCATTTGAGCGATTCTCATTATTTCTATTAGGTGGTCTAAATGATGCACATCACGCAGGGACTAAGGCGGGCGGCACGAGTAAATGCCCGGGGAATTGCCACCATAGACGGTGAGCGCCGCGCCACCTGGCAGGAATTTGCGGATCAGGTGGCCCGGCTGGCTGGCGCCTTGCACTCGCTGGGTTTGCAGCCGGAAGACCGGGTGGCAATGCTGGCGCAAAACAGCGACCGGCACCTGGCGTACTACTTTGCCACCATCTGGGCGGGGGGCATCTTTGTGCCGCTAAACACGCGGTTGGCGCCACGTGAATTGGGCAACATTCTCACGAATGCCGACGCTGGCATCCTGGTGATTGACCAGGCGCTTCAGCCAAAACTGGCTGAGATTTTGAAGCACACTTCAGCCCCCAAACGAATAATTTTTGCTGGAGACGGCCAGCCACCTGAGGATCTCATACACCATGACAGCTTGTTGGCCTCCGCCGAGCCGGTGCCGGATGCAAACCGGGGTGGCGATGAGGTGGCTATCATCGTTTACACTGGCGGCACCACCGGTTTGCCCAAGGGCGTCATGCTGACGCATAACAATGCGGTGAGCAATGCGCTGTCCTCTCTGGCCATTATGTATGATGGCGAGCCGTGGACGTATCTGCACACGGCGCCTATGTTCCATATTGCCGACAACCAGTGGAATACGGG
>JBHIWP010000006.1:0-59780 GCA_041987425.1 Promineifilaceae bacterium (SeqCode) | reverse complement strand
GGGCAGCCGGGCACTCAGCTACGCCTGCAAGATAGGCACAAACGAAAAAGTGCCCAAACCACCCAGCAGCATGCCGACGGCTGCCAGCCAAATGTTACTGCTCAGCCCCAACAGAAGGTAGCCTATCGCCGCCAGCAGCAGCCCAAAACGCATCACGGTGCGATAGCCGCGCAAATAGGCCTGATAACCAAACAGGGGAGCAAGCAGCCCCGTGGCGCTGCGTAAGCTTACCAGGCGCCCGGCCGTGACGCTGGTGGTGCGCAGTCCCTCGGCAATAACAGGCAGGAAGGGAAAAAAGATTTGGACGGCCGTATCTGTGACCAGCCGCGTCAGCAAGCCAATGAGAATCAGTTGATTGACCGAAATTTCGGGCGACTCTTCAATATTGTCATTGTCGCTTTCAAGTGGTGGATTTGCCAAAAATAGCTCCCTTAAAAAGTTGTAGAAACACAAACAGCACCCAGGTAATCTCCGAGTGCTGTTTTTTCAGTTGTGTAAGGGCCTGATTGTATCTGAATCTACTCTGTCGTGAAACCTTGCCTTGAGTTAACGCATCTCAGCAAGAAGGGGCAGGCAAATTTCTGTACGCAGGTTTTCGGGCTTTGTTCGGCGGGGATCGCGGTTTAAGTAACGCTCAAACACGGGCGCGTTGCGCAGGCGCTGGCCGCTTTGGGCCAGCCAGTGCCCATAGATAAGATGATATGTTTCACTTAACCTTTCATACGGCCCCTTGTGCACAAAAAGCGCATACCGCCCCCCGGCAAGCGTCTGTAGGTTAATTTCCCCCTCTGGCTGAATCGGCTGGTGCAAGGTGATGCAGGCATCGTAACGCAGCCTGTCGGCGTCGGTGATGTCCGGGCTGTCGTGGGAAATTCCAATCAGTTGCGTCGCCTTGCTCATGAGCTTACGGCCGTAGGCAAAGGGCAGCAAAATGCCAAAGGCCGCCGCAGACGCTTCGCTGTAGACGCCGGTTCGCCGCACAAACAGAACGGTTTGCGGTTCGAGGTTTACAATCCTGGGCGTTACTTTGTTTTGCTCTGTGTTGCGGCTTTGGCGAAAAACGGCCGTATCCAACAAATGGCTACTTTCTCTAAATTCCGTAGGCGATTGACCAAACTGCTGCCGAAACGCCTTGCCAAAGTTAGTTGGCGTTTCGTACCCGGCATCCAGGGCAATCTCCGTAATGGCATCAAAGGTTTGCCGCAGCCGGTTGGCTGCCCGCTCCAGCCGCAGGCGGCGAATAAAGGCGCTCAGGCTCTCCCCCGTATACGCCGTAAACAGACGGTGGAAATGGTATGGTGAAAATGCAGCGACCTCTGCCACCTCTTCCAGCCCAGGTGGCTCGTCCAGCCGTGCCTGAATAAAAAGCATGACCCGGGTGATGCTTTCTTGATGTTCAGCAATTGTTTCGCTGCGTTGGCCCATAAAATTAATCAACAGCTGCTTTTGCATTCCTTGCAGATTTAGCGACCGCTATCTTGCAGCAGCAGCATGGCGCTCCTTTCTTGCTCAGCCAGCTTCACCAAAATGTTTGATGCCTTATTGATGTAGCAAATATCTTGCGTCTCGCCAGCCTGGTAGAACAGGTGAGAGACTTCTGTCCACTGTTCGGCAATCGTAGCAAATTGCTTGTATGCCTCTTTTAGGTAATCCAGCTGCAAACGCGCGTAGCTCTCTTTCAGAAAATCTCGATACAAATTCCTGAACAGGGCTCCTCCGGTTCCAGCCCTTTCCATCAACGTGGCGGTGGTCTGAAAATCGCCCTTCACGTCGGCGCTGCGCTTAAACCACTTTTTAATCTCGCTACTTGTTTTCTCAATTCCCCTGTAGCCAAAGTTCTTGATTGGCGGATTCAGGTAGTCGTGGGCGTTTCTGCGAACGGCCGTTTCCACCGCTTCCTGCAGATCATAGCCGCGCCCATCTCTACTGATGATATAGGCTCGGTTGTTAGAGGACATTGGCCCTTTCTCGCTTCTGGCCAGCTCCAGACTTTTTAGGGTTGTTTTCACGCAGCCACCCTGCTGTTCCGTATCAACAAGATAGGCATACGCGTCATCATAACCATACATCGCTACATAGTGCCCGGCAAAGTGTATTTTTTTAGTGAAATACTCTAAATGATAAGAATCTAACTTCAGCCCAACGGCCGTTCCCTGGTCCACGTATGTTTGAACCGTCATCCAGGCTTTCTTTTTAGACGTGGTTTCCACAGCCTCCAGCTTCAAGTTCAGATTGCGGCAAATATTCTCGGTGAGCACATCTGGCTTAATGCGACCCCCCAGAAAGGGGAAGTTCATCGTCTTCATGTGCCAGAAAATGAAGCCCAGGCCTTCTCCCAGTCCAAACAGCATGGGCTCGCTCAATTCCAGGCCAATTTGCTTCAAAAGCGTTCCTGTGGCTGTTGTCTCGCAGTGCTGTCCTACAAAAGGTCTAAAATCTTGAATCATCATCCGTTTTTTTGCTCCCTTGCTAATGCTTGTTTCGTCGTTGCCCTAAGCTGGGCACTCTCAGGGTAACAAACAATACGGCCGTTCACTATTCCATCCTTGCGCTTTTGGGCAAATAACCAACTCCGCTACTTTTCGCTATAATGCATACTTGGCAAATGGAGGATGCGGATGAACGAGCTAATTGAGGTTATTCTGGAGCGGCTGCAAACAATGTTTGATCCTGAAACATTGGGAACGCAGTTAGTAGACTTTGTAATCAACCTGATTTTGGCCCTTATCACCTTTGGCGTATTTTACCTGGTCTGGATCATCGTTCGGTTTTTGTTAAATCGGGTCTTCCCCCGCTCCAGGTTCGATGAAACGTCCCAGGCTTTCATAACCACTATTTTGAAGTACAGCATTTTGCTTATTGGCCTGGTAAATGCACTATCCATCATTGGTATCGATACGGCCGGTCTCCTGGCTTCTCTGGGAATCTTGGGCATTACCATTGGCTTTGCCGCCCGGGATGCTTTTTCTAACCTCATCTCCGGCATCCTCATCTTTCTGGATCGGCCGTTTGTAATCGGCGATCTGGTAGAGGTTGGCGACAATTACGGCCGTGTTTCCCAGATCACCCTTCGCTCCACGCGCATCATTACAGGGGATGGTAAAATGCTGGCCGTACCAAATGCCGAGATTATCAACAAAACGGTTACCTCCTATACTAACTTTCCTCATCTACGGCTGGACATAGAAGTAACCGTTGGCGTTAACGAGAACATTGACAAGGTCCGCCAAATTTTGTTTGAGGTGATCCAGGGCGATCCAGATTTTCTTCAGGAGCCGCCAGCGCGCGTGGTAATCACGCAGTTAAATGATTACAATGTAGCTGTGGAGCTGCAAGCCTGGATTGAAGACGAACGCATTCATATTGAAAAGCGATATGAATTGCGAGAAAAGATATTTAACACTTTAACTGAAAGGCAGATTGAAATGCCCTTTGAAACCATACAGCTAATGCCCCATACGGTAAATGTGGCGCATACCCAACTTGCGGAGAAACCAAATGAGTGATCAAATCAAGCATCCTGTAATTGGCTGGGAACGTGAAACGGCCGTGCCCGATAAGCATCAATTTAACCGCTATTTGCAGGTTCACAACGGGCATCTACACATGGATGGACTGGATTTGGCACAATTTTTCCTGCAGGAAGCACCCCAGGGCTTCGACCAAACCCTGCCCAGTCCGCTGGAAATCGTCTATCTGCCCCTCATCCGGCAGCAAATTCAGAAGATGAACCAGGTCTTTGCCCAGGTCATAGATGAACTGGATTACGAAGGCACTTTTTATTACACCTACGCCTCCAAAGCCAACGCGGCCGAAGAAGTCATTCGCACCACACTTGGGGCCGGGGCACACCATGAAATGTCCTCCACGGTTGACGTAGACATCGCCAGAATCATGATAGAGCGCGGTTTGCTAACGCCAGACAGCATGATTGTGTGCAATGGCTTCAAGGGTCCAAAGTCGCTTTACGCCGCCAATCTTCTCCAGCTCCGCCTGCAACATGAAAACATCATTCCTGTAATTGAGGACCTGGGGGAGATTTCGCCCTTCCTTAGCTCGGGCCAGCAGTTTAACGTTGGCCTGCGCCAAAAAAGCTATGGGCCCAACGAAACGCTGGCGGAAATGGACGAAGCCAACTCCCGCTTTGGCCTCAATAGCGAAGATATGTGGAAAGCAGCTGACTACATCGCCGCCGCCCCTAACTTATCGCTGAAAATGTATCATTATATGGTAGGCAGTCAGCTAACTGACATCGCCGCATTCATCAGCTGGCTCACGCCTGGCATTGAGATGTATGCCCGGCTCCGGCAGCGCTATCCCAGCCTGAGCATCTTCAATTTTGGCGGCGGCATGCCCGTGGCCATGACGCTGGATTTTGATTTTGACTATCACGAGTTTGCCCGTCAGCTGCTTGCTGCGCTGCAAGACGCCTGTAGACGGTACAATGTGCCGGTGCCGGACGTAATGGGCGAGTTTGGCCGTTACACCACCTCTGAACATGGCGCCCACTTGTTCAAGATTATTACCGTCAAAGACAACGGCTCCAGGCTGCCCTGGTATATTATCGACGGCTCGATAATGAGCTCCTTCCCAGACAGCTGGGCGCTGTCAGAGCACTTTATTGTGCTGCCGCTAAACCACCTGGATAAGCCATTTCAGCAGGTGCAGCTAGGCGGTATCACCTGTGACAGCGATGACGTCTATCCGCCCAAGCCCAGCAACTCGCCGCTTTACCTGCCTGTTGAAGCGGATGAGCTCTACATTGGCTTCTTTAGCGTCGGCGCCTACCAGGAAATGCTCGGTGGGGTGAAGGGCAGCAAACATTGTGTACTGCCGGAGGCGTACGAGCTAATCATTGATAAGGATGATGACGGCCGTTTCCAATTCCAAATCCTTCACGGCCAGACGCCCGAAGACGTTTTGCGCAATCTGGGCTACAGCGCAGAAAGTCATGCAACCCTTTAAAATGCCGCCCGTAAGTGTAGGTAATTTGGTCATTAATTATTCACAATTCACCTTTCACAATTCATATTCTCCAAGGAGAAGCGCATGAAACTAGATCGCACTCGCATCATTTTTATTGCCATCATCGGCATCGCTGCCCTGGTAATCTGCGGCGTCGCCGCCTATAGTCTTATTGGCAGCTTCACCGATGAGACCGACCCGCAAGTCGCGGACGACAATACGAACGCCAACGACAGCAACGGCTCCACGGTCTCCAGCGTGAATCTAGACTCTCCCGATCCAGTCTGGGGTCCAAATTACGACGCCAACGACGACCTGCCCACCTATATCTGTGGTGCCGATGCCTTTGGCAGCTACTTCACGCTGCAACAGATGCAAATGAGCGGCAAAGACATTGAGCACGGCTTCCACCTCGGCATCATCCCCTTCTTCCTCACCGATGAATACGACATCACCGAAGGACAGCGCACCGCCCTGCTAGATTCTGGCCAGTGGAACTGCCTGCTCACCACGCTGGACTCCGTTGCCTTGTCCAGTCCTGGCGTTATCACTGCCATTGTGGATGAAAGCGCCGGTGCCGACCAGCTTTGGGGCCGCGACATCGACACCATCAACGATCTGCAGGGCAAGCGAATCGCCTTTGCCAGCGACAGCGTCGGGGAATATTTTGTTTACTACGCGCTCTCCATCGCCCAGCTCAGCCCTCGTTCACAGGTAACGTTGGTACCGCAAGACAGCGTGGAATCAGCTATTGAGGTATTCAACAACGGGCAGGCCGACGTGGTATCGGCCTGGGAGCCAAACATTTATGACGCTGAGCAAAGCGGCGGCGTGAAGCTGCTCAGTTCTGAGGAACTACGCATTGTCATTGACGTGATTGTCACCTCGCGCCAATCCATCCAGACCAATGCCGATCTGGTGCAAAATTTCCACAACGCCTGGTTTGACACGCTCAAGGCCCAGGTGGAGGATTTTGAAACGGCCGCTTCCCAAATTGCATCATGGGGCAACAACGACTGGACATTTGTCTACCCCGAAAGCGCCACCGACGACTTCAACATCTGGCTGGAAAGCGTGGCCCAGGCTGACCTTGGTGATAACGCCTTCGTGATGCGCGACACCCGCCCCATCATTTCCCGGCTGGAAATTGCTCGCCGCGTCTGGGCCGCTTCAGACGTCGGCATTCCCAATGACGACGTCAACGATCTGGTCAACGCGGGGTTTGTGCTGCGCGCCGCCGATCAGGCCAGCCTGCAGCCCAACGGCAAGCCGGTCAACGACACCTTCTCCATTTCGGCACAGGTCGATTTGTCCGGCGTCTCTACAGACGCCGCCGCCACGCTGGCGGTGCTGCCCTGCCGCACCTTTGCCTTCTTGCCAGAATCCACCGAGCTAACCCTGGAATCCCGCCGCATTTTGGATGACTGCGTGGTGCCTACCATGTCACAAAGCATTGGCCTGTTTCTGCGGGTGCGCGGCTCTTCTGCCTGGCCTGCCAATGACCCACCCTACACCGAAGAGGAAATTCTGGAAGTCGCCGAAGGGCGTGCCCAATCCGTGGTTGATTACCTGGTTTCGCAGGGCATCGATCCGGCCCGCTTCATTGTGGAGGCGGTGCTGCCGCCAGCAGAACGTCGCGGCACGGAAGATCCCAACCTACAGGCGCAGGACCGCTATGTAGAGCTGACCCTGGTCACCGCTGGACGTTAAAAACCCGAGTAAAAAGTAAAAGAGTGAAGAGTGAAAAGTGTGGTCCACTTTTCACTTTTTACTTATCACTTTTAGTAGAGGATTTTATGACACGAACAAACTTTCGCAGTTTTTTGCTGCTGCTTTCACTATTGACTCTGCCGACGATGGCCTGCGGGCTGTTTAACCTGGACGAGGAGGGGCCGCCGAGTGATGCAGTGGTGGTGAACATGGTTGCCAATACAACCTTAGCGCCCTGGCTAGAAACGGCCGTAACCAACTTTAACGAGTCCGAATCAGCTACCAGCAGCGGCGATCCCGCTTACATCGTGCTCAATGCCGTGGAGTCGGGACAGGCTATCGACCAAATTAGTAATGATCCGGCCCTGGCACTGTGGATACCGGAAAATGTCGTCTGGACAGATGTACTGGCCGAAAGCGGAGACAGCAGCTTCCTAAATGATTGCGTCAGCGTGGCGCAAAGCCCGCTGGTGATTGGCATGTGGCGGGACGTGGCCGAGGCCCTGGGCTGGCCCGGCCTGCCGCTGGGCTGGCTAGACATTGGCAGCCTGGCCGCCGATCCTGCCGCCTGGGATTACTACAGTGGCGGCACGCTGGGCGAATCGTTCAAGCTGGGCCACACGCATCCTGGTCTGTCCGGTTCTGGCGCCAGCACCTTGCTGGCTATCGTGCAGGCAGCGGAGTCCAAGACTGAAGCAGTGAGCGTGGCCGACATTGGCCAGCCCATTGTGCAGGCCAGCGTCGGCGCCTTTGAAGGTGGCGTGACCTGGTTCAGCAGCAGCACCCGCTCGCTAGCCGAAACAATGGCGCAGCGCGGGGTAGATTATTTAACCGCAGGAATTATGTATGAAGCAAATGTAGCCCAGCTGGGGGGCAGCAGCATTGTGGCTGTTTACCCTTTGGAAGGGACGTTTGTGGCCGAATTCCCCGCCTGCATTCGCGAGACTGCTACGTCCGCTGAAAAGGAAGCGGCCGTTCTGTTTCGTGACTACCTGCTAAGCGAAGAAGGGCAGCAAACAGCCGCGGACAACGGCCTACGTCCCGTGAATACGGCCGTTACCCTACCCGACTCTGAAGCCATCGACACGGCTCAGCCCACGGTAATCTTCGACGAACCTTCCACCAATTCTATTTTTGCCGTGCAGGAGCTGTGGCAAGAGGCGCGAAAAGACGTCAACCTGGTGATGCTGCTGGATACTTCTGGCAGCATGCGCGGCTCTAAAATTGACAATATGCGTGATGCGGCCGTGCAGTTTGTGCAGCAAATGGGCGACGATGACTATCTGTCTCTCATTGCCTTCAGCACCGAACCGCAGCTCATTGTCGAGCACGTGCGCGTTGGCGACAATCGCGACAAAATCGTGAATGCCATTATGGACCTCAGCGCCGTCGGTGACACGACGCTGTTCGACGCCATAGGCGATGGGGCAGCCCTGCTAACGCAAACTACGCTGCCCTCCACGGCCAACGCCATGGTCGTGCTCACTGATGGCCAGGACACGCGCAGCTATCGCTATAATGCCGCCACGGCCATGCAGGAGGCGCTAGACAATAACGCTACGGTCTTCACCATCGCCTACGGCGGTGACGCCGATGAGCGTACTCTGGAACGGCTGGCCACTCAGGCCAACGGCAACTACTTTGTCGGCGATGAAGCCTCGATTGCCGCAATTTACGAAGAGATGTCGGCAGCGTTTGGCGGCAGCGTTGGGGTGGGACGTTAAAATGCACATTGGTAGGAGTGAGGCGTTTGGGTATAACCACCTGAAAACCGTGTAACCCCCTCGCCAAACGCCTCACCCTTTCGTACCGTCATCCACAAGGCCAGTGGGTGAGGCAGGTGGAGCGATGTTTTTGGTAAATGACGAACCTGCCTCACCCCTACAGATGTTTTTTGTTAAAATACCCCCTATGATGCAACAACCATTATTCACCGTGGGCGATGTGCCCGTATTTGGCGACGCCATTTTGGCGCCAATGGCCGGCTATTCAGACGTGCCGTACCGGGCGCTGTGCCGCGCTTACGGCTCTGCCATGCACTACACCGAATTTGTGCCGGTAGAGGCACTGCTGGGCAAAAGTGTGCACGAACGGTTCCGCAGGCGGCTGGATGCGCAGCCCGATGAGCACCCCATGGTGTTCCAGATTTTTGGCAACAATGCCCAGATGCTGCTGGAGGCGGCGCTGCGCATTCAGGAATGGGGGCCGGACATCATCGACATCAACATGGGCTGCTCTACGCGCAAGGTAAGCGGGCGCGGCGCTGGCGTGGGCATGATGCCCCAGCCGGAGCTGATTGAGGAGACGTTTAGACTCCTCAGCCAGCATCTAGAAGTACCGGTGACGGGCAAAATTCGGCTGGGCTGGGACGCGACGCACGAGAACTTTTTAGAAATCGGCCGTATTTTGGAGCAAAACGGCGCGGCGCTCATTGCCATGCACGCCCGAACCAAGGTGCAAAAATACGGCGGCAAAGCCGACTGGGACGCCATCGCGGAGCTGAAGCAGGCGGTTAGCGTGCCCGTTCTTGGCAATGGAGACGTACAAACGCCGGAAGACATTGACGGTATGAAGGCCCACACGGGCTGCGACGCAGTGATGATTGGCCGGGCGGCCATTGGCAACCCCTGGATTTTTGCCCGGCAGCGGCGCGAGGATTTAGCAATTAGCGACATCATTAAAGCCGTGCGCCTGCACGCCCGGGAAATGGTGAACTATTACGGGGAAGCTGCTGGCCTGCGCCAGTTTCGCAAGCATCTGAAGCGGTATCTGGAAGATATTCCTGGCCTCGATTGGGACCCTTTGCTTAGCACTGAGTCATTTGCTGAGTTTGAGAAAATTTTGATTGGCGTGGAGACGGCCGTTCCGACCCAAATGCCACTCAGAACTCTACAAGCCGCCACTGCTTAAGGAAGAAATTGCAGATTTCAACGACCAAAAGCCTGAACCGCTAATTAGTCCAGATTGGGCACAAGAATGGTAACTTTACTTTTAGTTTTGGTTGGCGGTTCAGGTGCAAAATAATCCGCTCTCTGTTTAACTTTCCGACAAAGTAAAACTACAGCTTGCCCAGGGTTTGTCCTGTTTCTGAGTGAATAATAAGCAATTTGTAGCGAAAATCTTGACAAAACATCAACAAATGCGCTACAATGAGTGCATTGTATCGTTCAGGTAGGTGAATCCCTACTTATCATTTTCTCCCAAAAATGCGAAACTAAAGTACAACTTTAGGAAATCAGGAGCAGATTGCTGAACAGAAATACGTAAACGTAAATACGTAAGAAAACGGCCGTTTAGCACATCCGATCTACTAGGCAACAACAGCCGCAACCTGAACGTTGCATCAGAAGCCACTTCTTTTTCAAACCAGCTGAAGCATTTAAACGTATCTTCAAGCTGCTAAAAGAAGTAAATGATTCAACATTTCATTGACACAACTTAACCTGCCTTCTAAAAATGGAAGGCCCCGCTGCGCCGCCCTGCTATTCGTTGAGAAGCCGCTGCGTAAGCACGAAGGAGAGCAACATGCTAGAAGCAGTAAAGGAATTAAATGGATACCATAAGCCGGATACGCGTGGTAATGGAACCAATGGTCACAAGAACGGCAAGGCCGCCGCAGTCAGTCAGCCAGCACCAGCCCAGGCTAAAGAAGCCATTGAAACGGCCGTGCGCACCATTTTAACCAACGTCGGGGAAGATCCAGACCGGCAAGGACTCGTTGGCACGCCAGACCGCATCGCCCGGATGTATGACGAAGTTTTGGCGGGCTATACGACAGACCCTATCAAATTGGTCAACGGCGCACTGTTCGACGTGGACTACGATGAACCCGTCATAGTCAAAGAAATTGAGTATTTCAGCATGTGCGAGCACCATATGTTGCCTTTCTTTGGTCGGGCGCATATCGCCTACATTCCTTCTGACAAGGTAATTGGGCTGTCAAAAATTCCGCGCATTGTAGAAATGTTTGCCCGCCGCTTGCAGGTGCAAGAACGCATGACGCGCCAGATTGCCGAAATGATTGATGATATCCTTCAGCCTCAGGGAGTAGCCGTTGTTGTTGAGGGCTCCCACATGTGCTCTATGATGCGTGGCGTTAAGAAGGAACATCCACGTATGATGACAAGCTACATGTTGGGCAAGTATAAAGAGGATCGGGAGCTGCGTCGCGAATTTATGGATCAACTGCGCAAGTAATCCGTTTTACTTTCAACTTTTAAAGCAGCATTCTAGCGCAGAATGCTGCTTTTTTTTGCGCTTTAAATTGAAACTGATATGCTCACCCTTTGCGGCAAAATATTCTTATGGAAGTGTAAACGGCCGTTTGGCTGATTACAGTTAAACAAGCAAAAGGTTACAAGCTATGCGTGAGCAGCTGCCCAAAATAGTAATCGTTGGCGCGGGTTTTGGTGGCCTGTTTGCCGCACGGATCCTGGCTAACAAAGCCGTGGAAGTACTGCTTATCGACCGCAGCAACTTCCACACCTTTACCCCCTTGCTCTACCAGGTGGCCACCTGCGCCCTGGACCCCTCAGAAATTGCCTACCCGGTGCGCACCATCTTTCGCAAAAATACAAACATTCGCTCCTTGCTGGGCACTGTCACCGCTATTGACTACACGAATAATATCATTCAAGTGCAGGTTGGTGAACAGCAGCGGCAAGAGGGCTATGATTATCTTATTCTGGCCACTGGCAGCACGCCCACCTACTTTGGGAATGACGAATTTCGCATTAATGCTTTGGAACTGCGCACGCTGAATGACGCCATTGACCTTCGCAACCACGTTCTGACACTGTTTGAACAGGCCACATGGGAAGAAGATGAGGAAACGCGGGACGCAATGACGACCATTGTGGTAGCTGGCGGCGGGCCAACCGGTCTGGAAACGGCCGGTGCCATTTACGAATTGTATAACCACGTGCTCGACCGTGAATATGTGCATCAGGATATGCACACGCGGGTGATACTGGTGGAAAAGCAGCCGTTTTTGCTGGAACCCTACCCTGAAAAGCTGCGGCAGGCGGCGCTGGAACAGCTGCGCTCGTTAGGGGTGGAGGTGCACGTGGGCAATGGGATTAAAGAGGCAGCCAGAGACCATGTAACCTTGGAAGATGGTACTATCATCCCCACCTTCACGCTTGTGTGGGCGGCCGGGGTGAAGGGCTCTCCACTGGCTGAAATGCTGCAAGTTCCGCTTAAGCGCGGTGGGCGGCTGCCCATTTTGCCCACAGCTGAGGTGATTGACCGCCCTGGCATTTATGCCGTGGGGGACATGGTTTACCTGGAAGACGAGTCCGGCAATCCCTACCCGATGCTGATTCCAGTGGCGCAGCAGCAGGGCAAGCTAGCAGCAAAGAATATTTTGGCGAAGATCGGTGGTGAGGAGCAACGGCCGTTTCGCTACCATGATCGGGGTAATATGGCTACCATTGGCCGCCGCCGCGCCGTGGCCTGGATTTATAACAAGATTCCCATGCGCGGCTATCTCGCCTGGCTGGCCTGGTTGGCGCTCCATCTGTTGACTCTCATCGGCTTTCGCAACCGGCTCAACGTGTTGGTCAACTGGATGTGGAACTACTTTACCTATGACCGTTCGGTGCGGATTATTTTAGAGCAGCGGGCGAGTGGAACAGTGAAAAGTGAGAAGTAAAAAGTAGCAAGTGCGGCGTATTTCGAAGTCCAGGGATTAAAGACGTTCTACCTCTAATCTCCAGTCTTTACTTTTTCTACCAATCAAACAGAAAAAACGGTGCGAACCACGTTTTTCATCTCGTTAATGTTATCCGCTACCGATTTTTCGCCGCCAAAGATGGCGCTGCCCGCCACCAGGGCCGTTGCCCCGGCGGCCACAACTTCGGCAGCGTTTTTGGCATTTATGCCCCCGTCTACCTCTAGCCAGGCACCGCTGCCGCGCTCGGTGAGCATCTGGCGCAGGCGGCGAATTTTCTGCGTGCTTTGCGGGATATAGCTTTGCCCACCAAAGCCGGGATTGACCGACATGATGAGAATCAGATCCACATCGGGCAAAATCTCCTCCACGGCCGTCAGTGACGTGGCCGGGTTCAGGGCCACGCCAGCCCGCACGCCCTGCTCCTTGATGGCCTGAACGGTGCGGTGCAAATGGCGCGTGGCTTCGGCGTGAACCGTTAGCCGGGCGGCCCCTGCTTCGGCAAACTGCTCCAGGTAACGGTCCGGCTCCTCGATCATAAGGTGGACGTCCAGAGGGATGTTGGCTTCCTCAGCCAACGGCCGTATCGCCTCTGGAATCATTGGACCAAATGAGATGTTGGGCACGAAACGGCCGTCCATAATGTCCACATGCAGCCAGTCAGCGCCCCCGGCAATAGCCTCCTTCACCTGTTCACCCAGCCGGGTAAAGTCAGCCGCCAGAATAGAAGGAGCAATTTTCACGGGTAGTCGAGCCATTTCTTTACTCCAATAGCGACAGCGCCGCTTCCACCATGGCCGCTGGCGTAAGGCCAAGATTCTCAAAAATAGCCTTGTGCGGCGCCGAAGCGCCATATCGGTTCAGGCCAATGGCGATGCCCTCGAAGCCCAGATACCGTTCCCAGCCCAGGCTCACGCCCGCCTCGATGGACACGCGGGCAGTAATGGCTTTTGGCAAGACCGATTCCCGATAGGCGGCATCTTGCGCCGCGAAAATCTCCCAGCTAGGCATGGAAACCACGCGCGCCGCCACGTTTTGTTCAGCCAGCCTGCTTTGGGCCTCCAGGGCAATTTGAACTTCAGACCCGGTTGCCAGCAGCAGCACCTGGGGGTCATCGGCGTCGCTGAGCACGTAAGCGCCCCGGGCCGCGTCATCGGCAGACGCCAGCTTGCTGCGGTCCAGCGTGGGTACACCCTGACGCGTGAGGATGAGCGCGGTCGGGCCCGACAGGTTTTCGATTGCCATGCGCCAGGCAACGGCAGTTTCCGCCGCGTCGGCCGGACGAATAACGGTCATGTTGAGCATGGCGCGCAGGGACATGAGGTGCTCAATGGGCTGGTGCGTGGGGCCATCAGTTCCCAGGCCAATGCTGTCGTGAGTAAAGACGTAGATGACGGGCAGCCCCATTAGTGCCGCCAGCCGGACAGAACCACGCATGTAGTCAGAAAAGACGAGGAAGGTGCCGCCGTACGGCCGTATGCCGCCATGCAGCGCCATGCCGTTCATCATGCCGCCCATGCCGTGTTCGCGCACGCCAAAGTAGATGTAGCGCCCGCTGAAATCAGCTTTAGTCAGCGCTTTTTCTCCCTTGAGGTCCGTCTTATTAGAGCCAGTGAGGTCAGCCGAACCACCCAGCAAGTTTGGAATGTGGGGGGCGATGGCGTTGAGCACCTGGCCGGACGAGGCGCGAGTCGCCATGCTTTTGCCCGCTTCAAACGTGGGCAGCACGGCATCCCAATCGACAGTGAAGTCGCCATTGAGATATTTTTTGAATAGAGCAGCGTCTTCAGGATGGCTGGATTGATAACTTTCCCACACCTTTTCCCACTCGCTCTGGAAACGGCCGTCCATGCGCAGAAAGTTGCGGGCTTCGTCAGGAATGTAGAAAAGGGGCTCTGTCGGCCAGTTTAGGGCCTGCTTGGTAAGGGTTACCTCTTCCTCACCCAGGGCGGAGCCGTGGACAGCGGCCGTGTCTTGCTTGTTGGGGCTGCCATAGCCGATGTGGGTGCGGCAGGCGATGATAGACGGCCGTTCCGTTTCTGCTTTGGCCGCTTCGATAGCCTCTTTAACCGCCAGCGGATCGTGCCCATCTATCTGCTGCGTGTGCCAGCCATAGGCCGCGTAGCGGGCCATCCTGTCTTCGGTAAAGGCCAGTTCAGTATCCCCATCAATGGTAATGTGATTGTCATCGTAGAGAACGATCAATTTGCTCAAGCCCAGGTGGGCGGCAAGGGAAGATGCCTCGTGAGAAATGCCTTCCATCAGGTCGCCATCGCTGGCAATAACGTAGGTGTGATGATTAACAATCTCATGCCCCGGGCGATTAAAGCGGGCCGCCAGCCAGCGCTCCGCCAGGGCCATGCCCACGGCGTTGGTGATGCCCTGCCCTAGGGGACCGGTCGTGGTTTCTACGCCCACCGTGATAAAATTTTCCGGGTGCCCAGGCGTTTTGCTGCCCCATTGGCGAAAATTCTTCAACTCTTCCAGCGGCAAATCGTAGCCGCTTAAGTGAAGCAAACTGTAGATGAGCATGGAGCCATGCCCGGCCGATAGAACAAAGCGATCCCGATCTGGCCATGTGGGGTCATTGGGATTGTGACGCAAAAATTGGCTCCACAGCACGACCGCCACGTCGGCCATGCCCATCGGCATGCCGGGATGGCCTTCACCCGCCTTTTGCACCGCGTCCATCGCCAGACCCCGAATCGTATTGGCTGCCTGGTGATGCAGTTCCAGATTGTATTCAGTCATTAATTTCTCCAATTTTTAGGGAGACTAGAGATTGGAGATTGGAAAGCAAACATCTCCAGTCTCCGCATATCCAATCGCAATCTAGTTATTATTATCGAGGTGCCATGCGTATGGCACCATCCAGGCGTATGACTTCGCCGTTGAGCATTTCGTTTTCGATGATATGCTGCGCCAACGCGGCATACTCCTCGGGACGGCCGAGTCGGGAGGGGAATGGGACTTGCTCGCCCAGCGAAATGCGTGCTTTTTCTGGCAGCCCGGCCATCATGGGGGTCTCGAAGATGCCAGGGGCGATGGTCATGACGCGGATGCCGCTGCGGGCCAGGTCGCGGGCAATGGGCAGCGTCATGCCCACCACGCCGCCCTTTGAGGCCGAGTAAGCAGCCTGCCCCATCTGGCCGTCAAAGGCAGCCACAGAGGCAGTGTTGATAATAACGCCACGCTCGCCCGCCTGATTGGGCTCTGCCTGGGCCATCACGGCCGCGGCCAGCCGAATGACGTTAAAGGTGCCAATCAGATTGACCTGGATGACCTTGCTAAAAGCATCGAGCGCGTGCGGGGAACCATCCCGGCCAATTACTTTATTGGCAATGGCGATTCCGGCGCAGTTAACAGCACCATGAAGCCCGCCAAATGAAGTGACGGCCGTTTCTACGGCCGCCTGCACATCGCCTTCAGACGTCACATTGGTTTGAAAGAATCTGGCATTAGTCCCTAACTCCCCAGCTAGCGCTTCACCTGCCTCAGCATTGAGATCGGCGATGAGGACGTTGCCCCCGGCGCTGACCAGACGTCTGGCGGTGGCCGCGCCCAAACCGGAGCTGCCGCCGCTTATTAAAAAGGTTGCCCCTTGTATTTTCATGAATCAATCTCCAAATGGTAATTGTTTTGTGCTTCTAGCGAATTGTAACAACGGCATACGGCCGTTCGCAACAGCAATATGCCACGACAAATTTAAGGAAATCATATATTGCGCCAGCAGTCAATTAGAGGTAAATTCAAGTCCGTCTTTGTGTGAAAAAAGGAGCCTGTTATGTGTGGACGATTTGCTTTAATGACCTCAACAGAGCAGTTGGCAGCACAGTTTGGCGTGTCGCAGACGGCCGTCGAGACCCTGCCTCCCTCGGTGCCCCGATACAACATTGCCCCGACACAGCCTGTCGTTGCCATTCGCCTGGGCGAAGATGGCCAGCGCGAGCTTACATTTTTTCATTGGGGCCTGGTTCCCTCCTGGTCGAAGGACGTAAAAATTGGCTCGCGCATGATCAACGCTCGTTCAGAAACGGTGACCGAAAAGCCATCGTTCCGCACGGCGTTCAAGCGTCGCCGCTGCCTCATTCCCGCCGACGGTTTTTATGAGTGGCAAAAGCAGGCCAATGGCAAGCAGCCTATGTTTATTCGTCCAGCAAAGGGAGAGGAACGGCCGTTTGCCCTGGCGGGGCTGTGGGAACAGTGGCACGACACAGAAGGTGGCGCGCTGCAATCTTGCACTATTCTCACAACTACGCCAAATGAGCTCATGGCCGACATTCATAACCGGATGCCGGTTATCATTGAGCCTGAAGATTTTGATTTGTGGCTGGACCCGGAACCAGAGCCAGAGCAGGGATTGCACTTGTTACGGCCGTATCCTGCAGAGAAAATGACCGCCTACCCGGTTAGCACGGTCGTTAACAACCCCCGCAATGAGACACCAGAATGTATTCAGCCCATTGGGTGAGCAACAAGAACGGTGCGGTTTGAAACGGCCGTTTACAATCCTCGGACGCCCGTTACTCTGAGGCATTTTGCAGGCGGGTAATCAGTTCTTGCCACCCCACCGGACGGTACTTCTTTAGAGCCGCAATCTCTTCATCTATATCATAAGAGACATATTGATGCTCGATAGTCCACGCATTATCCCAGGTAAAAAGCCCATATTTAGCCCGATGATCACCGTCTAGCGGCAGCGAAACAGAGCTAATATTCACCAAAGTGAGATCATTCCAGTGACGAATCGAGGGAACGTGGTAATGACCAAAGGCAACAATCCCGCTTTTTAGCTCCCCCATCATTTTCTTTAGCGCCAGATCATTATCCGGCTGCCGAACCTCACCGAACAGTTCCTGCTGCCTCTCTGCGTCCGGGTAAATGTGCTGCTCTGTATCCTGAGGGTTGGCGTGTACGATTAGCAGATCATCATTAGGGTTTATCGTTGGCGAGACGCGCCGGTGAAACGGTAAAGCGGAAAGCCAGGCGCGATCAGCAGGGTTCAACTGCGCCCAAGTCCAGTCATCGTTGTCTTCAATGACTCGTTTCGGCGGTGGCGTTTCCCCTTTAAGATCCAGAGAAAGCAGTGGCTGGTTACTGAGCCGCTGGTCTGTGTTGCCATAAATGGCAGAAATGCTTTCGTTGCGGACGCGCTGTAAGCAAGCAGCAGGGCGAGCGCCATCCGTGCAAAGATCTCCGGCAAAGATGGTAAGATCAGGACTTTGCTGCTTTATGTCTGCCAGCACCGCTTCTAATGCGGTTAAATTACCGTGCACATCAGAAAAGATTGCAACTCGCATAGATCTCCTTATGAGCCTGCTGCATAGCGGAAAATGGCTGCCAGCGGTGCTGCTTCGGGCATTTCGCTGCCGGGCAGCACAAAGACAGTGCCACTGTTTAGCAAGGTGTGACGGCTGGCCAGATTGGTCAGCTCATGCTGCTCAAATTCTGCGGTAGCCTTTTTTACCTTGCCCGTTTCTTCATCAAACGCGCCCCATCGCTCTTCGTCTTCGGCAACAAAGAGGGTATCGATACGGCCGTAGTGCGCTGCGGCTACAATTTCATCCAGATCCGCAGAAATGAGGTCGCCCCCCTTGAGGTTATTAAACTTCTCCAGGGCAGACTGACGTGCCCGCAGGAAATATTGGCGAACAAATTCCCACGACATTGACCTAAGCTCATGGTCTGCCAGGTGCTCCGGACTTCCCTTGACTTCCTCTTCCAAAAGATGTGCATATGAATTTGCTTCTCGATAGATAGGCAGTAAATAATCTACCCCGACGATAATCAGCGGGATTTCTTTCCCGGCGAGTTCGCCCATTAGCACTTTATCGATTTGCTGGAAAAAGCGGCGTAGGCGGCTTTTCTTTTCTTCATCGGGATGATGCGTGTGGAATGAGGCAGGCTGATCTGACATAGCCTTTGGCGAATCGGTGCTCGTATGATATTGCTGACGTTTCTCCGGGTCTTCATAGGCCAGCGCCTCGTCAATGCTTTGCGGCAATTCATCAGGCGTTACATTTTCGATCTCTTCCTGGTTGGCGCGAAACAGCTCAACCTTGTTTTGGCTGAGCGTCAAAATATAGTAATCTCCATCTTCCATAACCAGGGGCAGCAACGGCTTTACATAAAATTGGTTATCAACAATAACTCGCTCATCGAAGCTCCGAGGAAGAAAATGTACCTGAGTCGTATTCTCTTTTGAAAAGAGCGCCATTCCCTTGCTGCTGCTTGGCAAACGGCCGCTCTCCAAAAAGGTTTCTACAGACTCTAAAAAGTGCTCGCTCTCCTTTGAGGCAAGATCGCGATCAGACAGCTTTGTTTGAACGGCCTTATACAAATTTTTGAGTCGTATACGGTTTTCCTGCACTTTATCGGGGCCTCGCTGCATCGGCATAAATAAAGAGAGGCAAATATCGTCTTTATCCTCTACCGACACCAGATTAACAATTTCGTCTCTGCTTATTAAGCTCATAACATCCTTCTTTGTTAGATTTATTTACAGATATTTGTCTTCCTTTTGTAATTGTAATGTTCATAAACGTTTGTCAGTATAGGCAACGGTATAGGCTGAGGCATAAAATGGGTATAAATTCTTGTTTGGCTGCGCTGCAAGAGGAAACGACCACGTGGCGAGCCACTTCTGAAATACACACCCTCTTGAGGATAAGTTTTCGTTATGGGCAAACAACCTGCAATATTTCTAGATCGTGATGGTGTATTTATTGAAAATCGGGCTAACTATGTACGCAGTTGGGCAGATGTGGAATTTTTCCCTCAGGCGCTGGCGGCGCTGGCACGTATTCGGGAAGTGCCCTACAAAATTATTGTGGTTACAAATCAGTCAGCAGTGGGCCGGGGAATTTTGACGTTAGAAACGGCCGTTCAGCTAAACAACCGTATTCTGGAAACTGTGCGACAGGCAAACGGCCGTATCGATGCCACCTATCTCTGCCCCGCCAGGCCGGGCACCAATGATCCCTGCCGCAAGCCACGCCCAGGCATGCTGCTGCAGGCCGCACAGGAGCATCACCTCGACCTGAGCCAATCTTTTATGATAGGAGACGCTCTGAGCGATCTTCAGGCCGGGCAGGCGGCAGGCGTGAAGCAGGCCATTCTTCTGCTTACCGGGCGAGGCAAGGACCAGGCAAAGCTGCCACAGGCTAACGATCTTCCCGCCTTTCTTACCTTCGCCACGTTAGCCGACGCGCTCCTGCATCTGTTCCCCATCCCCAATAAAAAAGCCTGACGAGCTATTGGTTCGTCAGGCTTTAATTACTCTGATTAAGCTTTTCAGGCCACTTTCAGGTTAGGATTGCACAGCTTCCTGGCCTCGAAGGAAGCGCTTGCGCAGCTTGCTCTTAGGTTCAGTCGCATCCTTATCTGCATCATCGCCATAGGTATAGTAAGGATCTTTGTAATAGTAGTAGAAGTTATGGCCTTCGCTGCCAGCCTTTAAGGAGTTAAGGACCACACCCGCAAGATTGGCATTGACATCTTCTAATCGTTCTACAACCTGCTTTAGCTCATCTTTACGGCATTTGTTTGCCCGGACCACCACCAGGGTTGTACCCGCCATGGCGCTCAAAACGGCCGCATCCGTCACCGACAAAACAGGCGGACTGTCGACAATTACAAAATCATACTGCTTTTCCAATACATCCAGCAGGCGGCGCATCTTGGCAGAGCCCAGCAGTTCAGATGGGTTTGGCGGGATGGGTCCACAGGTCATCACTTGCAGCCCTTCTACCTGCGTTGGCTGTACCGTATCTTCTACCAGGTTACGCACTTCAATCTCGGAATCATCCACATTAAGCTTTAGCAGCAGGCTGGTGACGCCCCGCTTGTTGGTGAGCTTAAAAATGTCGTGCTGAGACGGCCGTCTTAAATCGCCATCCAACAACAAGACGTTATTGCCTGCCTGGGCCAACACAGCCGCTAAATTTCCGGCCGTCGTGCTTTTCCCTTCTGCCGGTACGCCGCTAGTCAGCAGCAAGATCGAGTTCTTCTTGTCCACCACCGAAAACTGGATGGCGGTACGAAGCACGCGGTAAGCTTCCGCAGTCGGCGACCTGGTATCTGTGATCGTCACTAACTTGCTATCCTCATCCGAATCAATAAAAGCGATACCCGCGAGCGTTGGAACATTTGCCAGCTTCATAATTTGGTCCGGCGTCTTTACCGTATCGTCAAGGTATTCAAGCAAATATGCCGCTGAAGCAGATAAGACAAAACCAATGCCTGCGGCCGTAATGACGGAAATAATGCTGTTGGAGTTTACCAACGTTCCTTCTGTAGCAGGGTCCACAATCTGCACGGAGTTTGTAGCCCCCTCCTGAGTAAGAGAGAGCAATTCAGTATAGCGCTGCGTCAAATTTTGCAGGTTATTTTCCAGTGTATTTAGTTCGCCGGTAGCTACTGAAATATCACGGGCGCTGATTAATTCACCAATCTCTTCTTCCTTGGCGGCAATTTGATCCTGCGTATCTTCAATCTTCGCCTGATAATCAGACAACAGCCCTTTTACGAACTCCGTATCTTCACTTTCCTGGCCAGCAGGCGTACGCAACGAGAGCTGCCGGGCCAGCTCTGCGGCCACGGCCATCGAGCGATCAGGGTCTGTATCCGTCACGGTGATATCCACAAAGTTGGTGTCGTTTACCTGGCGAATATCAATGTCGTTAGGCAACCTGTCCAAGCCAAGTGCCAGGGCAGCATCACGGCTGAAGCCGGGCTGATTGGCAATTTCCACATACGCCGTCGCTAGCTGACGCGTTGTAGAAAAATCATTATTGCTGACGTCTGTAGACTCCAAATAATTACCAATAGCCAGACGAGTATACGACCGATATGTAGGCACCTGCTGCCTGGTAGCAAAGAAGCTGGCCACGGCGGCAATGAAGGTCGTGAGGGCGATCATCCACCACCACTTTCTTAAAGGAGCCAAATATTCTCTAATATCAATTTCCATTGCACAATCCTATTACAAGCTAAAGTTCAAACTGCCGTCAATAGTATAACTCATACGGCAAGCACTTGAGTGCGTCGTTTGTACATTCCACAAAGGGCAAAAGCAATATCGAGTCTAGGCCCAATATTGCCTGATCAAAAGTGTGCGTTGCTTGCTTCAATGTACTAACTCAACTACGTAAACCACAAAAGAATCTTGAGAACCTAAAAGGCTTTGGGTTTACGTTTTTACGTTAAGGGAAGCGGTGCTGCTTCCCGTAACTCTTGTGTTTTCTTCTTAAGCGCGGTGGTTATCAGATGGGCCAGAACCAAATGTATATCTTCTACCTGTTCGATATTGTCGCTGGGCACGTGCATGTGCACATCTACCATCGGCCCCAGCTTGCCAGAAGTGAACCCGGTCAGGCCAATTGTTGTGTTTTGACCAGTTTCATTTGCATATTGAATGGCGCGCAAGACATTTTCAGAATTGCCGCTGGCAGAAATTCCAATAACCACATCACCTGGCTGCAAGAAATTTGCCAGCTGCTTTACAAATACGTTCTCATATCCTTCATCATTGGCATAAGCTGCAAAAATGGCCATGTTATCGGAAAGGCCAATCAGGCGAAAGTGGGGCAGCCATTCGGCCCGCGTGTTTTTGTTTAAGTCGCACACAAAGTGAGTTGCAGTTGAGGCGCTGCCGCCGTTGCCCATAACGAATATCTGCTTTTCATTTAAACGTGCCGCGTGCAGGACGGAGACGGCCGTTTCTATCGGACCGGCATCCAGCATATCAATTGTGTTCTTTAATTCTGCAAAGTAAGCTTCGACAATAGACATTTTACACCTCTAACCTTACTACTCAACAAACGTTTTTTGATAAATCTCGCAGCTATCGTTGGTAATCAAAAATGACCTTACTGCCATCCTGCCCCAGCGTAAACGGATATTCCTGAAAGTCTTTCAGGGCATCTCTTACGCGTTCTTGCTGACCACGCGGCACATACAAAAGCAAAAAACCGCCGCCCCCAGCACCAGAAATCTTGCCGCCAATTGCGCCAGCCCTGCGTGCCGTGTCATACATCTCGTCAAGCGCGCTGTTGCTAATCTGGCTGGCAAGCTGCTTTTTTAACAGCCAGCTTTTGTGCAGCAGCGTGCCAACGGCATCTATGTTCTCTTTTTGAATTTCATCACAGGCCATATGCGCAATTTGCTTCATCTCCGACAAAATTGTCAGCCTGTGTTTGATGTTGGTCTTTTGCTCTTTTAGAATCGTGTCGGCCTTGCGGGTGACGCCTGTAAAGAAGAGCAGCAAATTATCGCTCAGGCGGCGCATGGTGCGTTCGCTTAGCTCCAGCCGATGCGTCACGACTTCACCCCCGGTTGTGAACTCCATAAAACGCAGACCGCCATACGCCGCAATGTATTGGTCCTGAATGCCAATTGGCTTGCCCAAAACTTCCCGTTCGATATGGCAGGCTTCCTGGGCCAGCCGCTCGGTTAGCACCAGCTCTTTTTTGTAGGCGTAGAGGGCATGCAGGGCACCCACCGTAACGGTGCTGGAGGAACCCAGGCCCGAACCCTGGTCTGGAATGTCGCCCATTGTGGTAATTTCTACGCCTTTATCAATGCCGGTCAGGCGCATCGCTTCGCGAATCAGTTCGTGGTTGATTTCATCAACGCTATCAATCATTTCGGTGCGGGTGTAGCCAATGCGCAGCTTGTCGTCGAACCGCTTCTTAATGGTTACGAAAATATATTTATCAATAGCTGAAGAAAGTACACAGCCACCATGTTCTAAATAATATGACGGAAAATCAGTCCCCCCCCCAAATAAGCTTACGCGCAAGGGGGTTTGAATAATAATCATAGTTGCTATGCTCCGGTTTTTTGCTGTTATCAGATAATCGGCCCAATCGCACTGGTTTGTTCTGCAAAAGCTTTTTGCCGATTATATACCGATCACATAAACGTCATCATTGCTACACGGTAAGGGTCTGTGGCGACCGTTGTGATACGGCTTCAATAGTTTCTCTATAAATTGTTTCGAGCCGGGCCGCGACGTTGGGCCAATGATGATGCTGCTCGACGTAGATACGGCCGTTTCGGCCCAAGTTCTCCCGCTGCTGTGGGTTTTCCAAAATGCTCAAGATTGCCTGGGCATACCTTTCTGGCGACTCAGCCACCAAAATGTCGCGCTCTGGCTCGATGCACAGAGCAGACACCGCGTGAGGGGTAGTGACAACAGGCGTACCACAGCTCATTGCCTCCAAAATCTTGTTCTGAATCCCGGCTCCGTAGGTAATAGGGGCAACGGCGACCGTTGCTTTTTGCAGGTAAGGCGGCAGGGCATCTACCGTGCCCGTCACCACAATGTTGGGGTTCGCCGCCAGGGCTTGAATTTCGCGCGATGGATCTTTGCCCACCACCATTAATCTCGCATCGGGGCGGCGCTGCCATACGCGGGGCATGATCTCATGCACCAGATACAGCGTCATGGTCACGTTCGCGTGGTAACTCATCTTGCCGCTAATGACAAGCGTGGCGGGCTCACGTGGAACCATGGAATTCAAATTAAAATGCTCTACATCCACCCCATTGCCCAGCACAGAAATGGGCGCTGGGCTGCTGCGCTGCGGCTTGAGGCCCAGCAAAGCATCGCGATCAACTGGGGAGGTCACCAGGACATGATTGAACTTGTCCAGCAGCCATCCTTCATAGCGAGCGGTGCGTTCCAGGTCTACCCAGCTGCGCACGCGCCCCTTGAGGCTTTTGCTTTGCGAGGCCGCCTGGCGAAACAGGTGAGTGATGCAGTCTACGCTGTCCCAAATCACCGGTAAATCAGTGCTTTGCTTGAAGTGCAGACCGTATCGAGAGCCACGCAGGTGCTCTACGTGAATAACGTCAAAAGTTGCGTTGAGGTCCAGTTGAGAAACGAATCGAGGCATCCAGGAATAGACGCTTTGCAAAGGTTTGCGACTGGGTAAGGCCAGCACGCTGTTTAGCAGCGAGCGCCACAGTGGCATCGGCACGGCATAAACCCGGTGGCAAATTTCCTGCAAAGATGCTAAATTAGCGCGTTCTTGTTCATTGGCCCAAACGGTTAGTACTGTAACCCGATTCCCTCTCGCGGAAAGATGCCTGATGAGGTTATACGGCCGTGTCCGCACGAGATTGGGTACATAAGGCACAATAAACAAGACGTCCATGAATTACTCTTTACTGATTATAAATTTCTAAGACCAAGGGGCCTATACAAAACCTCAGCACTGGCAGATCTTGAGCGCGTCGATATGGCTGAGGTGACTCCATCCCAGGTTATAAAAATCTAAACTGGTCTGCTTTGCATGGTACTGAGTTAACCTTACCGAGAGCCTTACATGAGGAATCAGGAGACGGCCGTAATCCTGGCAGCTCCCCGGCGCGCCAGCACGCGCTCGCCCAGGTCCAGCAGCCCATACCCGGCAAAAATTACCAAGATTACGTCCACCGGAATGCGGTAACGGATCAGCGTCCAGGTAAGAATGTGAATGCCAGAGTAGACCAGCAGAAACAAATACAGCAGCATAAACGGAGACGCCAGCCGTTCGCGCCAGGAGCTGTAAGAATGTCTGAGCGTCAGGAATAAACCGTAAACCATAAACGGCAAAAAGAGGCCAAAGCTGCCCACGCGAGATAGATTGCTCACCAGGCCAGAGTCACCCGAGGGCCAAAACATAAAGTAGCTGGGAATGCGGCTTAGCGAAAGCAGCACGTATCGGCCCGGATCGGCAGCAATGATTTGTAACGCCTCAGACAGCAAGGCAGAATCCATTTCCGCCTCGTTCAAGCCCTGGGCCTGCAATTCAGTGGGGATCATGCGGTAATATTCACCCGAGGGCAAAATGGGAATAAACTGAGTGCCGTAGCGGGGATGGTTCCCCCAAAAGAAGGCAAAGCCAGAGTTGGTGTTGAGCGGCACGATGCGGTCAAAGGCACGGTAGTTGCGAATGGTCCAGGGGGCAATCAGGAGCACGACAATTGCCACCGGCAGCACAAAGCTGGTGAGACGCGGCCGTTTGGCCCACCAAAGCCAAAGCAGCAGAAAGGGCATAAACAGCAAAAAGAGCTGCCTGAGCAAGATGGTAAGGCCCAGCGCCAGGCCCAGCAGTGCCCACTGCCTGGTGCTTACTTTTTCAGACTGCGTGATAGCAACGGCCGTTTCAAACGTCCACAAAATCCCTGTTATATAAAAACCTTCCGTGATGAGTGACGCAGTGTAATAGAAAAAGTAGATATACACTGCCCCAATTGCAGCCGCCAGCAGCGCAATGCGCTGCGCTCTGGCCGTCTCCGGCCTGTAGGTAAACATCCCCGCGCCGCGCGCCGCAGGAGCAAAAATGCGAAACGACAGCCGGTACAGCAGCCAGGGCATTATGATGCCCACAATGATCGCCTGCAAAATGCGTGCCAGCAGCGGGCTGGGGCCAAAAATGGCGTAAACCATCACCAGATATCCGGTATACAAATAAGACCAATGCGCTGTCGGCTCGTTGGCAGCCGTGCCCGGCCACCAGCGCTCGCCAAATGAGAAGCCGTGTCCGTCCATCACGCGCAGCGCCAGGTTGTGGTATGAGACTTCGTCAAAAGTGCCGGGCAGGGCCTGAATTTCGTTGCCGTAGAACACAATGCCCGTAAGCACGCGCAGCAGCACCGAAATGATAATAATGCCTACCAATACCCGCTTGGGGTTCTTTAGCAGCTCATTTAACTTCTCAGGCATAGCTTGTGGCCTCCGCTTTGGCCGACGCCTGTTCGTACACAGCGTCCATCTGTTTGAGCACCGCGCGCCAGTCGTAACGCGATTCAGCCAGGGCACGGCCGTTTCTGGCCAATGAATCCTGCAGTTCTACATCGTTTAGCAAATTTACTGTAGCTTCGGCAAAGCTTTGCGGCTCGTCCGCCAGCAATATTTCCTTATCCGCCTCGGCGGTAATGCCTTCCAGGCCAATGGTGGTCGTAACCGTCGGCATGGCCCGGGCAAATGCTTCCAGCAGGCGCACGCGCATGCCGCTGCCCGCCCGCACCGGCACCACCATCACGGCGGCCGCTTCCATGTACGGCGTTAAATCGTCCACGTACCCCGTTACTTCAATCGCGCCGCCAGATTGCGCCGCCAGCTGCACAAAATCGGCTGGTGGATTTTTGCCAATGACGGTAAGCGTCACATCTGGCACCTGCTGCTGCACCAGGGGGAAGATCTCCTGTAGGAACCAGCGAATGCCGTCAGCGTTGGGTGGGTAGCTCAGCGTGCCCAACGTCAGAATATTGCGTGAACCAGCCTTGCGCTGTACTGGCTGAAGCACCTGCGCATCGACCGCAATAGGAATCGAGCTGATGCGTCCGCGCACGGCAGCCGCACGGCCGTTGGGCAGGCCTGCCAGCAGTAACTCCCGATCAGGATCAATGACCACCATTGTGTGATCAAACTGTTCTACCAGCATCCCTTCATATTTCTTGATGCGTTTTTCTTCGATCTGGTAGACGGGCTTGAGGAACCAGGGGGCATTTTGGCGCATGCGCTCCCAGATGGACCAGGTGGCATTATGGGCATCGAAGATAATGTACGGCCGTTTCTCATCCACCACTTTTTTAGCGTCCAGGGCAAACTGGGTCATTGTCAGCTGGTCGGCGTGCACCACATCAAATTCCTGCTCGGCCAGCAGGCGCTGCACCAGATGCCGCATGCCGTCCAAATCGTCGCGCTCAATCAGGAACGGCCGTCCCGTCAGGTGACTTTGCAGCCAGTAGCCCACATCGGCCACGCGGGAGCGGTTGATGGGCACGGTGTGAACGGCCGTGCACACTTCATCCAGCTTCGGCAAATACGGCCGTTCTTCTTCGCGTACAAAAGAGGCCAGGGTTACCTCGTGGCCGCGCTCATACAGATAGCGCAGCACGTGCCACGTCTTGACGCGCGGTCCAGCGTTAGGTGGATAAGGGATAATTTGAGTCAGAAACAAAATCCGCATAGTTATGTCCTACATGGTGGGAAGGGTAAAAAGGAGACGGCCGTAGTGCCGCGCCATATGCAACTGATAGCCACTGTCGTCAGACTTTCGCAACCAGACCAACGGAGCCAACGCCAGCCGCAGTACGGCAGCCAACCCCAAAACCACCTTGTACAGCGCCACGGTGAACCAGCTATAATGCTTGCGGAAAAAGCGCAGCTTGCCGCGATACAGCTGCAAAAACATCTCAGCCAGCACCTGCTTGGCGCTCTGCCCCCAGTAGTGCACCACCTGAGACTGCGGCACCCAGAACAGCCGCCAGCCCGCCTTTTGCAGCCGGTAGCACAAATCCACCTCTTCCGAGTACATAAAATACCCTTCGTCCAGCAAACCAACCTCGTCCAGCACCGATTTTCGCAGCAGCAGCGAAGCGCCCATCAATACATCAACTTCACGGGGCTGATCCAGCTTCCATTTGCTCATGTTATAGCTGCCATAGGAGATGAAAAGATCCAGGTAAAACATACGCCAAAATTCGCGGCTCAACGTTGGCCGAGGATGACAAGAAGGCTGCAACGTACCGTCCGCATTCAGCAGGCGAGAACCGGCTGCCCCGGCCTCTGGATGAGCATCCATGAAGGCAACCAGCTCATTGAGCGCGTCTGGCTTCACCTCAGTATCCGGGTTCAAAAGCAGCACGTACTCGCCCTGGCAGTGGGGAATCGCCCGATTATTGCCGCCAGCAAATCCCAAATTTTCCTCACTGGCAATGAGCTCCACCTGGGGAAACTGATCACGCACCATGGCTACCGTGTCATCTTTGGAAAAATTATCAACAACCCAGACCTCAAACGGCCGATCCAACGGAAAGGCATAGACCGAACGTAAACATGCTTCCAGTAAATCCTTTGTATTCCAGCTAACTATTACAATCGAAAGTTTCATGCGTTACGTCACCAATCTCAGAAGGCACTACTTATTTGGAAACTGCGGAAGGGTCTGACAAATAGTTTTGTGGCTTGCTCAGAAGCTACGACCAGTTTAAATCTTCTTCATAGCCCAGCTCAATCAGTTGCTGGCCACACAGCTCCTTAAATCGCTCAATATGCTCCGGCTTCAAATAGTTGCGCCAATCCCCCACAATGCCCTTACGAAAATGGGATTTTGTGTCCTCCTGGCCAGGTCTGCGCTGGCTCTGCCAGATACGCTTGCCCATAGAAAGGCGAGCAAAGCGGTTGCGTTCTACAATGACCTCCGCCAGGCTTTCACTATTGAGAATCCCCAAATAATCCAATACCGTGCTAAAGTGCCGTACTGGCTCTGCCAGCAGTTCTTCATAGCGAATACACAGCACTTCAGCATTCGCGTTCAGCCAGCTTTGGGCCAGAGCAATCATATCGTGCGTTCCAGGCAGCTTTTCCCGGCCCTCAATGCACAGCATCAACGCTTCATCATTGTCCATAGCCTTCAGCCGCTCGTGCCAGACGTGGTTGGTACTGCGCTTGACGTGAAACATGCGCGAGACAAGCTGATCTCGGGGATCGCGCAGCATCAAAATCACCTTGATGCCCTCGTCCAGCAAAATGTTTTTTAGCTCTGGCGTGTAGGCATCATGGCCATGCACAACATGCCCTGGCTGCGTAGTATGATATTTCTGCAAATCGCCGTAATAATTGCCAATGTCTTCATAACCGGGCAGCGAGCCAATCATCTTCAGCATCCAGGTTGTGCCAGATTTCGGACTGCCATTTACCAGCACCTTCGCTTTGCGCTGCTGCGTGGTGCCAATCTGATGCTTTAGATAGACATATCCATACTTGAGTTCTTCACCTGCTACGGTGAATAATTGACCTAACATAGTGCCACCTTTCGAGATAAGTGGAGGGATTCCCCTCTTCATAATTCATTGTTTAATCAAGCGTTCCGCCTGTCCGCCGTATCTGATCAATAGCCACCAGGCCCCCTAAAAAGAGCCAGGCATAGATGCTGGCGCGCAAGCCAAAAATGCCAATATTGTAGACAAACGGTAAAACCCAATCGCCCAGCATTCCAGCGGCGACGGTACCCGCCAGGCCCCCTAACGTTCCGTAGACAAACGCCTGTGTAAAGCCATTTTTTGGCACCTGGGTGCGCAAGCGCCAGCCAAGCTGCCAGGTGACCGCCACAAACCAGACGAAGCAAATTAGCCCTAAAATGCCCGTTTGGGCCACAATGTCAACGTAGTTGTTGTGGGAGTTAAATTCTACATACCAGCCAAGAATAGGAAATAGGAGCGTATAGTTATAATAGTTACCGGGACCTAACCCCAGGATTGGATTCACCTTAATTATTTCGCCCAAAATGCGCCAGGCTTCCAGGCGCGTCATGGTGCTATATTCGTTATCGCCAATAAAAACCGAATTGTAGATGGGCTGAAAGAGCAAGATCAATACGCCGGTGCCCACCATAGTTAGCGGCATGGCCCACTTGGGGCGCGCCACCCACAGCACCACAAACAGGGCCACAAAGGAGGGCGCCCAACCGGAGGTCCAGGCACGATTGCGCCCCAACGCCAGGTAGAGATAGCCCACCAGAATTGCCAGGAGCAAGCCGCGCCACTTCATTGCCAACCGTTTGTTGAAGAATGCCTGGCTAAAGGTAAGCGCCGCCAGCCACAGCCAAAAGAGGCTGCCGCCCGTAGTCTTGGAATGGAGAAGCATCTGGTTGAGCTGTCGCCAGCCGGGCAAGATGCGCATGCCAATGAAGACGGCCGGTCCAGCCAGACCCAGGTAGAGAAATACCATCCATTTAAGCCAGCGGATGTCGCGAACCTGATGCGCAACGAGAATAAAAGCGGCAAAGGAAAGAATGAAGATTGCCATGCCGCCAATCTGGTTGTCGATGGGAACCTGGGGAATAGAGAACCAGGGCAGCTGCCCCACAATGAAGGCCAGAATGACAACGGCCGTAAACAATACCAGCGGCGTCATCGTGGGCGAGTTCACCAGGTTAATTTCTCGCTGCCGCACTACCATGTCAAAGACCCACAGCACCGTCAGCAGCAAAATAAGCGTGGCTATCAGGCCAATTGGCGGCACTTCAATCTTAATAACGGTAGAAATGGCAATAATTAACAGAAAACCCAGCGGTGGGTAGCGAACAATCAGGTAACCGCCAACCACCAGCACCGGCAGAGCTATAACAACGGCCAACATAGAGATTTGCGGCCCTGATCGGGCAATCACCAGGGTAAGAAACAACATGCCGATGATGACCCCAAGCCGGAGCCACCGTCGCGTTTCCCCAGAACCCAATGTTCTCTGAATGAGTGAGGTCATAATTTCCTGGCCTGAGCCGTCCGCTCCACAAGTTGGAGAAAGTGTGGTGTAACGGAGGGCCAATCGTACTTTTCGGCAATTAATTGATAGCCATTTTCGGCAATTTGTTGATACAGATTTGGCTCGCGCAGCAGCTTGATGACCGCCTCGGCAAATGCCTGGGGAGTGTCTGCCAGCAAGAGATGCTTGCCATGCTCCACGTCTAGCCCTTCGGCTCCTTTGCTGGTGGCCACCACCGGCGTGCGCAGCGCCATCGCCTCCAGAATCTTTAGCCGGGTACCGCCCCCCATAAAGATGGGCGCCAGGCTGATGCAGGAGGAGGCAATCCAGCTGCGAATATCATCGACAAAACCGGTAAGCGTGACGTTGTTTGCGGGCGGCAGCGGCAAATTAGCGTGGTCACCGGTGATGCTGAGCTGCACGTCCGGTATTTGGGCCTGCACCAAGGGATTCACTTCCCGCACGTACCACTCCATGGCCTGATGATTGACGTGGTAGGTAAAAGAGCCAGTGAAGATGAGTGAATTCGGCCGTTTGGACGCGCGCACCGCATCATAATCCGCCAGATTCATGCAGTTGGGAATGATCTCAACGTTTGGGTAGTGGGGAACGGCCGTTCTTACCAACGCCCGTTCCGGTTCCGAAACAACGGTACAGGTATCAAAATATTGCAACAGCTCACGCAGATAATTCTTCTGCTTGGCCAGCGTCAATTTATAGCGCAGCCGGGATTTGAATGAATCTGCCTTTGCCAGCTGCTCGTGGTAGATGCCCATCTCTACCTCTTCAAACAGCGCAGGAATATTTTGGAAGTAACGGCCGTATCCCGCCGTCCCCACCTGCGAGGCAATGATCACGTCAAACTGGTTTTGGGCAATGAGCTGCTGAATCTTCTGCGCCATTTCTGGTGAATGGCTGTCCAGCACAGAGCGGGGCTTGGGGTTGAGCAGCCCGGCAATGGCAGTACCACTGACGGGGTTAAATTTGGGCCAGGGTACGGTATGAATCTCGCGGCAAAGAGCGCGAATCTCCGGCGCATCGGTATCCACCGCTTCTTGCTGCTCGCGAAAGCTGAGCAGCGTGATGGTATGCTGCGCCGCCAGCGCCCGCAGCAGGTGGAACACCCGCAGTTTGGAGCCATTGTTAGGCGGAAAAGGATACCAGCGAGATAGAAATAAAATATTCATTAAAAACTTTAGTGATTCGAGATTGGTCCAATCTTCGAGATTGGACCAATCTTAGGGGTTAGTGGGGAACGGCCGTTTTCTCCCCAACCAGCTCCTGTAAATAATCTTCTATTCGGGAAACTGAAACGTCCATATTGAAATGCGTCTCTACTTCAGCCTTTCCAGCCTGTGCCAGGCGGGCTACGAGGCTGCGATCCTGCATGACGGCCAAAAGCTGCTGGGCCAGGGCTTCCGCGTTGCCATCAGCAAAGGTAAGGCCGGTTTTGCCGTGGAAGAGCGCTTCGCCACTGCCTCCCCGCGTCGTACCAATCACCACAAGCCCGGCAGCCATTGCTTCCAGCATCGAGCAAGAAAGTGGTTCATCCCACTCAGATGGCAATAGCAATAAGTCGTGTTCGGCCAAAACAGTGGGCATGGCTTCGATGGGGACCGGATCGGCAAAGTTGGTAAACTGCTCTAGCTGGTACCGTAACACCAATTGCTTAAGATGTTCCTTATACTCATCTGTCCCTTTGCCCAAAACGGTAAGTGAAATATTTTGTAATTGACCGTTTTCATGCAGCGAGCCAAACGCATGCAAAATGGTGTGAATCCCTTTTTCTGGCGCTACGCGACCGGCCACCAGGCAGCGCAGAGTCTCATCTGCTGCTGGCTGGCGCGGCTCACCGCTAAACATCGCCAGGTCAACAGCGTTGGGCGCCACAATGGCATCTGGGCCAATGAGATTTTGTGCCAGCAAACGCTGCCGCACGTAGTCACTCACGCTGATGGTGTGCTCGTACTTTAGCCTGATCGGCTTGCCCTCCCGCGCCAGCATCGCTTTAGCTACCAGCGACATGGGCAGCTTGGCTAGCTTCACCAGCGGGTGGCTGTTGGCCGAGGACCAGTAATGGACGTACCCACCGGGGAACTCTGGCAGGTAGTTGGCAAAGTAATAGGCCACTGGAATGCCGGAATTTTCTGCCTGCTGCAACATCACGTCGGACAGACCGAAAGCGTCCCAGATGAACAACACGTCGGGCTGAAAATTGCGGATTGTTTGGTGCAGGTGGGATACGGCCGTTTCTTCTCGCTGCTTCCTGCCAAAGAAAAACTGCTTTGCCGGGGATTCAGGCAGCAGCCAATCTGGCTCAATCGTCAAGTGGCGGTAAACGGGGTATGGCTTCACTTCTGGGCCATCCTGGTAGGTGCTGGTGAGCACCGCCACCTTGTGGCCCCGCTCCGCCAGGCCGTCAGCTACCTGCTCACAAATGCGCATGTAGCCCCAGCCATATTCGCAGGGCGGAAAGTATGCCGTGATAAACAAGACTCGCATGGCTAAATTGACCTATTCCACGTAACCCAGGCCGCGCAGCCGGGCCACGATTTCTGCATCCAACACCGGCTCCTGGCTCTTTTCCGATGGTGCCGTGCTGCGCATCCGCTCTAGCTGGGCTTCCACGTGCCGGTGCAGCGTTTGCACCACGTCTGGATGCTCACCAGCAATATTGTGCTGCTCGCCAGGGTCTTTGCGCAGATCAAACAGCAGAGGCTGATCCGGTTTGGCGTCATCCCAAATGTATTTGTACTCCTCAGTGCGCACGGCAATCATGTGAGAGGTATCTCGCCAACGCTCGCCAATCACCACATCCACATCGTAATCGGCTGGATTGCCGTCCCACAGCGGCACCAGGCTTTTGCCCAGCACCTTTTCTGGGACGCGACAGCCTGCCAGCTCCAGCAGCGTCGGCATAATGTCCATCGTGCTCACCTGCTGCCCAATCACCTGGTTACCGGCCACGCCCGGAATGCGCATGAGCATGGGAACCTTGAGGATTTCGTCGTACAGATTAAGCTCTACATGCCCCCAGTGACGCCGCTCCAGGAATTCTTCGCCGTGATCGGAGACCAACACCACAACTGTATTTTCAGACAATCCGGTTTCATCCAGAAAGTCCATCAGCCTGCCAATTTGGGCATCGGTGTAGGCGATAGCCTCTTCGTAGAGGCGAATGTAGCGGGCCTTTTGCTCAGGGGAAACTGGTGCACCGTACCAGTTCACCTCGTGCAGATGGCACAGATCCTGCCACGCTGCGGCAATGTCTCGCGGCCGAGTCAACGTCTCTTCCAGGTGATAGGGCCAGTGGACATCCATGTAGTGCATCCAGGCCATAAACGGCTCGTTGACGCTGGCCAGCCAGGGCATCGCCGTGTCGTTGAGCTCAGCCGCCGTAGCGTACAGCTTGGGCGGTCGCCAGTTTTGGCCAAAAAGCTTCACAATTTGGTGGGTAACGGGCTGGCGCAGCATAAACTGCCCGCCTTTAATGCGGCGCAGCCAGGGGTCTTGTTCGCCTGGATTCAAATCGTTGAAGCGCTGGAATTTACGGTCGTAGCCGTAAGTGCGGCTGAGGAGGGGGCTGGTGGAAAATGCGGCCGTTTCATAGCCGCCCTCATCTCCCATAATTTTCACGGGAGACGGCCGTTCCGGCGACAATCGCCCCAGGCACCCCCCGTACATGCAGGCGTAGGTCGACGTAATGATGCCGGGGAACGCCGCCTGCGTCCACGAGCCTGGCGTAATAGCCTGCGTAAAGCGAATGCCCTGCGCGGCCAATTTGTCGATGTTGGGCGTGATGGGCCTGTGATACCCGGCGTAGCCCAGGGTATCGGCGCGTAGGGTGTCTACCGTCAGCAAAAGAATGTTTGGTTTCGTCATAATTAACTCAGTATTATTAACCGTAAAGGCTTTTTATTACTTTTCTTTGCGTTCTCTGCGCTCTTTGCGGTGAATCTTATAAAATCGTGGCTTTCATCCACTCCCAAGTTTTAGCCAAGCCATCTTTCATTAGCACTTTCGGCTGCCAGCCCAGCACAGTTTGGGCGCGGGTTGTGTCTAGAAGAACGCGCGGCGCGTCGAAGTCGCGGGCAGGCTGATAGTCAACAATGGCTTCTCGCCCTACAGTTTCTTCCACAAGCGCAATGAGCTGATTCAAAGAAACTTCCTCCGAACCGCCCAGGTTGAAAACAGGCTGGCTACTCAACGCTTGCGTTCCGCCTAAAATCAACGCTTCCACCAGATCGGAAATATAAAAATAGTCGCGGGTAACGGTACCGTCGCCCCAAATTGCCAGGGGCATTCCTTTGGCTACACGATATAAAAATACAGCAACTGCTCCTTGCCGCGCCAGAGGATTTTGGTAAGGGCCATAGGGCACAGACGGCCGAAAAATAGCAAAGTCTAAATCGTGCAGATGTTTCATCATCTGCAGATACTTTTCTACTGCCAGCTTGCTAACGCCGTAAGCGGTAATTGGATGGTTAGGATGATCTTCAGGGATGGGGGCGATTTGGGTACGGCCGTATACCGTGCCGCCAGATGAGGTGAAAACCAGTCGCCCTACCCCCGCCGCGCGACACGCCTCCATAAGATGAATGGTGGGCACCAGATTCGCCTGCACGTCGGCCGCCGGATCGCGGTTGGCAACCTCGTGAATGGCGGTGGTGGTCCAGAGCAGATGAAAAACCACGTCTTGCCCTTCAACCGCTTCCACCAGCAGCGACTCCTGAGTAAGATCGCCGCGCAAAAAGCGTACGGCCGTGGGCATATTGCTGTAGCGCGGTTGTTCGTACTTGTGCAGGATGGTCACGTTCCAGCCGGTGTCTACCAGCTTTTGCACCAAATGAGCGCCGATGAAGCCATTGCCGCCAACTACCAGGGCTCGCCTCACGCCACACCCACTCTATCAGGCAAAAACGCGGCCATTTTCTCGACAATGGTCTGGGCATAAGATTCGATGCTGGGTAGCTGGCTGCCCGCCTGCAGCCGCTGGATTAGCCCAGGGTCAGCAATGAGCCGCTGCATTTCCGCCCGCAGTGCGGCCACATCTTCACGTGGAAACAGCAGGCCGTTACGATTGTGCTCTACAATACCGCTCACGCCGCCGATATCGCTGGCAAGCACTGGCGTTTTAGATTGCAGCGCATCGAGCAAAATGAGCGGGCTGTTCTCGTGCCAGGTGGAAGGCAGCAGGAAAATGTCAGCATTGGCAAAGGCGCGGGCCAGTTCATCCGGCGGAATAAGCCCGGCAAAATGTACCTGCGGATTAGCATCCATCATTTGCTGCAAGTTGGCAAAGTAAGCATCATGCCCGTCTGGCGCACCATAAACGGTAAGCGTGGCCCCATTAGGGTTGGGCAGGCTGTTAAATGCGTCCAGCACCAGGTGCAGCCCCTTATAAGGCTGAAGACGGCCCAAAAACATAAAGCGCACGTGGTCAGCCTCAGTTTTTGGCGTGCTGGCCAGGGGGTTGTCTACATCAACGCCAAAGGGCAAAAAGTGAACCTGGCTAGCCGCAAAGCCATTTTCCACAAATGTTTTTTCCGTAAAGCGCGTGGGCACCAGCACGAGGTCTATTTGCTGGCGCAACGGCCGTATCCTGTCCAATCTGCGTTTCATGACGGCTGCGTGGTTGAGAAACGGCCGTGTTAACCCCAGCGGATGCGGCAAGCTGTAACCTTTTTCTGCCCAGTTCACCACCGTTGGCTCCGGCAGCTTTTCCATTACAGTGCCCATTACCTTGCCCAGAGAACGGTGCGAAATGAAGCAAGAGGCGCAGGTCTGGATCGATTCGCCCACTTCGCAGGTGGTGTTGTCCCAACGCATAAACGTGCCCCAGCGGCACACCGGCACAAAGTCCGTAGCCACGTGCGCCACCGGGATGCCTAGCGACTTAGCCGCTTCCACCGTGGCCATTGTCAGCATATAAAAGTTGAGAATGATAACAAAATCCGGTTTTTCTTCGGCCAAAATCTGGCGCGTGACGCGACCCATTTCCGGATTGTAAACCGTATCAAATGTTTCCTTGGGAAGGGAATCAAAATTGAACAGAATGCGGTGAACGGCCGTGCCGTCATGATGCGTTTCTGGCTGGAGCAAGATCTCCTGCCCTTCGCCGGATGAATCAAAGGCCAGATACATCACCTCATGCCCCAGGCGCACTAAGCCGCGCCCCAGCCGGTCTGTGTACACGTCCACACCGCCGATGAACGGCGGTTTTAGTTTATGGGTTAGAAGGGCAATTTTCATAGGTCACTCAATTTACCGGTTAGGTAATTGAGTAATTACGTAATTGGGGAATTGCGCAGCCGAAAATCAGCCAATCACCCAATTACCCAATTACATTAGTCAGGCTGCATGCCCGGTCATCTGCTCGTACAGCGCTTCACAGGCGGCCATGATGGCTGGCCGCAGCGGCGGGGGATCGTTTTTGTTGATGGATTTTGCATGAACGCCTTCCACCATTTTTTCTTCAAATTCAGCGCCCAGGAAAGCAATTACTTTTTCAAACTGTTCCCGCGGCTGCGTTACCAATGTTTCGTAGCAAATTAATATTGTGCGTGAGTCATCATGCAGGCCCAGGTCATAGTAGAGCTGGTTGTAAAACAGCCAATAGAGCGCCGCACCCTCTTCGGGAGACAAATCATCGTGCCATAGTTGGCGCACGGCCGTTTTGCTGGCTTCTGGCGGTGGGCACACGTCAAACTCGGCAAAATCTTCAGCCATCCACCCTTTCACATGGTTAATGCGGTTATAAGTACCAAACTTCTTTAACGAAGAGTTGATCACGTCGGTAAAGTGGCGGAAGGCAAAAATGGCTTTGGAGCCGGGAAAATGGTTCAGCAACTCCATTGTTTGCACAGTGTCCAAAATGGGCTTGAAGAGAGTGAAGGGGGCATCACTTTCATTCACCAAATGCGAAACGACGCCAAAATCACGCAGGCGATATTCATCAAAGGCGTCAGGATGATCTTCGTTGTACAGCTTAATCTGCCACGATTTTTCCAACTGCCAGATAAACATAGACGTACCGGAACGGCCGCATCCCACCAAAAAAATCGGCACAGAAAAACCATCTGGATTGTGCAGCCGCCGCTGAACGCTCTTTTTCAATTCATCTTGCTTTGCTAACAGTCGGTATTGCACCGACCGAATCTTTTCGCGCATGGTAAGTCGCCTCCAAGAGGTAAAAGTTTAAGAATGCCGCATTCGGTAAAACCGAAAACCAAAAATACCGCCAATTAGCAGCAGCGTAGGTATCACCCCCAGCCAAATCCCCAAACCCGCATTGGGGGGTGCTTCTGGCCTGGCTAAATCTGTTCCAGCAAACGGTGGCGGCGTGGGCGTTAGTGCCACCTCAGCCTCTGGAGTGGCTGTAGCTGCTGGCGTTGGCGTGGCAGTGGGCAGCGGCATGGGTTCAATCTCAGGCGCATCGTCGAGCTTGCGCCAGATAACATACAGCGGCCCGGTTGCCTCATCTGTGAACGTGACAACTAAAATGTTGCCATTGAGCGCTGCAGCCCGGATTGAATGTGCATGGTAGCGGCCTTCACGCCCTTCCTCTGGACTGCTGGAAATCACGTAAGCCATTTGCGGTGTCGTCCAGCCAGCTTCGGGGTCTGCTGGATCCCAGGTGGAGTGATAGACGCCCTGCGGCCAACGAATCTGGCCAAAAAAGTGAAGCCGTCCCAGGCTATCGGTGGCAAACCCGTCGCCAAGCGCCTGCCCCTGTAGATTGCCCATCACTCGCTTGGTCTCACTCCAGGTAACCCCTCTGTCCAACGAGTAGCGATGCTCGCGCTGAGTAGTGCTGTTACCAGCATACATCATATGCACCGTATCATTTGCAACTGCCAGACCAGGGTACGGCTGCCGCAATTCGTCTACCGTGTCGTCGGCGCGATCAACGGTAAATGGCGAGGACCAGGTAACGCCACCATCAAATGAATTGACGTAGCGTATCCACTCACCCAGCGGGCTAGAGAGATCGGTAGCGGCGTAATACCACGAAGCATGCAGCCCGTCCTCGTCATCAAGCAAAAGTTTAATGACGTTGGGCGTATCGTAGGTAGGGATGTCTGGATCGATCCAAACCGTGGTTAACCAGGTTTCGCCAAAATCGGCGGAGCGCGTGTAGTACACACCTGGTTCCTTGCCGTAGAAGTTGATGAACATTAGATGAACTACGTTCTTACTGTCTACAACAAGCTTCATGCGATACGCAGGAAAGCCAAACGAGGACGGCCGTTCCCAGGCTCTGGCAGAATATGCCTCCAGAGCAGGAGCATTTGTGTAAAACGTCGGCCCCGTGTTGCCTTCTGACCACATAAGGTGCAGCGTGCCATCCTGCCCCAGGGCTGCGGCGTAAGACACAATGTCGATGTCTGGTGCAGAGGCGTATATGTCATTGGCCTCTGACCAGGCCACCCCGTCGAAGGTGGCGTACTGAATGGAGGTGATGCTGTCTTCAGGGTTCGTCTCGGTCCAAAAAACGTGTAGAAAGCCGTGAGGATCGGCAATAATCTCGGTTTCGCTGGTCTCGAAGATTCCCGGGCTGGAAAGAAGCCGAGGCACGGTCCAAAGCAATGATTCATCCTGAGCTTGTGTGGCGGGAACGGCCGTTCCCCACACCAGCCCCATCACGATAAACAGTAAAAACACGCTTAACTTTTTCATTTTATACACACATTACCGTCTACTGAATAAAGAGTTCGGCCGCCCGAACCCAATCAACATACAAATACAGCGTGCTCGCGGCCAGCAGCAGCGCCAGCACCAACCCGCGCCCCACGGCGCGAGAACTGTTCCCCGGGGAAATCTGCTGCAAACCCAGGGCAGCGATCAAAGCCAGCGCCGGGAACGAAGGCAAAAAGTAGCGATGGTCTGGCAAGGTAAGCGAAAGCGGCAGCCAGATGCTCACAATCCAAATTATAAGCAGCCAATCAGCCGAGCGCCTACGGCTGCCAATGAACAGAGCCCCCAGGGCCAGAAAGGGCAGATTGTAAACCCCCAGACCAGAAGGCAACCGGTTGGTCATCGATTCAAACAGCACCCGACGACCGTAATCATTTGTCAGCACCAGCCCGGCATATTCCCAAATTGTGCCCAACTGACGCTCTAATACGTCTAACTGGTTGGCAAAAAGCAGCCAGCCGCCCAGCAATATGGCGCCAATCAAGGCCATTGTGCCAAAATAGCGCACCGCCTGATTAAGCGAACCACGTATGGCAATGATTCCGAACACCAACGGCAGTACAAACACCATCGTGTATTTCGACAGCAATCCCGCGCCAATGGCCAGGCCCACCAGCAGCAACCGCCCCAGGGACGGCCGTTCCGCCAGCCGCAGCGTGAGCAGCACCGTCAACGTAAAAAAGAAAGTAAGCGGCGTTTCTACCATTGCCGCCGCGCCCAGCCGAAACACCAGCGGAAACGTAAACAGCAGCAGCGCGCCCAGCAGTGCCGTCTGTCGGTTAAATAGTCGGCAGCCAATAAGATAGGTGAGCCAGGCCGTGCCCAGAGCAAAAAGGACCGTTACGCTGCGCCCTGCCAGTTGTGATGTGCCCACAACCTTCATCGCCAGCCCATAAATGATGGGCACCAGGGGCGGATGCTGCTTGCCCAGCCAGGGGCGACGGCCGTAATTTTCAAAGAGCGCCTGCACGCCATCATCGGCCACGGTAGCTGCTGCCCGCAAATTACCTTCTTCATCAAAGGCCCAAACGCGCTGCTGAGCCGCAAACAGGAGCAGCACGGCGGCAAGGAGCAGCCCCACCACTAGCAAAATGCGCTTCTCGGAACGGGCAATGCGTTCTTCGTCTAGCGGCAGCCAGGCCAGCAAGCGATCCGGCAGCAAGATAGCCGCAGCGCCAAATATCAGCGTCACGATGAGCAGCGGCAGCAGCTTGTGCGTCGCCGCCGTTGCCCCGGTGAGCCAGATGACGCCCAGCCAGCCTATTTGCAAAAATATCATCAACAGCAAGACATTTGTTACGGTTAGCCAACTTGCCGTCAGGGGAAACGGCCGTTCTGGCTGCGGCAATTGAGTCGAGGGTACAGTGCCAGACATAGCGGCTACCGACTCCCCAGAACAGCTTCATATATTTGCTCCAGCCGCTCAATTTGCCGCGCCCAGGCGTGCTGGGTTTCTGCCTCGTGCCGGGCATGGCCACCCAGGCGGGCGCGTTCGGATTCGTTTTGCAGCAGGTGCAAACAGGCCTGCGCCAGGTCGGCCACATCGCCAGGCGCCACCAGCAGGCCATTTTCATTATGCCGGATAACATTTTTAATCTGACCGGCGCTGGAAGCCACAATGGCCTTGCCCGCCGCCATGTATTCATACAGCTTCAACGGCGAGAACCACATCTCCTGCGGCAGCTTGGGGTAGGGCACGGTCACCACATCAGCGATAGCTAATAGCTGCGGGATGCGCGCGTGTGGCAAAAAGCCGGTGATCGTCACAACTTTTTCCAAATTCAGGCGGCGAATATGTTCTTCTACAAACGGCCGTGCCGGGCCATCCCCCACCAGCAGCAGGCGAACCTCTGGCAGCACTTTTGTCACTAGCGACAGCGCCTCCAACAGCTTATCCAATCCATGCCACCTCTGGAAGCCGCCTACAAACATGATGATCGGCGCCTTGCCCAAACCCAGCTCGGCGCGCACCTGCTGGGCATCTACATCCTGCTGAAAGTGCGACACATTTACGCCATTGGGAATAATCTTGATTTTGTCGGCGGGCACGCCCCAGTTTTCTACCAGATTTTCTTTGGTTGGCTCAGAAACGGTAATAATTTGATCGGCCATCTCGTAGCTTTTCCGCGCCGCCCATTGGGCCGCCCTGCGCCGCAACCCGGTAATGGGAACGCCCATGACGTCAGCTTCTAGCAGCAAGTCGGCGTCTACGGTAAGAACAAAAGGCGTATTCGTTTTCTGGCTGGCGAAGGCTGCACCTACGCTCAGCAGCCCGGCGTATTCGTGGCAAATTTGGTACGAGGACAGCGCCTGAACGCAGGCTTCGTAAAAACGGCGCGAGTCGAAACCGGCCAGGTAAGGCAGACGTAACATGCCCTGCAGCCGCCGCAGCCCCCCCTCCATCAGCTGATACGGCCGTTTGCCACTCCAGCCCAAAGCTACCTGCTGCTGCTGTGTTAAGTCAGACAAGTCGGCATATGAGACCACATGACGACCCTGCAAATTGAGCAGGTCAACCGTGTGACCTCGCGCCTCTAATCCCTGAATCGTCTGGCGAATGAGCATCATTTGCCCCACTTCCGCCGCCAGATCGACGCCCACATTTTGCATGACATAGGCCACGCGCAGGCCGGTCAGGTGGGGAACGGCCGTTTCAGTGATAGGTGTGTCGGATAAAACAGTCATCTTCACACTTAAAAAGCTAGAGACTGGAGACTGGAGATTAGAGATTTATGCACTCTCCAGTCTCTAGTCCCCAGTCTCCAATAACCTTAGTATCGCTTCGTGTCCTGTCCTTATAACCGCGAAGGTTCCCCGACCCGCTGCCGGGAAGCCGCACCCTCTACCTGAGCCGAAGCCACGTTTGGCACAAACATGCCGCTGCTTTCTTCGTGACCCAGGCTAATGCCAGACACCTGAATCCAGCGAGAGTTGCCCCAGGCCAGAGCTACGCCATCAATTGGCCCCAATAGGGAGACATTCAGTACGTAACCACCTGTTGCCAGCTGAAGCCGGTCCATTTTTAGGGAAATGACGCCCTCACCATCTATATCGTCTAGACGAATGCCGTAATCGGCCGTGCGGATCATGGCTGCCGTCGCGCCGTCGGCGCGCGTAATGCGCACAACCAGATTGGGCTTGCTGATGGGCTTCGTCGTCTTGTAATGGACGCGAATTTCAGCCGGATCGTCGTAATTAAAATTCTCGTTCGAGCCGCTGCTCAGGTTGCGCATCTCAATTTCTTTAATGGCTACATCCTGTGAGTGGCCGTCACTTTTGCCGCGCATGGCGGCGGCAGGAGCACCGCCCTCCTTAATTTGCTGCTCGATAAGCCAGTTTTCGTAATTATTCAACACCACATCCACGTTACCTTGCTGCTGCACCTGGCCGTTTAGCAAAAAGACAGCCTTGTCGCAAACGCTGCGCACCAGGTACAGGTTATGGGCCACAAATACGATAGTGGTGCCAATAGCTTGCAGCTCTTCAATTCGGCGGGCGCACTTCTGGCGGAATTGGGCATCGCCAACGGCCAATACTTCGTCTACCAGCAGCACGTCGGGTTCCACATGGGCCGCTACGGAGAAACCAAGGCGCACGTACATGCCAGACGAATAGCGCTTTACTGGCGTATCAATGAAGCGTTCAATGCCAGAAAAATCGACAATCTGGTCGAACCGCTTATCAATTTCCTCTTTTTTCATACCCAGGATGGTGCCGTTCAGATAAACATTTTCTCGCCCTGTCAGGTCTGGGTGAAAGCCAGCTCCCAGTTCGATGAGGGCAGAGATACGGCCGTTAATATGCACCTTGCCCGACGTAGGAAATGTAATCCGTGACAACAGCTTTAGCGATGTGGTCTTGCCAGAGCCATTTGGCCCTACCAAGCCTAATGCTGAACCGGGCTCAATATTGAAGCTGACGTCTCGCAGCGCCCACAAGATCTGGTTTGGCGGCACGCCATTTTTGCGCCCGGTGAGCCGCGCGATTGGCTTCTTGATCATTCTTTTTATACTGGTTTGCCCAGTGCCTAATTCATATCGTTTCGATACGTTTTCAAATCGTACAGCAGGTTTCATCCATGCCTCCCACGAAAAATTCCCCAATATTAAATGAGATCGTTAAACAAAACTTCCAGCCGCTTAAAAATAATGTACGCCACAAAAAATAAGATGACAGAAACGGCCGCAGCAATTCCTAAATCAGTAAAGTTCGGTGGCACGCCTTCCAAAATCACGTCCCGGTAAGACTCTACAATGCCGACCATTGGATTCAGCGCATAAAGCGTACGATATTGCGGCAAGCTCTCTTCTACCAGCTTAACGGGATAAATAATTGGGGTGGCATACATCCACAACTGCAACCCCAGCGGCACAATAAAGCGCACATCCCGGTAAAAAACAGTCAGCGCCGAGCCGATTAAAATAACTCCCAGCATCAAGAAAATCTGAACAATTAACAGCACCGGAATCCACAAAAAGTGAATCGTCACCGGCACTTCATAATAAATCATCAGCAACACAAAGATGCTAGAAGCGATGAGAAAATCGAACAGAGCCGCGCCAATCACCCCCAGGGGTAAAACTTCCCGGGGAAAGTACGTTTTGGTCACCAAATTCATGTTGTTAATAAGCGAATTGACGCCAAAGCTGATGGAAGTGGCAAACAGGGTCCAGGGCAACAACGCTGTATAGGAAAAGATCGGATAAGGCTGGTCCGTGGGAATTCGTGCAATTTTAGAAAACACAAAGGTAAACATAAGCATCAGGGCCAGCGGCTGCAATACCGCCCAGGCCGCACCCAGCAGCGACTGCTTATAGCGCACTCGAATTTCGCGGAAGGCCCACATGCCAATCAGCTCACGAAAATGGAATAAGTTTTGTACGTGTGCGATCATCTAATACGTTCCTCTTAGTTCAGGTAACAGTCACTTTCGTTTGTCACTCCCGCCTTCGCAGGAATGACAGTTTAAGGTCCAGAAACTTTGGAAAGTGATCATCACCACTTGTTTGTTTATTCGCGGCGATAGGGGGCATTTTCGGCATAAATCTTATCTTTTAACGCCGCTGTCAGGTCGCTTGCCAGCCCTGTTTCGCTCTCGTATATATTGTTCAACTCTTCTGGATCGTCCTTTAAGTTATACAGCTCATAGCGATCTTCGTCTGTATAACCAAAGTAACGGATCAGCTTCATATCATCCTGGTACATGGCCACCGTCGCTTCAGTGAGTGGCGCATACTTCGGATTACTCTTGGCCTCTACGGCGTACACCAGCCTATCTTCTGCCGCTTCGGCTCCACCAAAGGTGGGCAAAACGGCGCCCTCACACCAGTCTGGCACCGGCTGGCCGGTGATTTGCATCAGCGTGGGCAAAATATCCGCAGCGGTAGTACGCTGGAAAACGTCTTCGCGGCTTTGCTGCCCCGGCTTATGAATGAGCAGCGGCAAATGATTCAGCCCTTCGTACAGCGTCAGGGTCACGTGCCCGCGAATGCCGCGCTCAAACAGTTCGCCGTGGTCGCTGGTGAGAATGATGTAGGTGTTGTCTAACACGCCCTGCTCTTCTAAATTGTCTAGCAAACGGCCGAATTCCTTGTCGGTAAAAGCCAGAAACTCATCGTACATGCGACGTTCCCGGTTAAGCGCCGCCTGGGGCATCCGCTGCGCACCAAACAGCTTCGGCTTCTCGACAGGCTGCCAGCCATCGGTGAAAATATCAATGAAGTCTGCATGAGGTGTGTACGGCTCGTGCGGCGGCAGCAGATGGAAGTAGCCCATAAATGGCTGCGGCATGGTCACTGCCTGCTCCCCGATCCAGTCGATGGCGTCTTCCAGCAGGAAAAAGAGCGTGTGCAAATTGGGGATGCCGCGCGGATATTCTCTGGCCAGCTCGTTTTTGAAGTCGCGGGTGTCGGCAAAGCGCGCAAAGCGATCGAGCAAGGACAGGAACAGCCCGCTTGGCGGCGTGGCGCCTCCCTGCAGGGCAGTCGTTTCTGCCCAAAAAGCTGTGGTATAGTCGTCGAAAAAGAGACGGTCGGCAAACTGCCCGTCAGACAGGCAAAGGTCGCGAGTATGCTTAAAGAGGTCCAGATCACCGCGGAACTGGTGTAGGAGCGACATCACCAGCAGATTGTGGGTGTAGGCCACGGTGTGGTAATTATCGGGCATCAGCGAAAACATGTTTTTCTGCACAAACTCGTCGTGCACCAGGCCGTGCAGCTGAATGGCGCGATGCGTCCAGGGATAGGTTCCGGTCATCAAGGTTCCCGTACCGGGCGACGTAAAGTTGCCCCCAGCCACATGCTTGTGAAACACGGTAGATTTCTCCGCAAAGCGGGCCATGTGGGGCGTCGTTTCCCGATTATAGCCATACAGAGACATATGCTGGGCCGAAAGCGTGTCGAAAACCAGGAACAGAATATTGGGCTGGTCGCCAGCCTGGGCCAGGTTTTGGCCCTGCACGGCCGTTTGCACAGCAGGCCAGGCAACTTTGTAAAATGGTACCGTCGGCAGCAGCTTTAAAAAAGTGCGGCGATCAATCTTAGTCACAAAAAAAACCTCAGCTAAAAGTTACGAATCAGCACGTTAATCAGGCTTAGAAAATCAATAAACAAATACAGCGCAGAAAGGGTAACGGCCCGCTGCATAAAGGTATCCACCAGCGCTTCGGCTTTAGGGTTGCGCAAAATTTGCCAGTAGGCCAACCCCAACACCAGCACGAAGCTCACCGCCCAAAGACCCAGCGGCACCATTTGGCGCTGCTCTAGCCACATGGGGAAGGAGTGAAAAATGATGAACCAGACGGCCGTAATCAGTGCCAACGCACTGCCCAAAGCGGCAAACTTCTCGCGGAAAAACCGGTAGGGCACTATCAGAGCCAGCACCAGCACGCCCAGGAAGAGCACAAGCGCATCCGGCAGGGCGTAGCCCATGATGTAAGAAAATGCGCCCAGCAGTTCAGACGTATCCATCCGCTTAATCCAGGCCGGATATTCGCGCAAAAAGTCAATAAGCGCCCAAAGATGCGTAGGAAAGACCGCCGCGGCAAACACGATCCACAGAGAGGCTCTGCTGATGCCCCGTTTGGCGGTGGGTGTGCTTTTAGGTTCGGCTGCGGGCACGGCCGTTTCTGTCGTAGGGTTAGAGGTAGCCAAGACTCTTCAACCTTTCTTCAATGACTTCGTCAGATTCCGTGCCGCTGGACGTGGGAGGCGGGGCCGAGCCGCTGGCGTCTGGCTTGGAACCAATGGTTAGCATGGGAATATCTCGGTAGGATGGTTTGGGAAAGTTGCCCAGCCCGTGGCTGCAAAAGAGTACGCCTGGCACCGCATTGGGGTCAATGCAGTGGTCGGCTCCCCAATGATCCGTGTTAGGCTCAACAGATTGTTCTTCCCAGCCACCCAAGCCCGTTTGGGATGAGGCGCGGAAGCCCGGAGCAAAGCCCACCATCACGTCTGGCCCATAAGCGGCCAGCGGGCCATCAAACGCATCCCGGTTGCGCCACACTTTGTTGACAACGCACTGTCCGTTGGGCGCTTCCCATTGCAGGAGCTCATCGCACAGCTTGTTGAGCAAATTTTCTTGCTCGCCAGCCTGCACGATGCCTTTGCCTTCGCGGCCATTCAGGTTCAGATAAAGGCTGTTCAGGCCCACGCCATATGCCTGGGTCTGGCTCCAATCAATATCGCTAAAGCTGCCCTGGGAGACGGCCGTTTTGGCCGTTAAATAGCCATGTTCCTGCAGCCAACGGTTCAGGTGCGCCTTTTGGTCAAATTCCGTAAAGCCATGATCCGATACCACGACCAGCTTGGTCATGTCTTTAATGCCTTTGGCGGCCAGCTTTTGCTCTACGCGGCCAACAATAGCATCCATCTTTACATACCACTCATCGATCAGATCGGGCCGGTCACGCCAGAACATATGCTGCATGCGGTCCAGCGTGTCGAATACGCAGCCCAGCACGCCTTCGTTAAACGATTCCAAATGGTGCATCAGCACCCGCTCGCGCGTGCTGACAATAGATTCACACAGGCGGATGAACTGGTCATCGTTGATGAAGCCATCTTCCAGGGCGGTGGTATCCTGCGGCCAGCCCACGGTGAGGAAAGGCCCGGCATTTTTCCAGGAATCCTTCACAAAGTTGGTCGGGGTGCCATAGTGCCAGGCTGAGCGCAGCGGATGAATTTGCAGGGGCAGCGCATAGACACTGATTTCATCCCCTACCTGCGTCAAAATAAACTGGGTAATGCTGGGCAATGAAACCAGGAAGCCAATCTTAAACTTCAGCTCCAAAATGGGGCTCCATTCGCCCAGGCGCAGCTCTAGCCGGTGCTTTTCTACAGTGATCACCACTGTGTCTTTCCCAGTTTGCTCCACAATAAGCTCATGGGTTGCCGGTTCTACGCCGCCTTTGGCTTTGCGCATCGGCCCAGCTACAAAGGATTTGTATTTTTTGTCGCCAATTTTTTCTAAGATGGCTACGGGGGTTTTACGGCCGTTTCCCTGCGCAAGCCCCCTATTGGTGGTGAACAGCGTCCCTACACCCAGGCGGCCCAGCAGATCCGGCGTCCCCAGCCCCGGCAGCGAACGTACCGGCGACTTCACCCGCGCGGGAAACAAGGCTGGCCACCACAGCGCCGTGGCCGGATATCCCTGGGATACGGCCTGGTCGAAAATGGTTTTTGCAGAAAAAGGTTCGGCAAACTGGGTACCGCCAAAGCCGCTCTTGGTGGGCAGCAGCGACACGTTCAAAGCATAGTTGGCGGGATTACGATGCACAAAATCGAACATGCCGTGCCCGCCGGGATTTAGCCCTGTGGCAATACTCGTCCACGATACTTCGCTCTGGGGCGGATTAGAAACGGCAAAGCGAGCGTACGCATTCACGTCCACGTAGCGGGCAAGATTGGGTACGCGGCCTTCTTCATACAGCCGTTCAAAACGTCTTGGTTCAAAGGCATCTAAGCCTATAATCACTACACGCATGATTTCTATCTATCTTCTTTATCTGGTGGCAACAGTGAGCAGCAGCGTTGAAACATTTGGGGGCAAATCATGTGCTTACCGATTCAGCCACCTGTTTTTTAAAAAGGTACTCTTACTGAAGTAAACACCTGATGTTGGTAAGCACCAGCGCAGCTTATTGACTAAGATAGCTGCGCTGGTCAGATTGGCGCTGGTATAGCAACGTCACCGTCAGCGCCAGGAGAAATCCAGCTTACTGGGCTTTGTTCTCTTGAGGAGCATCTGACGTCACAATTTCCTGCACTGCTGGCTCGTTGTTCTTTTCCCGAAAGTTTCGCATGAGCCGATTAAAGGCCATTTTGATGCGGTTCGCAAAGAAAAACCAGACCCCTGTTAACATGCCCAAAACCACAATCAGGGCCTGGGCCAACATGCCACCGGTATTGGGATCAATATATGCGGGTGGGGCAGCAAACACAGAGCTAACGCCAACCAGGGCAATAAATGTCGTGAACAAGCCAGCAACTAAGATACGTTTCATGAGGATAACTCCTTTAATTTATACTCAAGATACTCAAGCGATAGGCAATTTTCTGTGGAGAACAACATCACTAAAAGCAGATACAATCTAAAGGTGCTTTTGTTCTCCTTAACGTAAACCAACCATAGCCTTTTGGGCTCTTAAAATACTATTTGTGGTTTCCGCCAGGGTGTACCATTTTTGTGGGCATCTTCCCCAAGCAGCCATCGAGCGGCCTTTTTGGTACGGGGTTCATACTACTTTCAAACCCTTAAGATGCGCCTTACTTGACCCTTAGAAGCACTAGCGGGACCGGGACATTCGCCAGCCCATAGTGAAGATGCCTGCCACCAGGAGTAAAGCCACGACAACCCCCACAATAATACCGCCAGAACTACCGCTGAGCGGGCTGACCTGCTGAACAGGTGCCAATGTCGGGGTAGGCGTTGGCGATGCCTGCGGAATAGGCGTTTCAGTTGGCGTAACTTCTGGCGTAGGCGTCAAGGTAGGCAGTGGCGTACGCGTAGCCTGCGATTCATCCACCTGCCAATCACGGCCAGTGTAAACAATTTCATCTGTGACGGTATTGCCGCTCGTTATCAGGCTGCCATACATCACGGCAATACGGCCGTTAGGATCGGCAATGGCGGCAATAGAATCGGCACTCATGGCTGTATCTTGCAAAGTTCGTCGCTCCCCGGCTACCCAGCGATCAACTGTCCACACCCACTCTTGCAGCACAAGCTGGCCCGCGTTGCTTTCCGCCAACTGGATGATGATTGGATTATCAGCATGATCAGGAATCATCACCGTCGGGCCAGCAATTAGGCCCGGGTCCACCACACGACCTGCACTGCTCCAGGTAATGCCGCCGTCTTCAGAAAATTGATGCCAGATGACGGGACGGCCGTCTATCAGCCCGGTCCAAATGCGGTGAACATACCGCTCCTGTACGCCCAATATGGCGCTGCCAAGAATCGGCTCTTCCGTCACAATTTCTGGCTCCGACCACGTTTCTCCACCATCTTCTGAGCGGGCATAGGCCAGGGCCACCGCCTGCATTTCTGGCAGCTGCGTCCAGCGCGTCCACAAGAGATGCAGCGTCCCGTCCAGCGTGCGCGTCAGCCGGGCAGGCCCTATTAAGTCCCAGCCAGCCTCAATGCCATCAAATACCACAATTTCATCAGACCAGCTATCACCATTATTTTCAGACTGCGTCAGGTAAATACCACGCTCCTCATTTAAGGGGATTGTGTACGCTACGTAAATGGTACTTTCGCCATCAGAAACGATGCTGGGCCAGGTAGCAGACTCTCGCGGCGCTGGCAACAGCTGTGGCGTAATCCATTCCGTCACCGAAGCAGCCCTGTCCGCCAGAGAGCGGCTAAAGTAGATTCCATTCGGCTGATTTCCTGCCCAGGTCACAAACAGGCTTCCCTGCCGGTCAGAGGCGATAGCGGGAAAATCCGCCTGGCTGCCGCTTGGGGATCTCAGCACGGGACGTGGTGCAGACCAGGCACCTGCGTCGAACCGAGAGTAAAATATTTCATTACCAGGAATGTTTAGCGGGTTCACAATGCGTCCGGTGGCCACCGGGTTCTCTGACTGGCTCCAAAAGGCGTGCAGGCGAGAATCTGCCCCCACGACCAGGTGGGGCTGCAAAATTTGCGCTTCGGCCGTTGCCACAGCCACCGGCTGGCTCCACACGGGGGTGGGCACAAACCGCGAGGCCCAGTTTTCGATGGTTCCCAAAGGGCGAGAAATGAGCCAGATATCGTCATCATTGCTGCTGCCACAGCCTATAACCAGCAGGCGATTTTCCGCGGTGACATCCGTTTGATAGCAGTCAAACCGCACGTTACGGAATGTAGCGGGATCCGTAAAATTGCTTAGCGAGGTTTGCAGGATGGGGCGGCTCCACTGGTCGCCATCCTGTGCCTGCATATAAACGCTGCCGTCTAGTGTAGAAATTAGGAAGAGCAAGCCGTTGGTTCCCTGCACAAAACGGCCGTTTTCTGGGCAGTTCACCTCATCCACACGAACGGACTGCGTATCCTGCCAGGTTGCCCCACTATCGGTTGATTGCTGCACGTACTGGGCACATTGCTCCGCCTGATGGCTGGCGTGCCACGTCAGGTTCACGTTGCTGCCGCTGGTATGAAGGCTAATTTGCGAAGGCCCAGTCACATCAACTGGATCCGCTGGCAGGCGCTGATCAACAACGCGCGGCTCTTCCCACGTTGCGCCATTGTCCGTAGAGCGCGTCACAAACACGGTATCCAAATCGCGGTTATCCCAGGCTACAACGACATTTTCACCGTCGGCTGGCAAAATATGAATATTGGCTTCGCCGGGCGTGATGGTGCGGTAGTAGTCCGAGGCGTAGATGTTAACAGGGTCAGACCAGGAGGCTCCGCCATCGTCAGAGAATCGATAGATGAGACCGGGCTGGGTGGTGTCGGTTTCTCTAACGGTAAGGTATAGCATGTGCAAACGGCCGTTTGCCCCAGCTACCAGTTGATACCGAAATACGTTTCTGGCTAAAAGCGCCGGGCCCGCCCATCCTGCCGAACTCGCCGTAATATCGGCCACGCTGGAGCGGCTGTAAAACATCTCGTCATCCTCATTCACCCACAGCGCATGCGCTCTGTCCTCAGGATCCACATAAATAGAAGGCGTAAAAAAGCCTTCAAACCCATCATCACCCAAAGCACCAAAAGGCGGTTCGCTAAAAGGGAAGCGTGGCCCAACCGGCTCCGTCCAGGTTTGTCCGTCCCCCGAAGCGTAAATAATGCCGGCAAACTCGTCGCGCCAAAATAGATGATATGTTCCGCTGCTGTCCTGCGACAGTGAAGGGTCAGAAGCAGCGCCACTCTGAGAAATATTGAGCGGATCGCTCCAAACGGTTTCGTCGTCTGTCTGTGCCAGCACGGTAAACCCACTGACGACCAGGAGCAACAAAACTGAGACAAATAAAAACAAACGAACGGTAAGAGGATTCGAAAATTTATTCATAATCAATTGATCTTTGAGGCAGTGTCTTGGCGGGGAGAATGAATAGCTTGAGTGGCTCCTGGCACTGCAATTGGTAACAATACAATAAACGCGCTGCGCCTCACCTGAAGCGCAGCGCGTAAGCAAATACAGATGATGTGATCGGCAAAAAAAGCCAGGCGCAGATCACATTGGATTTAAACTCTCAATCCCTCAGCAGCTCCCCTGTTAGAGAGCTGCGAAGAGCATTAGATTGTTAACGTTTAACTGATCTTTAGAACAAAGTGTAAATGAATGGAGCCAGGCCGGATGCTGAGCCAAAAATCACCAGCAGGCCGAAAAGCAGCAGTACGGCAACCATGGGAATAAGCCACCACCGTTTGTTGGCACCCAGAAATCCTAACAGTTCACCAACAACGCTTACATTGGAGGACATGCTTCGCAGGAATTTTTTCATGATTGATTTCTCCTAAAATAACTAAGTTATTAACCCAGATTACCTGTCTATTCTTGATATTTAGATTAATTATCAGCAGTAATCAGAGTTTCGTCTACAAACTGATACAACAACTCCGACGTAAGATCGTGCCCCAGGGCGTTCATGTGGAAATCCCGCTCGAAATAGTAGGGACCGTTTCCAGCCAGGACCTCCTGGCGAAATGCTGGCAGCATATCCAGGTAGGGAATGCCAGCTTCATCCAAAAAGGCGGTTAGCTGGTCGTTGGGTACATCGCAGTACCACTCTTCGCCTTCCTGCGGCGGCACAATTTGCGGCGCGGCCGGAATGATCAGGACGGCCAGTTGCGCCCCATTGGCCTCCACTTCTTTTTCCAGTTCCAGAATAATCGCTTCGGTTACATTCCAGGCATTTTCGATGATGGGCAGTGGATCCGGGTCGCAAATGTCGGGACGGCGCGGTGGGGTTTGAACGGCCGTTTCCCCATTATTTTCGCCACCCTCGGCCGCCTGTGCTGGCTGGTTATCGCTAGCCGCTACGGCCCCACGACCCCCGCCAAACAGGCGTACAATCGGCGCCAGCCAGGACGGAATTTCACCCCGCAGCGCCAACGTTTGGGCCACAAAGCGCGGCAGCTGGAAGTTCTTCTTCAAGAACGTGCCAACATTTGTCCAAAACGTCGTGGTGTCTTCGACTGGAAAGTTTTGCAGCTCCAGCTCGCCATCGTCGTTCAGCGTGAAGTAGGGCTTGGCGCTCTGACCACCGTAACGCAACTCTAGCGTTGGATGGTTATTATACACGTCGTTAGCCAGATACATGTTCAAAAACACGATGTCTGGATCATATTTTTGACCTTCCAGGCGATAAAACAGCAGCTCGTTGTCCGTGCCGTAGGCGTTAACGCCAGCGTTGATTACTTCCCAACTGCCTGCATCTTTGTTGAGCTCGCTTTCAAGCTGCTTCACAAACGTCTCTTCCAAATCTACCTGCATGGCAGCGGTCGTAGAGTCGCCCAGCATTAATATGCGCGTGGCTCCAGACTCGTTTTCGTAAGGAATTTCGCGGTCGCGTAACCCATTACTATTGATGGTTACCCGAATCTGGCATTCACCGTAGCAAGATTCCCAACCCTTGGCATCGGGAATATTGACCCAGCCAAGCTGAGGGTCCGGTTCCCAAAAAAGTCCGGTCCCCAGCTTGAATATGCGCGCAGCCCCCTCCAGGAGGGCCAGCGTAAAGAGCAGGCTAATCAAAGCCAGAGCCAAATTTTGCAGCAGCTTACGCATTCTCAATCCTTTGCAAAGGTAATTTCAGGCCTTTTTATCGCTCGATTCTTGTTTTGACTCTTACGAACGATGAAGCCATCCATGTACAGAGTATCAATATCACTTTGGGTAAAGGTATTGAGTGCGTTAGTGGGGGTTGTAACAATCGGTTCCCCGCGCAGGTTGAAGCTGGTGTTTAGCAGCACCGGCACGCCGGTTGCCTCGCCAAACATCTCGATAGCCCTGTAATAAAGCGGGTTCCATTCCCGGCGCACGGTTTGAATACGGCCGCTTCCCTCATGGTCCACCGCCTGAATCTTTTCGCCCTGGCCCGGCTTGGTGCGGCAGACGGAAAGCATAAACCGGTAAGGATATGTCTTCTTGTGGTCTTCCAGATCTTCCCAAAATTCGGGCGCGCGATCTTCTAGCACCACGGGGGCAAAAGGCCGGAACGGTTCGCGGAACTTGATGCGCTCATTGACAATGCCCTTCATCTCAGCACTGCGCGGGTCTGCCATGATCGAGCGGTTGCCTAAGGCACGCGGCCCCCATTCAAAGCGACCCTGGAAAAGCCCAATGACGCGCTTGTCCAGCATGTCATCCACCATTTGCTCGGCAATTTTGTCGATGCTGTCGGTATATTCGTAGCTATAGCCATAATCTTCAATGGCGGCCTTGTGGTCCTCGTAAGAGTAGGATTTACCCCAGTAGGCAGATTCCATGAAAAACTTGCGCGGCTTGCCCAGCAGCACGTGGTAGGCGTACAGCGCAGCGCCCAGTGCCCCACCGGCATCTCCGGCGGCTGGCTGAATGTAGACGCTTTCAAACGGACCCTCGCGCATGATACGGCCGTTTGCCACCGAGTTCAGGGCCACACCACCGGCAATACACAGATTCTTCAAGCCCGTTTGCTCATAGGCGTGGGCGGCCATCTTCAACATGGCGTCTTCTGTCACGCGCTGGATGCTGGCGGCAATGTCGGCGTAGTATTGGTTCCGTTCGGCCGTCTTTTGGTCCCACTGCGGATGATCCTTAAGGGGATGCGTGGTTGGCGTATAAAATGTGGAATCGTGCACGCGCGGTTCGCCAAATAGCTCGATGAACTTGTTGCTAAAAGTCCGCTTGGTGGATTTGTGGAAGGTGAAATAATCCATATTCAGGCGGAAGCTGGCATCGTCGGCAATGTTAAACACTTTGTAGACGTCGTCCATGCGGGTCGGCTGGCCGTAAGGGGCCATGCCCATTACCTTGTACTCGCCATTGTTTACGCGGAAGCCCAAGAAGGCGGTGAAGGCCGAGTAGAGTAAACCGATTGAATGGGGGAATTTCATCTCCTGGAACAGCTCAATGCTGTTGCTCTTTTGCGTGCCTGGTTGGCCATCGGGCGTCTGGTTCCAAACGGCCGTTGCCTTGCCGAGCGTTGTTGTTGTCCATTCCCCCACGCCATCCACGGTGAGAACGGCCGCTTCCTCGTAAGGTGAGCAGAAAAACGCACTGGCAGCGTGGCTAAGGTGATGTTCCACAAACAGCAGCTTTTCATCGGCAATGTCTAGCTTCGTCAGCAGCTCGCCCTTGATCCACAGCTTTTCATTAAACCAGGCCACCATGGATTCACGGAAAACCGGGTATGACTGAGGAAAAGTTTGCAGCGTCGTCATCAGAATCCGCTCAAACTTTTGCAGCGGTTTCTCGTAAAAAACGACATAGTCCAGGTCCTGCGCCGTAATTCCAGCCTGCTCCAGGCAAAAGGCAATGGCCTGGGTCGGATAACCAAAATCGTGCTTTTTGCGAGAAAAACGCTCTTCTTCAGAAGCAGCAATCAGCTCACCGTCTTTCAGAATGGCGGCAGCCGAATCATGATAATAGCAAGATACGCCTAAAATATACATTTACCAAAGCCTCCGTGCATCATCCAATGTTAAGTCTCGAGTTCTGCGTTCCAACCAGGAGGGAGTTAAATCTTTCATGTCAAGCTGATCGGTAAAGAGTGTCACAATAAGGCCAAACGGCAAAAAGATTGTGAAATAAAAAATTGTCAACACAACCCGGGCCACAATGTCGCCCATTAAATGGCCAAATTTTTTCCAGGCTATCCAAAATCTACTTAATGCGTCCTTCATAATTTACCCTCACACAGTTAAAGGATTTTTTGTACTCGTATGCGTGTGCCAGCAAAATGGGGATTCGTAATTTTCACTGTTTTGCTGTCACTTAGTCGTAAAGAGTAATGGTGCAATGCTGCGAACTTTCTTAAGATAACTTACGTTTTTGTAAAATGCGTGTAATTGCGTAAAGTACAACGTGTCAACCGGCTTACTAATTTCTTCGATTCATGGGCAGTAGGCCCGAGATTAACCACTTCTTACGATTCATAAAGGCAAAAGCCTACGAAGCATATTTTCCATTCTAAGAAGCATTCCTACGTCGCTGCCGGGATTCCCTAAGGCTGCATTTTCCAAAATTGCCGCCATTTCCCCGGCTTTGGCCGCCAGGTCCAGCCGATTTTGACGCTCCCACCAATTTGTGTACACGGTCATTTCTGACCGCGCTTCTGAAATGTTCGTCAATGTTTCTACGGCATCTTCAAACTGGCCACGCCATACGTAGCTGTATCCCAACGTTTTGGCCACACCACGATGCGGCGTAGAAACTGTGGCCGCCTGCTCCAGGTATGAAACGGCCGTTTCATAATCACGCTTTACCATGGCAATCATCCCCAGACGATGGTTGGCAGTTCGGTTTTGCCCGTTGACCTGTAAGGCCCGCTCAAACAGTCGAGAAGCCGCTTCAAACCGCTCTAAATTCTCGCCTGTATCCCACTGATTGGTGGGCCAGCCAGCGAGCTCCACCTGGGCCAGGCTGAGCGCGCCTAAATTTGCATACCATTGCGACTGTACTCTTTGCCGAAAGCCAAAGAAGAGACCCACTAGCAGAACGGCCGTTGCCCCCAGGCCCATTGCCCAACGTCGCCGCCGCACGGTCAGCTGAGCCGCTGTAGCCGATTCCCGCCGCCGCGTGACCAGAATGACCATGGCCGGGGCAAAAAAGAGCAGAGGAGAAGCCTGAGCGCCATAAAGCGCGTCATCTACCAAACCATGGAGAACCATTACCACCAAGCTGACAAACGTCGCCCATTGAAACAAGACCATCTCCTGGGGCAAAAGTTTTTTGCGCTTACGCTTTCTACGCTTCCGTGGCATTTGCACGATTTCGCCCTTTCCCGAACTGTCATCAGCGGGAGCGGGCTCGCTATCTTTAGCAGCAGCTTGTTTGAACAGCAGCCAAAAACTGCTGCCCAACAGCGCCAGAATCGCTACAAGAGCAAAAATGCCTAATTCCAACCAAATATCCAAATAGAAATTGCTATAGGCGGCAAAAAATACAGGAGTTACGCGAATATATTGCGCATAAAGTGCAGGGAATGTCGCCAGGCCGCTACCAGTTAGCGCAAAGTCCTCAATCAAAAATAAAGTCTGCTGCGCCAGGCCCAGGCGAGTAGCGCTGCTTTCCTGCCCAAAACCGCTGCGCAAAACGAAGCTCAGCATCAGCAATTCCACCATCAGCAGTAGGACCACCGTCACCAGGAAAATGGCTTCTCGGGAAAATGGCACCTTCTTGTGCAAACGGCCGCTGCCTTCCCACACAATCCAGAAGCCCAACCCCACAGCTAGAGCCAGCCAGGCCCCAATGGCGCTGGTAAAAAGTAGGCCCCCGGCCGTAATACCGCCGCTAACAATAGCCAGCTGCACCCAGCGAATTCTGCGCCGACGCCAGGCGTAAATGCCAAAGGCAAGCGTAAATGGCAGCATTAGGGCCATCATGCCGCCCAGGGTGTTGGGATGCAGCACCGGGAGAGGAAAAGACGGCCGTAACGACATCCAAAACGTGCCAATCCGATTGAGCAGAGAAATATCCGCAGGCCACTGCCGCCAGTTGTTGCTCAGCACAAAGTAAATGGCCAGCACGGCGCCAAGCGGCCCGGCTGCCCCGGCCAGCAGCCATACATCCCGCCGCGAAACGCTGACAATGGCAAAGTAAACCGCTATCGCGCCTACCAAAACCCAAAACTTTCCGGCAGCCGCTTCGTCGCTATAAGCTGTAAATGCACCAACAACGGCCGTCACGCCAAAAATGAGTAGCCAACCATCAAACCGAGAGCGCCGAAACGGGCGTTTTCCGGCAGCAATCCTTAAAATCCAGGGAACTAAAATCACCACCAGCAACGGCAAGCCAATACGGCCAGAGGTTAAGTACCAGAGAGAAGCTGCTCCCATTGCCAATGCCAGATTGACAACAGGAAACCATCGATCATTTGCTAAATCAATCATTGCACGACAATTATCGGATACTTTGAGGAATACTGCACATCAGGAGAACAAAACGAGGGCTGTTCCTGAAACACGAGGAACAGCCCTTAAATTACTGCTTAATCTCGATTAGCCTGCCAGCTCAGGGTTTGCAGCCCCACACTTAGGGCAGACTTAACCGTAGAAACATCTGAGGCGACCATCTTTAGATAAGTAAGAATCGGGCCGGGGCGGAATGCCCATTCGCGGAAGGCGCGACGCTGCCAATACAGCAGGCGTTCCGCAGACAGTCCTTCATAGTCCAGCACAGTGCCTTTGTCCATGTCCACCTGTTCCCAGCGGGTGCCTGGGCGGAACCAGCCATTCTTCACCACTTCAAAGAAGAACGGCGTGCCGGGGTACGGAGCGGCTACGTGGAACAAAGCGATGTCTAAAGGCAATCCCTTGGAAAAATCAATCGTCTCGCGAATAGTTTCTTCTGTTTCCCCGGGCAAACCAATAATAAAGTAACCCCAGTTCTTAATTCCTGCATTGCGCGCCCAGCGCAAGGCACGTTCCGCTTTATCCGGGTAAGCGCCTTTGCGCGCGTGGCGCAAAATTTGCTCACTGCCGCTCTCGATGCCCCAGGAGATAAGCCAGTTTCCGGCCTTGCCCATCATTGTCAGCATTTCTTCATCCACATAATCTACCCGGCTGTTACAGGTCCATTTCAGGTTGATTTTCTCATCAATCATGCGCTGGCACAGGTCCATCACCTGGTCACGGTTAACGGTGAACAGATCGGCATACATGTGGATATTGTTGAGGCCCATTTTCTTCAGCACCCACAACTCTTCCATGATATTCTCGGCCGAGCGCAGCCGGACGGAGAACTGATAGCTGACATGCTTGATGCAGTAAGTGCAGCCAGCGGGGCAGCCGCGGCTGGTAACAATAAAGGTAAATGGCCCTTTGATAAGCGGCATGCGGTAATCTTGCCAGGGCAGCATTTCGTGCATTGGCAGCGGCATATCGTCCAGGTTGGGGATAAACGGCCGTGTCAGATTCACGACAATTTCCTCACCCTTGCGCCACACCAGACCCTTGATCTTATGCATATCTACAGTGCCATCTTCGTTCAAAGCTGGCTCATACATTGGATCATGGTTATCAAACATTTTCTGAATATTTTCGGGACGCTGATCCACTTTACCCTCCATCACGTCCAGTAAATCTCGGATGGTCAGGTCTGGTTCGCCCAGCAAAATATAGTCCAGCGGGGGATACGGCCGCATCGTTTCGCGTGGAATAGGGGTTACGTGCGTGCCAAAGGCAATTGTTTGTGCCCCGCGCGCTTTGGCCAAAAAGCAGCCATACATGTCATTTTCCAGCGTAGGGGCCGTTACCTGCGTCATATAATATTTTGGTTTTAGCACATCCAGTTTCTTGGCAAACTCTGGCCAGCTCATGCGCTCTGCATTGGCATCAATGACGGCTACAGAATGCTGTGGATACAGCATTGCCGCCATTTGGGCCAGCGAAACCTGGGGCCACACCATATTTTCGCGCGTGCGTCGCCCTACCCGGTGCTGGGTCCGAATCCACAGGCCACCGTCGGGGGTTGGCGGGTTCACCAAAACAATATCAACGGCGTTTGGCCCGCGCTCTTCTTCCAGCAATCCCTGCCGCACAATGTCATCGGCGTCAGGGAAATTAGCCATACGCAGCTTGGGCACTCGCCGCGTTCCTAAATTCTCCCGCAGTGGATCATCCTGGCGGGACTTCTTCGTCTTCTCTTTTACGTCCACGTCTTCAAGCTTAACTTGACTCATTGTATTTCTCCTGATACGCCCGTGTTGTTTCTAAGGCGGAACTATCTTATCCGTATCCTGCCAGATCGCGCTTGGCTAAAATCTCACGTTGGCTCAACTCTTCCAATACGCGCAGCAGAACCCAGTAAATAATAAGCTGAATGCCAACCAGGGTAGACATGGC
>JBHIWP010000005.1:0-76904 GCA_041987425.1 Promineifilaceae bacterium (SeqCode) | reverse complement strand
GTGATTCGGTGAATTTGTCATGACATCCTCCTGAAAACAATATTCAATTTTTAGAAAACATGAATTTGGCACGAGCTTTTGACATTATACTATTCTGAGATTAAATCTGAAAGTGAAATTCGACATCTCATTTCGTCAAATGTTTCATCCAGTTAGCTTAAGCGAAATCTTCTCAGCCTTTTAATCTTTTGATTTGGGCTATCCAACGCATTAAACAAACGAGGAGGAATCAGTGCAAAACAATAACATGCAGGAGCTGCTGTCTGCCTTTCCCAACCTGCCCACGCTGCTGGTGCAATCGCAGTACGCGCTCATCACCCGCCTGTATGAGCTGCTAGATGAAGACCTGGAAACGGAAGACGTGCCCAACCTCACCGCCCTGGAGGAAGAGTTTCCCAGCCTCATGAAGTTTTTATTTGATGGGCCACCCCTGATTAATGAATATTCAGCCAGCCAGCTTTGCCAGCTAACGGCCGATCTGTACACGCTGGCAGCTCGGTATTTTTGGGAAGATGGGGAGTAAATTGGGTAACGGCCGTTGACTCTGTAGAACGTGGGTGCTATATTTGCCTGCCAACATGGAATTGAGAAATTTGGTATGTGAGAAATTTACAAAGGGATATGGCTGGGAAACGGCCGTTTCCTTTGGGTTTCTCTTTTGTAAAAACGTGTATTCGAAGCCGCTGGTGCCTTATAGCTCCGGCGGCTTTTTTGTTATTAAGGGCAGTTTCATGAAGCCATGACCGTAAAATGAAACCGCCGGAAGGTGCGGCAAACACCCCCGGCGAATGGTCAACCGGCGCAATCGGCTGACGTGTGAATTATATCACTTTGTGGTGAAAACGGCCGTTTGCGCTTTGGCGTGGAACGGCCGTTTTTGGTTCCTATCTGTAGGGAATTGTTGGTATTTGTTGGTAATTTCGGCGTTTTTGGGCCATTTCCAACAAATCGGCTTTTAGGAAGGGTATTCAAATGGAGAAAAAATATTATCCAATTTTTGCAACCGATAAAATGCTAACTGTTGATTTTATCGTTGATATGCCTGCCGATAGTTTCCAACGATGGCTTGATACCTCTACCCCATACGGCCGTCAACGACGAAATGAGGAAATTAAGAGGCGACTTCTTGATAAGATGTCCTCAGAAAAATCAGCCGGTTTAGAAAAAAAGCCTGTGAACACTTCACTGGTAACGCCGAATGGCGAAAAGCAGGTGCCTGAAATTATGTATTTTGACTGTTATCCAATGGCCAATGATCGATGCATGGTAACGGGTGTCTGCATGGGCATATTTACCCGCCGGTCTTTTGATTTACAGTTGGTTCAAGTTGGTGAAGCGTTTAATTCGGTAAGAGACGAATTAGGCAAAGTTGTTAACGATCCAGAGAAGGGAAAATACTTTCCGGCCCTTTCGGAAATGTGGCAGATTTGGAATAAAAATAAACTAGAAAGCAAATCCGTGGTAAGGAAAAAAGATTTGAACAGTTCTTTTCTTTATGGAGTTGAGGGATTGGAGCGTATTGCTGTTGGCAGATGGTCAAACGATATTGGGAAGTTATCCGACTGCCTGGAATCTTTTAGTTCAGACAATGAGAAAAGACGGTTTGAGGGATGTATTTTTGTTATTCCAGAACCGATTGAATTAGATGCCTATAATACAATGGTGTGGCTCATTTATGGAACTAATCCAGAAGATAGAGAAGCCCCCGACCCCTTTGGAAAAATCAGAATTTTACCCAGGGCTGATGAAGGGATAATGGTTGAATTTTGGCATGATACGGCCGTTGGTAACTTTCTTGCCTCTTATGATTACATTCGGCAACTATGCCAACATCTTAGAGCTAGTGGGATGGTTTTTGAGTCAGATATTCCAGGTCAGGTGCAGCTGGGGTTGAAAACAATTTCTACAAGTTTTTATCTGCAATCCAAATTTCGTGCTGTCAAATATTGCCTTCTAAACATCAAAGCGCCCCCGGCTTTTCTTCAGCCTCGCGGCAGCGTAGAGGCCAGTCCAATAGGCGTGAAACGGTCAAATGGGACATCCTGCGAGCTGTCAGTTGATGGATTTTATCACACACCCAAATGGGCTACGCCGGAAGAATCGATCCATTACTCGCAAGAAAACATTATTTCCATCTTGCTTTTAGACGTTGATCCCCACACAAAAATAGAAATCAACTGTCGTCATGATGCGTTCTTGCCTTTTGTTATTCAGATTTTGGAGGCGTTAAAAGAACTACCATCCGAAAAAAGGGATGTTATTCAAAGAGAAATCAACCGCCTGATGTTTGTCGATACGTATAGCGATGTCGATGAAACGGCCGTTGCCATCCCAAAAGTGGAACGCACAGAAGTGGAACGACTAAGCATTGTTGAATCCGAAGCCGGTGAAGTTTTGAGCCTCATTGAAAACGTTCCATTAATGAAAAAATATATTCAATCCTATTCAGTGAGTACGGCCAAAGAAATTCTTGATGCAACTGAAAAAGCCTTTGGAACATTTTCAGAAGAGGGTGGCAGATGGGGGCCGGGCAAGTTTAGTAAGCATTGTTTTCCTCACCCAACAACAATTGGGAGATATTTGAAGGCGTTCAGACAAGTTGGTATCACAAGATACAAAGGAATCGACTTGCCCTAAGAAATCAAATTCCCCGTCAAAAAAGCCGTCAAAAATCTCGTCAAAACGTCAAACACAGTTAAGTTCTTTTTCAATATCCTAGGTGAAAGCCTAGGATATTTTTTTGAGGAAACAGATGAATCGAATTGTTATTTCTCTAGGGAAAAAAGAAAGAAACGCTTTGTTAAAACTGGCCCAAACCGAACTTCGTTCACCTCGTGATCAAGCTCGCTATGTACTGCGTAAAGAAATGGAACGGCTGGGCCTTTTGGAAACAGATACTTTGGAAGGTGGAATTTCTGATGAAGAAAACAACGACGCCAAATGATTTGAGCGGCAGTGAAGGCCGGAAGCACACGGCCGTAAACATTTTCTTATCGCGGGCCTATGACCTTATTTTGTCATGGCCAGACCCTGAATTATCGGAGGAAAAACCAGATGGAAAAACAAAAAAAAGAACCGCCAACGGCTGCCACCGTGACGGTTCGGAATGAGGCATTTCTGCCAAATCTCTATGACAATTTTAACACAGTAGTTAGGCTTTTCATAAAGCTTAAATGGTTAAAACGGCCGTGTCCAAATCAGTTTACCACTTAGAGATAGGTTTCCATGAGTAAACAGAAAAATCTCAAAACAACACTACAGCTTATCTTATTGGTGGTGATCATGATCGGACACAGCATTGCTACGGCCGTAGAGGAATATGCGCTGCTGGGTCTTGATACTGTTCCGACCCAACCAAATTCAAATGTTCCTCTACTTAGAAACTGGCCAAAATTATCATCGGCTGAAATGTGGGCAATGACCCAAAATTATTATCCGTATGAAGAATTAAACATCTCGATTCGTTGCGGGGGCGAATACCTCTTATGTGTTATTGATGCAGATGAGAAAAACCAGCCTGGCACTTCTGTTAATTTGGAAAGAAGTTGTGCAGAAATTGGACTCTATGAAGGTGATTATCCCAAAGTACGAACAAAGACGTTTGGTTTTCAATATTTCTTTCGATTGGATGAATTGTTGCCTGGCCACTATAAATTGCTTCATCCATCAATTGGCGCGGGAGAAATTCGATATGGTCAAGGTGCGGTCGTTCTTGCCCCACCCAGCAGGATGAATGGGGAGGTGATCGAATTAGTGAGTGGCGACTTCAGGCAAATTCCACTCATTAAGATTGAGAACATTCTACACTTATTTGCAGATCAAACGTTCTTGGAAAAAGTTGATGAAGGGTTGGCGAAACGGCCGTCAATTCCCCGTGACACAATGATTTTATTGAATGGAGGAAGAGCTGATAAGTATCGTTCCCGTTCTGATATGGCTCAAGCCATACTCACGGGACTAGCTTGTGTACATTTCAGTTTTGATGATGTTTATGAATTTTTTCTACGTTATCCAGCAGCGGGAAAATTTAGCGAGTTGCACCAAAAAGACAAAGACAATGCACATCGTTGGTTAAAACATAGCTATGAAAATGCTGTTAAGTTTGTGGCGAATAATGAAAGACAGCCTCGAATTATTACGGCCGTTGCTTTAGAGGAAGTAGAAGCGGCGGCATGGCCCGGAAGGACAGGCTCGAATGATAAGGCTATATTAAAGGCCCACCTTCATTTAGCTCATAGAGCTGGAAAAATCGTTTATGCGGCTTCAGCTCGTGATCTTGCTGAACTGGCTGGTATTTCTCATGTAGCGGCTTCAAGGGCCACCACAAGGTTGATAGCGCAAAGGTGGCTCAAGCTAGAAAAACCAGCGGCGGGGAACCTGGCCAATGTATATAAGCTGAGATTTGACAATCTAAACTTAACACTCCCTCACAAAAAAAGGGATAGGGAGTGTAAACTTTTTGCCGGCCATGATGCCTTCAGACATGGGGGCGGTCTAGGAAAATCTGCCGCAGAAATCTGTGAAGTTTTGTTACAGCAAAGAGCTACGGCTAAGGAGCTACAAAAAGCCACAGGGCGCACAATCGGAACAATCAGAAACAAGTTGAATCGCATGGCAAATTTAGTGGATGTAACAACTGGTGAAATCATTTCGATGGTGAATCAAGTTGGTAATAAGTGGGAAGCGGTTGAAGTTAATCTAGACTATGTGGCCCTAATTGTTGGCACAGCTGGCAAAGGTGCCGCTCAACGCAAACAGCATAAACAACAACGGGAACGGTTTAAGCAGCAGCTTCTGCTACAGAGAGTTCAAAAACAGCACAATGGTACGGCCGTAACGTGAGAAGCTAATGGCAAAGAAAAATGAAGGCAGTTCACTAGAAAAAGAAAATCAGTTTTTATTGACACTGGCTAAACAGCAGGCCGCACGGATAAGGCAACTTGAAGCGGAGAAAGAACAGTTGCATTTCGATTATTTGTTGTTGAAAGGTGAAATTGAAATTCTACGTAAAGTGGCAGGAGCTTAGGTACATGGCACGGGCAAATAAGACCTATCGTTTGGATGAATCGATCCCCGCTCGTATTCGCAGCCAGGCACAGCGGAACCGTATTAGTATAAGCGACATGGTGAACTTCATGCTGCTTTATGCCCTGGAAGAGCTGGAAAGCGGGCATGTGATAGTGCCTACAAAGCCAGGGCGGGCGGTAGTGGACTGGCAGAAGTTGGGTGTAAGTTCAGTAGAAGGTTAGTAGAAGTTCAGTAGAAGACCATATGGTTTTTGGGGAAACGGCCGTTTCCCGCCAACCTTAACAATTGACAGGGTGCATAATGCAATGCACGGCCGATCTCGTTACAATGGGGAAGCTGGCTAATTACGGCCGTTTCTATCCACAACAAAGTGATGGTGATCATGAGTGAAACATGGTTAACTACGCAGGAAGCCGCCGATTTTAGCGGCTACCATGTGAATTACATTCGGCAAATTATTCGCGCCAAAAAAATTAAGGCCCGGAAATTTGGCCCGGTGTGGCAGGTAAGTAAAGAATCCCTCCAAACCTATCTTCAAACTGCTGAAAAATCTGATGATAAGCGGCTTGGCCCCAAGTAGCCAAGTTTTATTTTTCCAAGTATAATATATTCTACCAATTGAATATATTTTTCCTTAAATGCGGGCCGTGCAATTGCGCTAACAATCACATGGCCCTAACCCAACCGCTGTATGGGCAGCGACGGGCTGACAAAATTGTAGCATAGGCCAATGCCAGGCGCATGATTGTGCACGGCATATGCATTGCCTTTTTTAGCCTCACTGCCTTCCTGGTGGTGAGGCTTTTTGTTTTGGAGGTGATGCCAATGGTTTGATGAAACGGCCGTGTGATTTCAATTTTACAGCTTTCAGTTTTTCAACAAGGAAGGATTTTATGAACAACAATTTGTACTTTGTCAGTGAAGAGCACATTGGCACGGCAGCCACATCAAGCGATGGTCACCGGGTTGTTGAGCTTATGCGCTGCCAGGGCTGGCCGGTGGTTTATGGCGATCATCCCTGGCAATTTGAAGAAGATGAAAAGCGGCTGGCTTTTGAAAAGGTTTTTCAATGGGCGCTGGTTGTGCTGACGGCCGAAAAAGAGGAAACCGATCAAGCAACGTGGGAAATCTTAGCCAAACAGCGGCTTCAGCTTGATGAGACCTTACGGCCGTCTGCCCAGCAGCTTGAGCAGAAACGGCCGTGGCCAGAATATTGGCGCTGGCTGATTGCTACCCCCAGCGATGTGATTTTGACGTGGTTAGAAACAGAAAACAAAAAGGACGTGTCCAAAGAACAATCTTAGACACGACCCAATGGTGAGGCAGTCCCGTGCTTTTGACCGGGCGTTGGGACTATCTCACTCCTAATTGTAGCGATAGCTACGGGAGAGACAAACAGTGTTAATAACAACAACTCAAACGGTAGTAGTGCTTTCTATTCTGCACCAACAAATACCCCAGGAGGTTGGTGATTGCTTTATCGAAATCAGACAGTGGCAAACCGAAAGTCACGAACAGGCTGAATTGATTGTGGAATACGGCCGTTTGGACGGCACCGGCGAGCTGCATACGCGGTGCGAAGTCAAACCGTTCTTCATGTCGCCACAGGAAATTTTGGCTTCTTTGAATGTTTAGATTTGGTGGGGATGGATACGGCCGTATTCATCCCTTTTTCTTTGAGGGGTATTGAAATGAATAAACGAGCAATTTTATATTCACGGGTGAGCACCCAAGATCAAACACAGAATAGCTCCCTGGAACGGCAATTATCTGTTGCGCGTGAATACGCATTAAGCAAAGATTATATTGTCATCGAAGAAATGAAAGAAATCATTTCTGGTTCCTTTGTTTTGGCAAGAAGTGAATTCAATCGGTTTTTGGAATTGGCTTCAGATGGACAGGTTGATGTTCTGGTTGTCGATATTCCTGATCGGTTGGGCCGTGGTGAGACTATTACCAAATGTGAACTATTGGCAGAAATGAACAGGGCAATCATTGAATATGCTTCACCTGGACGTGATGAGACAACTGTTGAGGGTATGGCGTTAAAAGCTACTGATATGCTTGTTTCAGGAATCGAAAGAATCAATATCCGGCGGCGTACAGTGGAAGGAAAAAAAGCGTGGGCTAACAGAGGCCGGGTCATTGCTTCACCATATCGGCCGTATGGATACAAGTTTGAAAACGAATACCATCCGCAAACGAGACACAAAATTAGTTGTGAAATGGTGATTGTGCCAAATGAAGCAAAAACCGTGCTTAAGATGTTTGAATGGTGTGTCTATGAAGGATTGACTCCTTATAAGATTGCCAAACGCTTGACGGCTATGAAGGTGCCAACACTTTCTGACATAGATAAAGTCAATAAAAAGAAGCTGGGTGAATACGGCCGTTGGCACAATGATACCGTTCGGGGCATTTTGACTAATGAAACTTACAAAGGAATTTGGCACTATGGCAAGAATCGTGTGACCCGCGTTGATTCGTCAGAGGGAGTGAAATCCAAGGTCACAAGGGGCAAAAAGCCGATCCCAGTTGAGGTTCCAGCTATCGTTTCTGACGAGTTATGGGAAGCTGCGCAGAAACAGATAGAAAAATTCAAAAAGCGTAATTATAGGCCAACCAAATATAAGTATCTTCTACGCGGCCGCTTTCGCTGCGGTCGGTGTGGTGGAGCTATGGCTGGACACACCACCAAAAAGAAAACTCAATCATATCGCTGCGCTCGTAAGTATGCTTATGGTGTAAAGTCTCCAGTAAGTTGCAAAGTACGCAACGTTTTAGGGGAACCAGTGGAAACGGCCGTTTGGAATTACCTGTATGAGCTACTTTTAGATGAAACCAAACTGTTTGGCAAAATTGAAGCCAACCAGCAGGAAACAATTCGAGCCAAAAAGATACTCGAACAAGATATTGTTGCTTTGGAAGTCCAAAACGAAAAGGATCGTGCAGGTATCGAAAGATTGTTGGACCTTGTAGAAAGTGGCGATCTCAATAAGAAACATTTCAGAGAAAGAAAGCAAAAGCTCAAAGATGCCATAAAGGAACGACAAAATTCGATTGATAAAAAAAGGGCCAGCCACAACGAGATGATCCCCCTTGATCCGGACCGGGAAGCTACTTTGAAGCATTTGCGTGTAGAAATTAGCAAACGGCTGGACGGGGCCACGTTTGAGCAAAAACAGCAGCTCCTGGAGGCGTTGCAGGTGGAATGTGTCTATCACGATGATACGGGGCAGCTAACAATTAGCGGGGCTTTTGGTAGTGAATTGGTAGCGATGGGGGAAACGGCCGTAACGGTTAAAAAGGCATAATCGGCTGGCAAATCGGAAAAATCTGGTGAAAAAGATGGTTTCACGGGGTCGGAAACATCTGCATGTTGCCAATGAGTTCGATCATAGTTCTGTTCTTTTACCTTGCATCAAATGGAAGGCATCCTTTTCCCAGGGGATGTGCGGGGCAATGCTATCATTTTTGGTTCGGTTTTCCAAGAAGGTAGGAGTAAAGGGGCAAGGTAATACTATATCGGGTTTGTCTGCCGGGTGCGACATCGCAAACGCCCTGCTACCTATGAAAAGCCGGAGCGACTCTTTTACAAGCCTGTTTGGGCTTCCAGAACTTGATCCGTATAGCTTCAACCTCAGGCGATGTGGAAATATGTGATTCCCCTCTCGTCTTAATGTAAAAGTCAAGCTAATATTAGTATTGTTAAGCATTATCGTGCAAACTAAAAAGAAATCCTCCTAGAGAACCCAATGGCCCAAAACGAAGCTAAAGCCAGAATCAAAATCAACCGACTTTTGGAAGCTGCTGGTTGGCGCTTCTTTGATGATGAAAACGGCCGTGCCAACATCTGCCTGGAACTGCATACCAACATTACTCGAACTGAATTTGATGCTTTTGGTGAAGACTTCCAAAAAACAGAGCGTGGCTTTTTAGACTTTCTTCTGTTAGATGAAAATGAGCGTCCTTTGATTGTGCTGGAAGCTAAGTCAGAAGAGAAAAGTCCGCTTTACGGTAAAGAACAGGCGCGGAAATATGCCAGGTCGAAGAACTGCCGGTTTGTGCTGCTGTCTAATGGGAATCTGCATTATTTTTGGGACTTGGAGCGGGGCAACCCTTACCTGATTACCGACTTCCCCCGGCCTGAATCGGTGAAGGGATATGCAGCGGTTAAGCCTAACCCGGAGCGATTGATCAAGGAACTGGTCGATGATGATTACATTGCCCTGACCCAATACCCCACTTATCAACAGGCGGCGGGCTGGAAAAATGAAGACGAACGGCCGTTATTCATTGAAACCAACAAGCTGAGATTTTTACGCAAATACCAGAAGCGGGCGGTGCATATAATTCAAGAAGCGGTGAAAGAAAAAAAGGACCGCTTTTTGTTTGAGATGGCCACCGGCACTGGCAAGACGCTAACGGCCGCTGCGGTGATTAAGCTCTTTTTGCGGACGGGTAATGCCAAGCGGGTACTCTTTTTGGTGGACCGGTTAGAGTTGGAAGACCAGGCGGAAAAGCAGTTCACCTTCCTGCTCAAGAATGATTACAAAACCGTGATTTACAAAGCACAGCGAGATGATTGGCACTGGGCTGAAATTGTGGTGACCACCGTGCAATCGCTGCTGTTCAACAACAAATACAAGCGGCTCTTTTCCCCAACCGATTTTGATCTGGTTATTTCTGATGAGGCCCATCGCTCGATTGGCGGCAATGCGCGGGCAGTATTTGAATATTTTGTAGGGTACAAGCTGGGGTTGACGGCTACGCCTAAAGATTATCTGAAAAAGCACGGCGAGATTAAAAACGGCCGTGATCCGCGTGAAACGGAACGGCGGCTGATGCTGGACACTTACCGGACCTTTGGCTGCGAAAGTGGCGAGCCAACCTTCCGTTATTCGCTGCTGGATGGGGTGAACGATGGCTACCTGATTAACCCGACGGTGGTGGATGCCCGCACGGATGTGACCACACAACTGCTGTCTGATGAAGGGTATTCGGCCATTATCATTTCAGATGAGGGGGATGAGGAAGAGCAGTCGTTTAGCCATAAAGATTTTGAAAAGAAGTTCTTCTCTGAAACGACCAACCGACTGTACTGCAAAACGTTTCTGGAAAACGCACTGCGCGATCCGATCAGCGGCGAAATTGGCAAAAGCATTGTCTTTTCTGTGAGCCAAAAGCACGCGGCCAAGCTGGCCCAGATTCTCAACGAGATGGCCGACCAGCTCTTCCCCGGCAAATACAACTCTGATTTTGCCGTGCAGGTGACTTCAGTGATTACAGACGCGCAGCAGTTTACGGTGAACTTCTCCAACAATAATTTGCTGGGATCGGCTAACTTTTTGCCAGCGTACAAAACGAGCAAGGCGCGGGTTTGTGTAACGGTGGGGATGATGTCCACCGGCTATGACTGTCCGGACATTTTGAACCTGTGCCTGATGCGACCGATTTTTTCCCCGACCGACTTCATCCAAATTAAAGGCCGGGGCACGCGCAAGCATAACTTTTTGGAAAACCTGTTTGATGATACGCTAAAAGACCAAATCGTAAAAGCGGATAAAAGCAGTTACAAGCTGTTTGATTTTTTTGCCAACTGTGAATACTTTGAAGAAGAGTACAACTATGATCAGGTGCTCAAGCTGCCAGTTCGCAGCAGCCAGCCGGGAAGCGGCGGGGATGGTGACGATGGGCGGACGGTGGTCTATCTGGATGCGTATGAAAACTTTGACCCGGATAAGCTGACGGCGTTGAAGGAAACAACCGTTGGCGCGGACGGCATGAAGATTGACCGCATGTTTTACCAGCGGTTTGAACAAACGGTGACGGCCGATCAATTCATCAAGGAAAACGTTCTGGAAGGGCGTTGGGATCGGGTGGTTGAATACGTTCGGGAAAATGTTCTGGATAAACCACAGGAGTTCTTTACGGAAGAAAAATTACGCAAAGCGGCCGGGGTGGACCGGCGGCTGCCGTTGCGAGAACTCGTTGAAAAAGCGTTTGGCCTGATTGCCGAATTCAAGAGCAAAGATGAGCTGCTAGAAGAAGAGTTTGCCAAGTTTTTGGCCGATGCCAAACCAGAAGAAGCAGATAGCCTCATAGCCCTGAAATATTATTTTAAGGCGTATGCCACCGATCAGCGGCTGCGGGAGATCATTGAAAACCGGCGCTTTACTGACCTGAACACCAATCCCAGCTTCACCATGCAGGATTTTAAGGCCGTGCCAAGAGAATGGCGCACGCGCATTCCTGAATACATCAAGGATTACATTTCCCTGAATCAATTTATGACCTAAAAAGGAATTTTATGCTAGACAACGAAACCAAACGGCGCATTGATACGGCCCGTGATATTTTGGTGGGCAAAGTGCCCGATCCCAAAAGCCAGGTTGAACAAATCACCATCGCCCTGATTTACAAATTCATGGATGATATGGACGCGGAAGCGGAAGAGCTGGGCGGGGATCGCAACTTTTTTGTGGGCGAGTATGCCAAATATAGCTGGGCCAAATTGATGGCACCGGGGCGGGGCGGCCATGAAGTGCTGAACCTGTACGGGGAAGCGATTACCAAAATGACGGAAAATGAGGGAATTCCCCCTTTGTTCCGTGATATCTTCAAGAATGCGTACCTACCTTACCGTGACCCGGAAACGTTGAAAAGCTTCCTCAAGATTATCAATGAATTTACCTATGACCACAGTGAGCGGCTGGGGGATGCGTTTGAATATTTGCTTTCCGTATTGGGCAGCCAGGGGGATGCGGGGCAGTTCCGCACGCCGCGCCACATTATTGATTTTATGGTGCAGGTGATTGACCCCCAAAAGCATGATAAAATTTTGGACCCTGCCTGCGGCACGGCCGGTTTCCTCATCTCTTCTTACAAGCACATCATGGCGGCTAATGCCAAAAACGGCCGTTCCGGGGCAGCCCTGACCCCCGATGAACGCACCAGACTGCTGAACAACATTCAAGGGTACGATATTTCACCGGACATGGTGCGGCTGTCGCTGGTGAATTTGTATCTGCACGGCTTTACCGACCCGCACATTTATGAATATGACACGCTGACCAGCGATGACCGCTGGAATGAATATTTTGACATCATCATGGCCAATCCCCCGTTCATGTCGCCCAAGGGCGGTATTCGGCCGCACAAGCGGTTTTCGGTGCAGTCGAAACGGTCTGAAGTGCTGTTTGTCGATTACATTGCCGAACATCTTAGCCCCAACGGCCGGGCGGCGGTAATTGTGCCGGAAGGGATCATTTTCCAGAGCGGCAACGCCTATAAGCAGCTGCGCAAAATGCTGGTGAAGGATTATTTGGTGGGAGTAATTTCTTTACCGGCGGGCGTGTTTAACCCGTACAGCGGCGTTAAGACCTCGATCTTATGGCTGGATAAGGCGCTGGCCAAACAAACCGACCAGATTGCTTTTGTGAAGGTTGAACACGATGGCTTTGATTTGGGCGCACAGCGGCGGGAGATTAAGCAAAACGATTTGCCCGCAGCGTTGAGGGTGATTATTGATTACAAAGCCAGCTTGGTGAATGGCATCGCTTTTGACGATGAAAAATACTTTCTTCTGACACTGGCAGACAAAAGCGAGATTGCCGAAAATGGCGACTACAACTTAAGTGGGGAAAGATATAAAGTCCAAATAGGCAAAGATTCTAAGTATGAATATGTACGAATTGGTGATGTCTTCGAAACATCTTCGGGCGGAACTCCCTTAAAATCAAACGAAAACTACTGGCGAAACGGGACCATACCCTGGTTAAAAAGCGGAGAGATTTCACAAGGGTTTATCTACGCATCAGAAGATTTCATTTCGGAAGAAGGGTTTAAAAATTCGTCGGCAAAAATGTTCCCGGCGGATTCTGTTTTGGTAGCGATGTATGGAGCTACTGCTGGGCAAGTTGGGCTTCTTAAATTTGAATCTACTACAAACCAAGCAGTTTGTGCCATTCTGCCAAATAAACGAGTTGTTCCAGAATACCTGTACTATCTACTAAAGTACCGAACAGAATATTTGGTTAGCCTAAGTGTAGGTGGAGCTCAGCCCAACATTTCGCAGAAGATAATTAAGGATTTAGAAATTCCGCTGCCCCCAACAGCCGTTCAAGCCGAAATTGTCGCCGAGATAGAAAGCTACCAAAAAATCATCGACGGGGCGCGGCAGGTGGTGGAAAACTACCGCCCCCGCATCCCCCTCAACCCCGATTGGCCAGTGATGGAGCTGGGCGAAGTCTGTGAATCTATTTTGACCGGTCCATTTGGCTCTTCTCTGCATCAAAGTGATTACATTACAAATGGAATACCAGTAATCAACCCGCAAAATATAGTTGAGGGCGTCATCATAGCAAACGAAAAGAAAACCATTTCACAAACCACCTGGGAACGTTTGAAGGATTTTGCAGTACGTGAGAATGACATCATCATTGCCAGACGCGGAGAAATGGGGCGATGTGCCGTAATATCTAAAGATATGGATGGATGGCTTTGTGGTACGGGTTGCTTTGTAATTCGGCTAAATGGCCAATCCGATCCAACCTTTATTTTTCATCAAATTTCATCCCCAAGAGTCAAATCATATTTGGAAGATCAAGCTGTTGGCGTCACAATGAAAAACCTCAACCAAAAAATATTGTCATCAGTGCCAGTTCCTTCACCACTACTTACCACTCAGCAAAACATAGTTGCCGAAATTGAAGAAGAGCAGGCATTGGTCCAGGCCAACCGCCAGCTCATCACCCGCTTTGAGCAAAAAATCAAGGACAGAATCGGCTGTGTTTGGGGGGAAGAATAGGCAATGGAAGAGGTATCATTTAATACTCAAGCCCTACGCCAACTGATTCAGTCTGCTTTCAATGACAGCGAATTGAAGGTGTTCTGTTTTGATCATTTTTATGATGCCTATCACGATTATATCCATGACAATATGCCCTTATCGTTGAAGGCGGTAAATCTAGCGGATTACTGCATTCGGCATGGTCGCGTTGAAAAATTGCTAAATCTGATGGAGGTGGCTAACCCTTATCAATACAGTCGTTTTAAAGATGATATTTTTAAGAAATCATCTGATGAAATACATCTAAAGATAAAGAAGATACTTAAAGAGGTAGAAATCGTGCAATTCTCGGTACCAAAAATAGATTTGGAAGAATTGTCCTCAAACCAACGTGCTGGCTTAATTCGTGGTGTGAAACTTTTATTATCTGATGTGCTTAATATCCTTGAAAACGCAGTCAAAATTTTGCGTATGCGACTCGGAAGCGTGATTCTTGAAGTTAGCATTCCAACGGAAAGCATCCCATTACTCTTAGAATTAGAGGGAAACGGTCACCTGAATAGTTTGGGTATGGAGTTAGGAAAACAAGAAGTAGCGCGTTTAAAGAAAAAATTAAGCAAAGGTAATCGACAAGTATCTAACGCCGAAAAAAACGATTACTTCCGGGGTCCCAAAGTGCAATGGCATGCATATGCCCATAAGCATAGGGGCGAGCAATCACTTGTTGAAATACTTGCTGTCTGGAAGGAGGCGGATGAAACGAAAAGATACTATTATTGGCTGGAAGACTTGAATTCAGATGAAAGAGCTGTTTTATGGGTGCACCTAAGTGAAGTAGACAAGGACATTTATTGGAACTTGCTCACACTATATCGAAAAACACTTTTGTGGAGAAGACTCCCCAATGATGAACAGATGCGGTTATGGGATCAAATGCCATTCCAACAGAAAATCACCTTTGCCACGAAATTGATCGAAAAAGGGAAATTCGATTTGTGGGCAAGTCTTTCACATAACGCTCGAATTGACCTTTTTAGAAAGTTGCCTGCCGAAGGGCAAGCCCAATTGTGGCATCACTTATCATCTGAAGAACAAGCTGAATGGTGGTTTGCTATGTCACCAGACGCATTTGCAATTTTGTTGTGGGGCCTCTACCCTAATCAAATGGTCGCATTACTGGATGATTTGCCACAAGAAGCAGCAGAATTTTTAATCAAGCAGCTAAGTCTCGCTGAACGTGCCAGTTTGGTTGAGAGAGTGCCAGAAGAACAGCAGAAACAACTCCAGTGGTTAGTAAACTCTTCTATATAAAAGTTAGGGAAGGGTTTTTTAAGGGCTGAGATCAATGAAAAGGATAAACTGGGCTGAACTAAAGACTAACCTCGACATTTATATAACCCTTTTGCTATCAGTTCTATTGCTTATTCTGGAGACGTATTTTGAGGAGCTTGTTGAAAATTTACCTTTTAACGATCCTACCTCTCGGTTAGTTCTAATCGTAGTAATGGCTCTCTTCCTGACGCTCTTGCTGGCCTTTGTGAGAAGGTCACCGGAAATGGTTGGAGGGGTGCTTTTGATAGCTGGACTTCTTATCGGTGTGCGTGGCTTTATTTATTTATATCCAGGGGATTTTTCCTTAAAAAGATTGAGTAGTGACTTCTACGCAAACGCTAGTACGGAACTCATCAGCATCGCTGTTACAGTGCTTATTATCGATGTTATCAATCGGCAACGCGGCAAACAGCAAGAATTATCTGATCTCAAATGGCAAATGGCCAGTCGTGATAATACGCTGGCCAAAGAAGCCGTGCGCAAGCTGCGCGGCAATAAATGGCTCATTGACGGCACCCTAAAGGGCATTGATTTACGCGGTGCCAACTTGCGCGGTGCGGGGCTTTACAAAGCGAATTTGGAAGGGGCTGATTTACGCAAAGTTAAATTGAACGATGCATATCTGGTTGGTGCCAACTTGCGCAATGCCAACGTGACGGTTGAGCAGTTGGCAACTGCCCAAAACCTGAAATATGCCACCATGCCAGACGGCCGAAAATACGAAGAGTGGGAGCCAATCATCCCAGAAAGACCGACTGACTCCTTGACTATGGAAAAACCTGAACCCGAAAATGGAAAAGACAGCAGGTTATTGTTGCTGCTAACCGGGGCCGGGATCACGGTTTTTAGCAGCGTTCTTTCTTTGTGGTTATATGGCAGATGGGGGAAGCAGTGTGGGGAATAGAAATGAAATTACGCCAAGAATTGGAAAAACTAACTGGTAAAACGCTAACAACTCTGTACAGGGAAAAGCGTTTTGATGTATTGGCGGTTAACCAAAATCACATCCTGCTTTTCATCCATGCTACAGAAAAAGAGCGCAAAATTCGCTGGCAAGAAATTGAACCTGCCCGGGAGCTGTTGCAGCGGCAAAAGCAGCTCACCCGCATTGAAATTCGGGATAATTTTTCAGTGGCTAATCCGGCTTACGTTGCGGCGCTTTTGGCAGAGCTGCCGGGTGTTACTCATGGTCTGGCAGCACACTCGCCGGATACAAGGGAAATTATTACGCTGTATTACGGCCGGTGATTTTTTAGCTTGTTAGCTAAGGAAAAAGGCGTCTATGAGTTTCAACGTTTAATTCGTCTCAATATTCTCGTTTTACAGGAGGAAAAATGTCAGTTTCAGTCGTTTGTGCCAATTGTGGATATGAAAATTCTTCAAACCGAAGTACATGCAAGAATTGCCGTCAACCCTTGATTGTCTCTACACCACCAGAGAGGATTCTTGAGGAAGATAGATCCTCTGCGGAATATAGGTACCTGGTTGTCCCGTTTGTTGGCAAGCTAAGGGCCGGCGTATTCGATTTAGAAAACGCCAACAAGGTGACCGAACAGCTTCAGAATTTGATTAATAGTTACACAGTCTATGGCTGGGACTTTTATCGAATTGAGAAAGTCAACATTCTAGTTCAGCCCGGTTGCCTAGCGAGCTTATTTGGTGTACAGGCATCTTTTCTTACGTTTGATCAGGTAATCTTTCGCATTCGCCGATAGTGAGGCTTTTGCGACAGGATACGGCCGTTCCAACAATATTCCCAGATTTACGCGAGGGTTTCCCCCCATCCTGCCTGCGCGTTTAGCGACAGCAGACGAGGGATAGACCGGATTGACGATGGGCATGGCAAACATTACAGTATGACTAATGTGAGCCCATTTTGAGAAGAATTTAATATTTGTTGAAGGAGGAACTCCCCATGTCTACCTTACGGCGTCCGATTCGTGAGGCATCTTCGGCTTCTGCTCAGGTTTGGCGACTTGTGCTGATTAGTGTGTTGGCCGGTGCCATCATCACCAGTATCTGGTCCTTTGAATTTGTTGATTCCACCATTGGCGATAACGTGGCCAACACGATGTTGGGCTACGATGCCAAAGAAACGCCCATTTCCAGCGCATTGGCAGGTGCCTTTTTTGCCTTTGTTTCTGGCATTGCCGGCACATTTACCGCCTGCAATATCTGCGCGTTTAGCGCCATTGCGCCCCTGGCCGGCAATAAGCGAACCGTGGGCTCTGTTTTGCGGCCCCTGCTGCACTTAGGCATTGGCACGGTTGTGGTAGCGGCCGTTTACGGAGCCGTTGGCGCGCTCATTGGGCCAGACCTGCCGCAGCTTTCCACAGCGACCGTGGGTGAAAGTGGCTATCCGGTTCGCCTGCTGCAGGCAACCATCGTGTTTGTCCTCATTGGCGTCATTTTCATTCTATGGGGCTTAACTACCGTTGGCCTGCTGCGCAATCCTTTTGCCCAATTAAGTGAAAAATATCCCTGGGCCAAGCTGGTCTTTATGGGGGCGCTGATCGGTGGGTTTTTGATTGGACGGCCGTTTCCGCTGTTCCGCAAAATGTTTGAGTTTGCCGTCGAAACACAGAATCCTCTCTACGGCTCTCTGGCATTCATTCTACAGGCCCTAGGCAACATCTTGTTGATGGTATTGTTGTTCCTGCTGTTGACCTATGGCACTGGCGGCCGGTTCGAGCGCTGGCTCCAGGCCAAGCCAGGCCGCATCTACGCCTTTACGGCCGTAGCCCTCATCGTAGGCGGCACCTTCTTTGTCACTTACTGGGGCTTCCGCGTGCCATCCATCTTTGGTATTGGATGGTGGCCCATTGTTCAATGGTAACGTGCGAAGTCTGAAATAAGTCGAATCCTTTCTCCGCAAACCCCGGTGAGCGTAAATTCCAGAAAAACGCTGACCGGGGTTTTGCTTTGCCAGGCATTTGCCTTGTCTGGCAATGCGCAAAAAGCCGCAGTGTGAGAATGAGAACGACAGAGAGTTTGTAACCCACTTTGCCCATAATGAAGACACGGTTGTGAAAAACGGCCGTATTTCCCACCACCCACAAAATAGATTCACCTGCGCCCCCACGCCAGTACAGGTCAAAATGACTGAAAACGGCCGTCTGAATTCAGGCAAATTTTTCACGCCTGTTTGCCAAAATTCTGATAGACTAGAGTCGTTTTGCCTGAAGCAGGCAAAAAATTGAAAGCAACGCCTGTAAATTTGTCTGACCTTTTAAGCAAATGACGCTATCATCGCTGAGAAGAGCTATGAAAACCTCCAGATGAAGGATTTACTTTTTATCAGCGTTTGTCAGCGTCCATCTGCGTCCCATTTTAAAAGGAGATGTGATGCCACAGAAGCTTACACCTGCTTTGCTCGCGTTAGAAGATGGCACCTTGTGGCCCGGCTATGGCTTCGGCGCCATTGGCCAGACCAGCGGCGAAATTGTCTTCAACACCAGCCTTACTGGCTATCAGGAAATCCTGACCGATCCCTCCTACCACGGTCAGCTCATCACCATGACCATGCCCCACATTGGCAATATCGGCACCACGCCAGAAGACGACGAAAGCAGCCGCGTCTGGGCTGCCGGGCTGATCATCCGCCAGCTTAGCCCCATCGTGAGCAACTGGCGCTCAAGGCAGCCGCTGCCCGAATATCTGGCCGAGCGCGGCGTTGTAGCCATTGCAGACGTGAACACGCGCGCCCTGGTGCGCCACATTCGCACCCACGGCGCCATGCGCGCGGCCATCTCCAGCACCACCACGGATCCCAACGAACTCCTCGCTTTGGCCCGCGGCGCCCGCGACATGAACGGCCTGGATTTGGCCCGCGAGGTAAGCTGCGACGAGGCGTACAACTGGGTAGAGGGGCAGGATTGGTGGCAGCCTGTCAGTAATCAGTTGTCAGTAAGCAGTGATCGGTTGGCGGTGCCGGGTGAGCGGTTTCATGTGGTGGCTTATGATTTTGGGATTAAGCGCAATATTTTGCGGCTGCTGGCGGCGCAGGGCTGCCGGGTGACGGTGGTTCCAGCGACAACCTCTGCCAAAGAGGTGCTGGCATTGAATCCCGATGGCATTTTTCTTTCTAACGGACCCGGCGATCCGGCGGCGTGTGATTATGCGGTTACGGCCGTGCGCCAACTCCTTGGTCAAAAGCCGATCTTTGGCATCTGCCTGGGGCACCAAATTTTGGGGCTGGCCCTGGGGGCCGACACCTACAAGCTCAAATTTGGCCATCGTGGCGGCAACCAGCCGGTGCAAATCACGGCCACCAATGAGGTGCAGATTTCCAGCCACAATCACGGCTTTGCCGTTGACGCCGCTACCTTGCCCCATAACGTCTCCGTCTCGCACCTCAACCTCAACGACAACTGCTGCGAAGGACTCGTTGCCCCGGAACACAAAGCCTTTTCTGTGCAATATCACCCTGAAAGCTCGCCCGGCCCCCACGATTCGGACGAGCTTTTTACCAGGTTCATACAGCTTATGCAGGAAGAATGAAATAGAATGTTGATATGCCTGATTGCCCTGATCAAGAATATCAGCGTCCTATCATCTCAGGAGAAACTGTGCCCAAAAACAATAACATCCACTCCATTTTAGTGCTTGGCTCCGGCCCGATTGTGATTGGGCAGGGCTGTGAGTTTGATTACTCTGGCGTGCAGGCGTGCAAGGTGCTGCGCCGCGAAGGCTATCGCGTCATTTTGGTCAACTCCAACCCGGCCACCATCATGACCGATCCCGAATTTGCCGACGCCACCTACATCGAGCCGCTTACGGCCGAACTCGTAGAAAAGATCATCATCACAGAGCAGCCAGATGCCCTGCTGCCCACTGTGGGCGGCCAGACCGGGTTGAATCTGGCCGTGGAGCTGGCCGAGTCGGGCGTATTGGCCAAACATGGCGTTCAGCTCATCGGGGCCGATTTGCGCGCTATTCGTCTGGCGGAAGATCGCTCGAAGTTCAAGCAGACCATGATTGACGCAGGCGTGCCGGTTCCGGAGAGTCACTTCGTGTATTCATTAGAGGAAGCATGGCAGGCCGTGGCGGAAATCGGTTACCCGGCGCTGGTGCGAGCTTCCTTTACGCTGGGCGGCAGCGGTGGGGGCGTGGCCTATAGTGAGGAGCAGTTCGCTGCCGTTGTGGAACACGGTCTGCGCGCCAGCCCCGTGGGAGAGGTACTCATTGAGCGCTCGCTGCTGGGCTGGAAGGAGTATGAGCTGGAGGTGATGCGCGACAGGGCGGATAACTTCGTGGTGGTTTGCTCAATCGAAAATGTGGATCCGATGGGAGTGCATACCGGTGACAGCATCACCGTAGCCCCGGCCCAAACGCTGACGGACAAGGAGTACCAATATTTACGTGACCTGGCTAAAACAATTATGCGCGCGGTGGGTGTAGAGACCGGGGGCAGCAACGTGCAGTTTGCCGTTAACCCGGAAAACGGCGAGGTAATTGTTATTGAGATGAATCCACGCGTGTCGCGCTCCTCGGCGCTGGCCAGCAAGGCCACGGGCTTTCCCATCGCCAAGATTGCCGCGCTGCTGGCGGTGGGCTACACGCTGGACGAGATTCCCAACGATATCACCCGCGTCACCCCGGCCAGCTTTGAGCCAAGCATCGACTACTGCGTCGTCAAAATTCCGCGCTGGAACTTCGAAAAGTTTCCCGGGGTGGACGCCACGCTTGGCCCCCAGATGAAAAGCGTGGGCGAGGTGATGGCCATCGGCCGGACGTTTACGGAGGCGCTCAACAAGGCCATTCGCGGGCTGGACATTGGCATTTCTGGTTTTAGTCGGGCGTTGGCAGAGCAGGTACCGGAAGGAGCGCTCAACGTGCCGACTGCCCAGCGCCTGTTTCAGATGGCGGTGGCAATGAGCAACGGCCGTTCCCCCCAAGAAGTCATTGCCGAAACGGCCATCGATCCCTGGTTTGTGGTGCAGCTGCAGGAAATTCTAGAGATTGAGGCAGAACTAGAGAAATTGGAGATAGGAGACTGGGATTTGAATGCCCCTGGCCTCCAAGCTCCAGTCTCCAGTCTTTTGTTACGGGCCAAGCGGCATGGTTTTTCTGATGCGGTGATTGCCAACGCGCTGGGCTGGACGGAAACGGCCGTGCGCGCGCTGCGAAAAGAGCTAGGCATTGTGCCCGTCTATTACCGCGTCGATACGTGCGCCGCTGAGTTTGAAGCCCACACGCCCTACCTTTACTCAACGTATGAAACGGATTGCGAAGCAAACCCGACCGAGCGCAAAAAAGTCATCATTCTTGGCGGCGGGCCGAACCGCATCGGCCAGGGGATCGAGTTTGACTACTGCTGCGTGCAGGCCTGCTGGGCGCTGCGGGAGATGGGGTACGAGACCATCATGATCAACTGCAACCCGGAGACTGTCAGCACAGATTATGATACGGCCGATCGCCTCTACTTTGAGCCGCTTACGCTGGAGGATGTGCTCAATATTGTCGATTTGGAGCAGCCGGAAGGCGTCATTGTGCAGTTTGGCGGGCAGACGCCCATTAATTTAACCGCCGGACTGGCTGCGGCTGGCGTGCCGATTTGGGGCACGCCGCCGGACAGCATCGATCTGGCTGAGGATCGCGGCCGTTTTGGCGAGCTACTGCACAAATTGGAGATCGACCACCCAGCCTGGGGATTGGCTAACTCGCTGGAAGAGGCGTTGCAGGTGGTGCACGAAATTGGCTACCCGGTTTTGGTACGGCCGTCCTTTGTGCTGGGCGGCCGGGCGATGGCCATTGCCTACGACGATGATTCCCTGCGCGGCTTTTTGGCCGAGGCGGCGCGCGTTTCACCCGGCAATCCGGTGCTCATCGACCAGTTCATCGAGGATGCCTTTGAAGTGGATGTGGATGCCGTGGGTGACGGCGAGCGCGTGGTGATGGCAGGCGTCATGCAGCACATTGAGGAAGCAGGCATTCATTCTGGCGACAGCGCCTGCGTGCTGCCGCCCTACAAAATTAGCCTCTATCATCTCAATATCATTCAGGATTACACCGAAAAGCTGGGGCTGGCGCTAAAAGTGCGCGGATTGATGAACGTGCAGTTTGCCATTAAGGATGACATCGTCTATGTCATCGAGGTAAATCCCCGGGCCAGCCGCACGGTGCCCTTTGTGAGCAAAGCAACCGGTCTGCCCGTGGCCCGCATTGCTGCCCAGGTGCAGGCGGGCTGCTGTTTGGCGGAGCTAAATTTCACCCACACGCCGCCCATCGACGGCTTTTTCGTAAAGGAAGCGGTATTACCCTTCAACAAGCTGCCCGGCGCAGACACCCGGCTTGGTCCAGAAATGCGCAGCACGGGGGAAGTGATGGGCCACGCCTCGCAGTTTGGCCACGCCTTTGCCAAGACGCAGCTGGCCGTGGGCACGCCGCTGCCGCTTAAGGGCGCGGTGCTCGTTACCGTCAATGATTTCGACAAATCGACCGCGCTAAAAATTGCGCGAGATTTGTGCAGATTGGGGTTTGAACTTTACGCGACGGAAGGAACGGCCGAAACGTTAAAGCGTGCTAAACTGCCGGTTACGCTGGTAGCCAAGGCCAGCGAGCCGGGCCTGAACACCGTCGAGCTTATCTCTTCCGGGGCCGTTCAGCTTATTATCAACACGCCGCTGGGGCAGCAGGCGCATGAAGATCAGGCGTCCATGCGCTCTGCTGCCATACGGCACAATGTCTTGCTGATATCCACCATGTCTGCCGCGCAGGCGGCGGTGAGTGGAATAAGAGCACTACGACAGAAAGAACTACGCGTCCGGAGCTTGCAGCATCACTATGCTGGCTCTGCTGCAGCCTCGCTCCACTCATGAATGACCACCATGCTGAAGATATCGGACTCGGTAATGATGCCCCTCAACTCACCATCACGGTCCACGACGGGCAAACCGCTCACGCGATTTTCCAGCATTGTTCGAGCAGCGGTGCCAATGGTGTCATGAGGAAGAATAGTAATAGGCTGCGGTGTCATAATTTTTTCTACCGTCAGGCTAGCCAGCAGATAATTAAGCTCCCAAATGCTTAATGAGGTGGCAGACGATGGCTGGGCGCCACGGACGTCACCTAAAGTGACAATGCCGACCAACTCGCCTTTTTGATTCACTACCGGCAGGCGCCGAATTTCCTCTTCTAGCATGAGTTGATGGGCTTCTGTCAGCGTGGTACCTGGTCTGACGGTAATTACATCCTGGGACATCCAGTTATAGACCAATTCTCTTTTCATGGTACTTCCTCCTCTTTATGGAGAATGCAGATATAGTGTCTTTTGCATTGTACAGAATTGGAAGAAAGTTTAGAGTAACAAACGTCACTCCTTTTGGTGACAAATGCAACGGCCGTAACTACGAGTTTTGGGGAAATTGCCTAAAAGGAGAGACGCCGTGCGGGGAGCACGGCGTCTGGAGCAGAATAAGCTTTAATTAAGCGTGAAGAAGTTAATTAGTACATTATAAGTAATTTCTTACAAAACATCTGACACCCATTTCCATAGACTTTGGAGGGTAGCGCCGCATTAAAAATGAAGCCGTATCCTGAGCATCATGCAACCTTGGGAGAGGAGGTTGTGCGGCGCTACCTTACCAGGTAACCTTAGCCTATGAGACTTACAACACGCGTTACGTCATGGTTGAGAAGCTACAATTAAAAGCAAAACAGCGCCGGGCCATTGGGCGCTGTTTTGCTTGAAGAGTCTTTAAGAAGAAAAAGTATTTATCTTTAGGTATAAGCAACATAATTGCTTGTGCTTACGTATTACGTTACAAATTTTCAGGGAAACATTGCTGAGGAAAAAGAGTGCAATCTATTTTGCACCACATCTTTTTACAAGGAGACAAAAATGGGTATTTTAGCATGGATTATCTTTGGCGCTTTGGCAGGCGGCGTAGCTGGTATGCTGGCGGGTAGTAAACGGTCTGGCTGCCTGTACAACATCATCATTGGTGTCGTTGGCGCGTTTATTGGTGGGCTGATTATGCAGTTTGTTACCGGCGAATCGTTCAGCTTTGCCTTTAACTGGAGCAGCTTTTTGGTCGCCGTGATTGGCTCAATAATCTTGCTGGTGATTACAGGTGCTACGAGGCGGAAATAGTCGCTGTTTGCCGCTTATCCCGCACAAGCCAAATAATGAGGAGGACGATGCTGTAGGAAACGGCCGTTACTCCCAAGGCAATAATTAAATTTCCCACCAAAAAGCCTTGCACAAATGAAATGACCTGTGCCTGCCACTGCGCACTAACGGAAGCTGTGGCAGGCGCAGGAAACAGTAGATTCCCCAATCGGTAGCTCAAAGCAAAAAACGGTGCCGTGACAAACACGTTCCACACGGCCAATGAGACCAGAACCGTGGCCTTGTGCAGCCGAAACCAACCGGCCAGCAGCAAGGCCAGGGCAAAATTTAAGCCCGGCGTAGGCAGCAGGCTGATAAAGGTGCCCACCGCAAACCCCATAGCCTGGTTATGAGCCGATGCCTCTGCTTTCAGCAGCGCATTGGCTTTTTCCCTGGCGCTTTGCATCAGGTGAAGAAGAGTATTGTGGTTTAGGGACAAATCAACTTTCATTTCCATACTGGCAGTATAGCGAACCTATGGCCGGGAAAATGGGCTGAAACTATACGCCTAGCCAGTGCCTACCTGACGCATGGCTTAATAACGTAAACGGCTAACATCGCGCACTGTGAGCCACTTTACAATCACAAAATTTGTAACATTTTCCTCAAATTAGCTTATGATTGGAGCAATGAGATCGGTAACAGACCAAATGGGGCGGCTGGTGCAGGTGCCATTACGGCCGTCTCGCATCATTTCGCTGGTGCCTTCCCAAACTGAGCTACTGTTTGAACTGGGCCTGGACAGCGAAATTGTGGGCGTTACAAAGTTTTGCGTGCACCCTGCCGGGCGTGCGTCCCAAAAACAGTCTATCGGCGGCACGAAGCAGTTTCGCTTCGACGTGATTGAGCAGCTCCAGCCTGACCTTATTTTAGGAAACAAAGAGGAGAATTACCTGGAAGGCATTGCCCAACTGGCAGCGTCTTATCCGGTGTGGCTAAGCGATATCTACACGCTGGATGATGCCTTAGGGATGATTGGGCAGGTTGGCGAGCTGGTGGGAAAAACGGCCGCTGCCGGGCAGCTCATTTCTGAAGTTGCCACCCGCTTTGCCCAGATACGCCCGGTGAAACGGCCGTTTCGCGTAGGCTACTTTATCTGGCAAAAGCCATTCATGGCCGTGGGCCAGCGCACGTTTATCCACGATATGCTAACCCGCTGCGGCTTTGACAATGCGTTTGCCACCATCGGCAACGGCCGCTATCCAGAACTCACCTCCCAGCAAATTCAGGATGCAAATCTGGATGCCATTTTCTTGTCGTCAGAGCCATTTCCTTTTGGTGAGAAGCAGCGGCAGGCATTCAGAAAGATGTGCCCCGGAACGGCCGTTCATCTAGTAGATGGCGAACTGTTCTCCTGGTATGGCAGCCGCCTGCGCCACGCCCCTGCTTACTTTCAGCAGCTCATCAATGGATTTGCAGAGCAGTAAGCAGGGCCGTTATTCAGGAGGAATGTACAATTCAAACAATGGCACAGATGCCCCCAGAACACCCGCATAGACCGTGCCGTTTACATCCTGGCCAAACGTGGTTAAAAGACCCCCAGACACGCTTGACAGGTCTCCAATAGGTTTCGCCTGCCAGCTGCCTGCGGTGTAAGTTAAAGTCTGAATCTGTTGCACACAGGCATCGGCAAAGATCAGGCGGCCTGGAAGGCTAAGATCACCTTCATAACGATAATACTCACCTACAACCACAACACAGCCTTCAGAATAGTAGTGTATGGGCGGATCAAAAAATTTGTCGCAGGCGCCACCCGTGAATAACACTTCGGGACCTTCTACACAGGGCCAGCCAAAGTTGCCACCGTTATAGCCAAAAGGAATGACGTCAATTTCCTCCCACAAGCGATCCCCAACGTCACCGACGAAAATATGCCCAGAAACCGGATCGATAGCCATTCTCCAGGGATTGCGCAGTCCTTTAGCCGACAACTCAATAGAAACGGCCGTAGAAGCAATGGTGTCAGCGTCCAGCTGCTCTAAGACCGCATTTTGTGCTGTCCGGCTGGCGTTAACGTTTATGCGGAGGATTTTCCCTTTATACGAGCCATCATCCTGGGCCACCAGATTTTGTGAATCATCACCAATGCCCATATATAAACGGCCGTCTTGTGGATTAAACTCTAAAGCGCCACCGTTATGCACGGGAAAGTCCTGAATAATGCTTAATAAGAGCAGTTCACTAGCGGAGTTTGCCACATCAGGATTGGCCGTGACCTGAAATTGAGATAATTTTAGGTACGATTTATTGCTGTCTTGTGGGTAAGCGGCCGTGTACGTTACGTAAAAGTAGCCGTTATTGGCATAATCAGGATGAAAAGCCAAAGCAAAAAGACCCTGCTCGGCCCCTTCATCCAGTACGCGATCGCGAATGTCCAGAAATAGAGAAGTTGTGCCATTTGGGTGTAAGATTCTAATTGTCCCGGCCAGTTCGACCACAAAAATACGCTCATCGCCCGCATGGGTGATATGGGTGACGTTCGTAAATGTGGCCTCTGTCGGGATAATCTCGAATTCGCGCGGCACAAAGATTAGCGGCAAGAAGTAGTCGCTCGTGCTTGCACCAGACTCTGAAGCCACCGAAACCGCGGGCGAAGACATGAGATAACAGACGGCAAAAACCAAAACAAATATAGTTAAAAAAGCTAATTTACTGCGGATGGATAAATTCATTTTAAACCTCAACTGCTTAAAAACTTTAAGACATAAATCTCTTTTGCCATGTCCGTCGCCACGAGCATGACGGTAGGTTAGCCTGATATGTTGGCCAGTGCTTTGGCAAATCAAGCGGCAAATTGTAACTAAAAAGAGGCGAACTACGCAATTATGCCCGATGGGACAGCCACGTTTCCTCACTTGACGGGCTGTTGAGAGGCTGGTTACAATGGCGGTGCAAAAAGGGGCGCCACGAGGGTTCACTGAATGAATTCAGGACTTCTGTCACTCGAAAGAGCGCAGCTTCATGACTTTTTAGTCAACCATTTTGGCCAGGATGAACTGGAGCTGTTGGCCTTCGATCTGGGGGTGGGGTACGAGCTATTTAATTACCAAAATAAGCAAAAGCTCTCTTTAGAGTTGGTCGCCTACTTTGAGCGCCGCGAGCGCCTGGGCTGTCTTCTGGCTGAAGTAATACGCCGTCGCCCCCTCAATAATTTGGGCCTTTTACTGCAAAAGGTTTCCCCCTGCACGCCTACCATCAAAATCCAGATTATTGCCCACACCAGTGAGAAAATCACTGAGGAAATTGAGGCATTCCTGGTGGCTCTGGTGCAAAAGTACGGCCTGAGCCGCGAAGCCGTGTCGTTGGTTGCCGCCGCGCAGGGCAGCCAGCATCTTTTGCTTGATGTGCCTGAGTCCGCTGCTGAAGTGCTGAAACGTTCCAGCAGTCCGCGTGCGGAGTATATGGCTGAATTTACCCCTTTTTTGGCTCTGCCGGAGCGAACCCAGAAGATTTGGTGCATGATTGCCCGCGAGTGGCCTCCCCTGGCAGTGGGAAATGGACTGTTGCCGCGCATTTCCTGGCAAAAAGCGGCCGAACTTTATCGGCTAAAGGAAAAGGATGAGATGCTGCGTCGGCTGATTGCTGGAGACCGGTTTGGCGCACACGGTACGCGCGTGGCGCTGACGGCCCTAAGCGGCTATGCTCAACTCCTGGCCCTAACGGCCGTTCCCGGTGAAAAGCAGACCAGCTACGCAGAAAAACTGGTGCAGGCCTCCGATGATTTGTCAGAAAGCCTTACCGTTTTGTACAGCCTTATTGGCTCTCAGGAGGAAGCCGTCACGGTAAAGTCGCTGCTGCAATATCTCTTGCCTTCCGTGCTGCCCATTCCCGAACAGGCCGGTTTGCAGCTGGATTTAAGGGTGCCAGATGAACTGTCGGCCTCCCAACGGCAGGTACGCTGCAACCTGGTTTTATTGACGCAGTCTGTTGAGTCGCTGGTGCGAAACGCGGTTTTAATTTCGTCGCCAAACGGCCGTATCCAGCTATCCATCAATTTGGAGCAGGATGAACTGCTAATGCAGGTGCAGGATGAAGCAGCGACTATTCTCGCCGAAGAGAGTGATGCCATTTTTGAGCCACAGGGGCAGTGGCCCTATTTGCAAGCGCCGGATCCGGCACACGTGGGTCGTGGGTTGGGCCTGCCGCTGGTCAAGATGATTATCCAACAGATGGACGGCAAGATTTGGTATGAACAGGATGCCGGGCAGGGCAATAGATTTTGCATTTCGTTGCCAGTCAGTGATTAGCCAGAAGTGCCTGGTTCAGGGTAATCGCGTAATCACAAATTCCCACATCGCCGGAGACTAATAAAGCACATACACTAACTATTAAGCAAAAATGTAATCTTTGACAGCTACCATGAAGATTGCCTCAATATCTTTGTTCCATATAGCCCAACTCAGTTGGCAATTTTACATCAATAAAATAGCTACAATTGTTTGGGAAGGAGACATCTCATGCGGTCAAGGATATTACCCCCAGCTTTTTTCGCATTCCTTTTTTTGGTCGGCACGGTTCACGCCATAACGGTAGTTCAGGAAGCCATTTTAAGAGCACGAGATGGTGCATCCGGGGATCGTTTTGGCGGAATAGTAGACATCAGCCGCAATATCGCTGTAGTTGGTGCAGTAAACGATGATGATTTAGGTACTGATTCTGGTTCTGTTTATGTTTTCCAACGGGGATCGAGGGCGTGGCACCAACTTGCTAAACTAAATGCCAGTGATGGAACTGCCTTCGACCAATTTGGCACCGCCGCGATTAGTGGAGACACCATTGTGGTTGGAGCCAGACTTGATGCACCTCTAGGGGCTGAATCTGGTTCGGCTTATGTTTTTGAACGCCAGGGCTCTCAGTGGCAGGAAATGGCGAAATTGACTGCAAGTGATGGAGCTATCTTTGACCAATTTGGTCAATCGACCGCTATAAGTGGGGACACGATTGTTGTCGGAGCCTGGCTAGACGATGATAAGGGAAATAATTCTGGTTCTGCATATATCTTCCAGGGCTCTGGGTCAAATTGGGTCGAGGTAGCCAAGTTAACGCCCAATGACGGAGCGGCTGAAGATATTTTTGGTTTGCGCGTGGCAATTCATAACCATTTCGTTATTGTCGGTTCTCGTTTGGATGATGACTTGGGCAGTGATTCAGGTGCAGCCTATATTTTTCAACGCAGTGGGCAGATATGGATGCAAACCGCAAAACTTACTGCCACAGATGGCACAGCTCTCGATAATTTTGGCAATTCCGTCGATATAGATGGAGATTGGGCAGTAGTTGGGGCATTTCTGGACGATGATCTGGGGGTAGATTCTGGCTCAGTGTACGTCTTTCAGCGCAATGGCTCCAGCTGGCTCCAGGTGACAAAACTTACCGCCAGCGATGGTGCTGCTGGTGATTTGTTTGGCCTTGATGTAGCTGTCGAGGGTGACAAAATTCTAGTTGGTGCGATTTTTGATGATGATAAAGGCGTTGATTCTGGGTCCGTTTACATCTTTGAAAATAGTGGGCAAGATTGGAACCAGGTTGCGAAAATAACGGCCAGTAATGGAACGCAAACCGATAACTTTGGGACGCGAGTAGGTATCAGTGGTGATACGGTAGTGGTGGGCGCGCCGTTTGGTACTGGTAGGGTAGTCGATAGTGGCACAGCCTACATTTTTAGACTGCGTTAAATTACGTCTAACCCATTGCCTTGTAAACCGATAGTTAAAGCTGAATAGTATTGCACCATTTAAGGCGCGCTGCCTTTGTGCCAGTCGCGCAGGGTGGCATCTGGCGGCAAGAATAGACCAATTTGAAAGGTGAATTGCGGAGGATAGGTCATTTGCGGTCCGGCGTCGTTTTGGTATGCGAGCCAGCCACTGTCTGGGCTCCAGAAAGGATTTTGGCCGCCTACGAACTGTTCACTGCTGCCATCGGCGGCCAGCACCCACAGCCCGTGTGTTGTCGGGTCCAGCGACATCACTTCATACGCCAGCCAACGGCCGTCTGGGCTCCAGGCTGGTGGCGAAAACCAGCCGTCTCTTCCCAGAACATCGCTATATGGATGCAGCAGCTGAGCCTGACGCTGCGCCAGATTAAACACCCCCAGCACGACGGCAGGCGGTTCATCTGGGGCAGCCGTGTCGGCTAGAATCATAACCCAGGCCAGCTTCTGGCTGTCTGGGGACCAGCTTGGCGCGCCAATGGCCCGCAGCTCTAGCGTTTCGGGCAATCCATAAGCGTACGGATCAAATTGTGTCGTTTCGGTTGTCATTTGTACCCATGCCTCCTTACCTTCCAGATCAAAAGCAAAACTAATACCGTTTGGGGCTGCTGCCAGCGGGGTGCTGCTCTTTCTGCTTTGGGCTGGGTCCAACAGCGTGATTTCATTTGTGTTTAAGTCGAGCCGGGCTGCAATACGGCCGTCTGGCCCAGGTTCAACTCCCAAGAAGATGACATTGGGTTGGCTCGGCCACCACTCTGGGCAGCATTCCGCCCGTCCAGGCGTGTTCGTGAGGTTGGTCGTCTGGCCGCTGTTGAGGTCTATTAGCCACACGTCCCCATCGCGGCTGGTGAGCAGACGACGGCCGTTTGGTTCCAGAACGGCCGTTGGGTCATCAAACAGAAGGTGTGGTTGCCAGGTTGAATCGATTTGCCACAGTCCGTTATTGTCACTGTAGACCATGTGGGGGAAGGGTGGTACCGGGGTTGGCGTTGGCGGCGTGGCTGGTGGCCAGGGGGTTGTGGTGAGTTCGGCATGGGAAACGGCCGTGCGCGTTGGCAAAGGAGGTGGCGTAGGCGTGACTGTGAAGTCAGACGTAGCGGGTATGGTGGTGGGACGAGCAACCGTCACCACCTCTTGCGGAGCTTCGCCTGCCGTCTGATCAGATAAGGCTGGTTCTGGGTCCGTAGGCAGGCAGGCGCTAAACATTAACAGCAAGGGAACGACCAGCAAAATGAGCCAGTTAATACGTTTGTCTCGGCCAATAGAATTCATGGGAAGGTTTCCTGAGCTTCATACGCTTCTACAAATCGTTTTAAACCTTAATCCCACTCTATCCATATTGAGGCCCATTAACTGTGCGCCTGTGCGATTTTTGCTTTTTGTTTTCCCTACGCTCTCTAGTCTTTGGGAAATTTGACGGCAAATAGCGTCGCTTTTCATAGACCTGACCGTGATTTACGCTCTCGTCTTATACGTCATTGGGCCAGGATGTTCAGCGCAAATTGGATTGCTATTGCTTGCTCATCTACTGCGGCTGATTTGTCCAGATTGGCATGCCCGGCGTCAAACCAATGGATCTCAACTGGTTTGTCCAGCGCTTTCATCTGAGCCACAAACTGTTCCATCTGGCGCGGTGTCGTTCGCGTATCGTTATAGCCCTGGAAGATGAGCAGCGGCGCCTGGATGTTATGAATGTAGGTGACGGGCGAGCAGTTTACGTAGTTCTCACGCGCGTCTGCCAGGTGCCCCCCCTGCCAGACGGCAAAAGCGCCCTTCATCGCATCGGCGGCGTCTTCGTAGTTGGTCACCCAGTCCGCCACGGCCACTTTGGCAATGCCGCCCGCCCATAAGTCGGGTCGCCGGGCCAGCCCCCACAGTGTCAGGTAGCCGCCATAAGAGGCCCCATTGAGGAAGATTGCGTGTGGCTGGGCAATTTGCTGGTTCACCAGCCAATCCCGCGCTGCCACCATGTCCATCAGCTCATATTGGCCGATATGGCCCCATATCTGGCTCTTAAACGCCTCGCCAAAGCCGGTGGACCCACGATAGTTGATGGTGCAATAGGCAAATCCATGATCGACCCATGACTGGGCTGGAGGTGAAAAATTGTCGGTAACGGCCGTATGCGGCCCGCCGTGCATGTGAAGAATGGTGGGGAATGGCCCGCTGCCTTCTGGCGTCACCAGCCAGCCCTGAAAAGGCGTGCCGTCGGCTGAGACGAAGGTAATGGAACGCCAGGATTTGTCTGACGGCGGGCTGTCTGGTCCAAACAGCGTGCGTTTTTTGGTCCCGGTACGGCCGTCTAGCTCCACGACCTGTGCGGGCGTAGCTGCATTTTTCCACAGCGAGACGATGCAGCCATCGGAGGTGAAGTGGGGGAAAGCGCCAAAAGGCCCGATTGAGACATCATAGCTACCGCTGGGGTGGTTGAGCCTGGTCAACGTGCCGCTAGACAGCTCATAGGTGTAAAGCTGCTGTTGGGCCCAATGGGAGTGGCACAGCAGCAACCGCTGCCCATCCGGTGACCAGTCCCAGGCAAGTATATCGCCTTCCATCTCCGGCAATTCCAGGTCTGTGCGTTGTTTGCTGTGTGGGTTCCAAAGAAACGGCCGTTTCTGCCCCGATTTTGAGCTCACACCTAACAGGCGGGCATCCCCGGGCATGGGCGAAAAGCAGGTGGGTGTAACGCTGGCTTCTGGGCCGTCCCACAGCTCGCCAACTTCCGCACCGGATGCAGCATCGAAGACGGCCGTACTGTAGAGTCGGGTGCCGGTCAGCCGCGTCGTGCGCACGGCTGCCAATGCTCCGTCGGCAGATAGCTCTGCCTGCCAGAATTCTTTTTTGTCTTCATAAAGCAATCGCCGCTTTTCCACTTCTCCGGCCTGATTCAGGTCCAGAGTGTACAGTTGGTAGCCTGATTTTGTCACAATTGTAAGGGCCACGCGCTGGCTGTTGTCGGCAAAGCCAATGCCGCGTAAATTGTACTCTGGCAAATCTGGCGTCACGTCTTCAGATGGACCTCCATTGCAGCTAACACGCACGACATGGCCCGTTTCGTCTCCTTTGGTGTCTTGAAGATGGTAGAAGAAACGGCCGTCTGGCGAAAGCCCCACGCTAAAGTAGGAAACGCCTGAATCGTCGTCTGTTATCTGGGTAATTTTGCTACTCATGCGGTCAACCGCGTACAGTTGAAAGTTTCCCAGTTTATCGCAAATGATTATCGTTTGCTCGGGGTTGTACCGCGCAGTATGTGCCCAGGCTATGGTAGGTAGATAATAGCGTTGCTTCCAGGCTGCACGTTCGTTTGCTTGTACTTGCCTCACAATTCACTCTCCTTAAGTTTTGTTGTGTCCCTTCCAATTGTATGCAAAGCTTTCAAAATTAATTGGATATCTTTAGCGTACTAAATGCAGTCCCTACAAAAATTTCTTGACGCAACCTCTTGCCTGGGCTAGAATTGCCCGTCTGCAAAGTAACATAAAAATTTTGCAGCAAGCGACGTAAATCACATTAAGAAATGCAAGAACTAAATAGCTGTAGATGATTTACGTTAAAGAAGCATCTTTAACCAATAAAGTTTAGATAATAACGGGTTAATACCATTATTGACCCGTTTATTTTTGTCCCTGTATCAGGTTTTTACGAGGATATTTGTGTTTGAATCATTGGGAAACCGCCTGCAATCTGTATTTGATGGTTTGCAGCGGCGCGGAAAGCTCACCGAAGCGGATGTAGATAAGGCGATGCGCGAAGTGCGCCTGGCTTTGCTAGAAGCGGACGTGAACTTTAAGGTTGTGAAAAGCTTTGTGGCGCGGGTGCGGGAACGCGCCATCGGTCACGAGGTGATGCGTAGCCTGACGCCTGGCCAGCAGGTGGTGAAAATAGTACAGGAAGAGCTGGTAGAAACGTTGGGAGAGCCTGGTCGCCTTAATTTGGGCATGCAGTCCCCGGCGGTGATTATGCTTGTGGGCCTGCAGGGTGCCGGTAAAACCACTATGGCTGGTAAGCTGGCCCTCCATTTGCGCAAGCAGGGGAGACGGCCGTTGCTGGTGGGTGCTGATGTGTACCGTCCGGCCGCTATCGACCAGCTGCAAACGCTGGGCCGCCAGTTGGACATTCCCGTCTATGACGAAGGCCCAGAAGCCGATCCGGTGACCGTTTGCGCCAACGGCGTGAAGAAAGCCGTGTCCAGCGGCGCCACGACCGTCATTTTAGATACCGCTGGCCGGTTGAACATCGACGAAATGATGATGGGCGAAATTAAGGCCATCAAAGAGAAAGTTAAGCCAGTGGAAACGCTGCTGGTGGCCGATGCCATGACCGGGCAAGAAGCGGTACGCGTGGCGACCGACTTTAACGAAGCCGTCAATATCACCGGACTTATCATGACCAAGATTGATGGTGATGCACGCGGCGGCGCCGCCATTTCCATGCGTGAAGTTACGGGTGTGCCTATAAAGTTCCTGGGCACAGGTGAGAAGCTCAGCGCTATTGAAGAGTTTCATCCAGACCGGCTGACCAGCCGTATTTTGGGAATGGGCGATGTGTTGACGCTTATTGAGCGGGCACAGGACCAGATGGACCAGGAGGAAGCCGAAAAAGCAGGCAAGCGAATGCTGCAAGGCGACTTTAACCTGGAAGATTTTCTCAATCAGATGCAGCAGCTTAAGCGCATGGGGCCAATTGGGCAGCTTTTGGAAATGATCCCAGGCATGAATAAAATGGCTAAGGATGTGGATTTGAGCGGTGCCGAGGGCGATTTGAAGCGCATTGAGGCGATCATTCGTTCCATGACACCAGAAGAGCGGCGCAACCCCAAGATTTTGAAGGCCAGCCGCAAGCGGCGCGTGGCGACGGGGTCAGGCACCACGGTGCAGGACGTAAACGCCTTGCTCAAGCAGTTCCAGGAAATGAAGAAGATGATGAAGCAGATAACCAAAGGTCGTGGTCGTGGCCTGCGGAATATGTTGGGTGGCCTGGGTGGCTTTGGCGCGTAGTCACGCGTAGGCGGCCTGGAAGCGTCAAAAGCTGCTGTATGTTGTAAAATTGACGAGTTAATAAAAGAGAGGCGGACGTAGACGGCCGTTCTCTATAAAGTGTGAAATAATTCTTGAAGTAAGTGGAGATAAAGATAGATGCTAAAAATTCGTTTGAGCCGCAGAGGTAAGAAAAGACAACCAAGCTATCGCGTGGTTGTGGCCGATATTAATTCAAAGCGAGACGGCCGTATCGTCGAGCGCATAGGTCATTACAATCCCCTGGTAGAACCGTCTGAATTTTCTATTCAGGAAGATCGCGCGCTGCACTGGTTGAGCGTTGGTGCCCAGCCAACGGACGCTGTTCGTCGCTTGCTGGACAAGCAAGGCACGTTTGACCGCTTGAGCCGGCTGCACGCCGGTGAATCCCTGGAAATGCTAGCTGCTGAGGTGACAGGCGTAGTCGTTGCCGCTCCAAAAGCTGTAGAAGAGGTAGCGGAAGAAGAAGAGACGGTCGAGGAAGAAGCCGACGAAGAAGAATCAATCGTGGAACAGGCCGTTGATGCTGTCCAGGAAGCAGCGGTTAGCGTGGCTGAAACTGTGGAAGACGCCGTTGAAACGGTAGTCGAAGCTGTAGAAGACGTTGTCGACACGGATGATGACGATGAAGCCGCTGAAGAAGAAGTGGCCGAAGAAGAAGTCGCAGAGAGTGAAGCTGAAGAAGGCGAAGCGTCTGAGAGTGAAGAAGATGCCGACGCCGATAAAGACGAAGCTTAATTGAGGGACGCATGAAAGACCTCGTTGAATACGTTGTAAAGTCGCTGGTAGAAGCGCCAGATGAAGTTTCTGTGGCTGAGTTTGAAGACCAGAGCGAAACGATTCTGGAGTTGACGGTAGCTGGGTCCGATATGGGCCGCGTCATCGGCAAAAGCGGGCGGGTGATTAACGCCATTCGCACGCTGGCGCAGGTGGCAGCAGCTAAGCAGGGGACACGCGTTTCGGTTGAGCTTGTTGAAACCGGCAACCGCTAGAACTTACTAACGTTGGGAAAATGCCTGCACGACGCTGCATCAATTGAGTTGAAACCGTGACAACCTCGCCCTGGCGAGGTTTTGTCGTTATCATAACGTATGCGCAAAAATAAACCTGTAGAGGATGCAACTGAATTCATTGTCATTGGCGAGATCACCAAGCCGCACGGTGTACGCGGTGAGGTGCGGGTGAAGCCGCACACCGATGAGCCGGAGCGGTTTACCTGGCTGGAGCAGGTGTATTTGGGTGAACATACGCAACGCCTGATGGATGTGGAAACGGCACGGCTGCACCAGGGTATGATCTTGCTGAAGCTAACGGCCGTAAACGACCGTGCCGCCGCAGAAGCCCTGCGTGGTGAATGGCTGATGGTGACTGAAGCCGAGGCCCTGCCGCTGGAAGAAGGGGAATACTTCTTATTCCAGCTAGAGGGGCTTTCCGTGCAAACGGTTGAGGGTGAGACGCTAGGCGTCTTGACCCAAGTTTTGGAAACTGGAGCCAATAACGTCTTTGTGGTGCGGGGTGATGAAGGCGAAATATTGCTGCCGGACATCGCTGACGTGGTGCAAGAAATTGACTTTGAAAACGGCCGTATGCTCGTTAACCTGCTGCCTGGCCTACGGCCGTAACCGGCAGCTGCTTACCGATTACTGCTTACTGTTTGCCGATCACCCAAAAGTTTCTCTCAATTGACAACCCATTTGGAAAAGGTATGCTTGGCTCATGTCCGATTTGAAGTATTGGCTTGGTTTTAATTTGGTTAAAGGCGTTGGTCCGGCCAAGGTGCAGGCACTGCTGGACTATTACAGTTCGCTGGCCCATGCCTGGCAAGCCACCGAATATGAGCTGCAAAAAATTGGGTTCGACCGACGCGCTATTCAAACTTTTTTACGAACGCGCCAGGAAGTGGATTTGGATGCTGCCCTGGCGCGCGTGAAGCAGGCGGGCGTCTCCTTGCTTACCTGGGAGATGCCTGCGTATCCCAGCTACCTGCGAGAAATTCCCAACCCGCCGCCCCTGCTCTATTACCAGGGCGAGCTGCGTGAACGAGATCAGTGGGCGGTAGCTGTGGTAGGAACCCGCCGACTGACCAGCTACGGCCGTCAGATTACGCGCGATTTAGTAGCGGGATTGGTGCAAAATAACATCACTGTTGTCAGTGGGTTGGCGCGGGGAATTGATGCCATTGCGCACAAAACGGCCGTGGAGCTTGGTGGCCTTACGCTGGCCGTGCTGGGGTCTGGATTAGATTGTGTATACCCGGCAGAAAACCGTTCGCTGGCGCAAGAAATCATGCAAGGGCAGGGAGCTATTATCAGCGAGTATGGCCTGGGCGTGCAGCCAGAGGCCAAGAACTTCCCGCCCCGTAACCGCATCATCAGCGGCCTTTCCCTGGGAGTTATTATTGTTGAAGCAGGGGAGCGCAGCGGCGCGCTGATCACCAGCAATTTTGCTTTGGAGCAAAATCGTGAGGTTTTTGCCGTGCCGGGCAACATCAATAGCCCCGTCAGCAAAGGCCCCAACCGGCTCATTCAGGAAGGAGCCAAGCTGGTAATGCGGGTGGAGGATGTGCTGGAAGAACTTAATTTGCATATGGTGGCAGAGCGAACGGCCGTGCAGCTGGTGCTGCCGGAGACGGCCGAGGAAGTGGCTCTATATACCCAGCTCTCTGCCCAGCCAGTGCACATCGATGAGCTAAGCCGAACGACCGGTTTGCCAAGCGCATTGGTAAGCAGCACTCTGACGCTGATGGAACTCAAGGGCATGGTGCAGCAAGTTGGCGGCATGAATTACATTTTGCTCCGTGAAGCTAGCTCCGACTACAACACAAAATAAGGATTTCGTATGAAAATTATAATTTTTGCCGGAGGCTCAGGACGCCGTTTGTGGCCTTTGAGCCGGAAAAAATCACCTAAACAGTTTGAACCCATTATTGGTGAAAAATCCACGCTCCGCCTGGCGGTAGATCGCGTTGCGCCGGTTTACGGTGCGGAAAATATCTTCATTTCTACCAACGAGCGCTATGTAGACATGATTCGCAAGCAGCTGCCGGAACTGCCGCCCGATAACGTTATTGGTGAGCCTACGCGGCGTGACCTGGCTGCGGCTGTGGGCCTGGCGATGGCCCACTTGGCTCATGCCACTCCACAAGAAGCCCAAGAAAATGAACCGGTAGCTATTTTGTGGGGCGACAACTATATGGATCAGGTAGACGTGTTTCGGCGCGTCCTGGAAAATGCAGAAAAGCTGGTTTCTAGCCAGAAGGCCAAAATTATTTTCATGGGGGAAACGCCCCGCTTTGCCAACGATCAGCTAGGTTGGATTGGTTTGGGAGAAGAGCAGGGGGTGGTAAACGGCCGTTCCTACTTTGGCTTTAATTCATTGCGTTACCGTCCGCCTCTAGACGAGTGCCGGAAGATGTTTGCCGAAAATACGCATGTGTGGAATACTGGCTACTTTGTAACCACAATCGGTTTTGTGCGCAAACAGTACCAAAAGCTGCAACCCCACCTGTGGGATGGCCTCAAGGAAATTGAAGAAGCGATTGGCCAGCCAAATTACCAGGAGACTTTGCATCGCATTTATCCAGGCTTTGAGGCCATTAGTTTTGATGATGCGATTTTGCATCACATAAAACCTGAGGATGCTCTGGTGCTTCACGGTGAGATGGGTTGGAGCGACCCAGGCACGTTGTACGCTCTCAAAGAGGCTATCAACCCAGATTTGAAGGCCAACGTGACCCGGGGCAAAGTGATAACCGAGCAAACAGGCGACAGCCTCGTTTTTAACTATGAGGCAGATAAGCTGGTAACGGTTATTGGCCTTGAAGGAATGATTGTGGTAAACACGGAAGATGCAATCCTGGTTGTACACAAGGACAACATTCCCTTAGTCAAGAAAGTGGTAAACGATCTGGAAGGGACAGATTTAGAAGCTTATAGTTGAATATACCGTATCTCGTTTTGCTAGACAGGAAACGTAAAACGGTCGGAGTAGACACCGTTTTACGTTTTCTGTTTTACAGAAATTTTTATGAGTGATGAAGAAAAAGTGATTGGATATTGTTTTAAGTGCCGCGAAAAACATGAAATATTGGAACCAAAGGCGGAATGGGCGGCTAATGGCTCTCCGGGAACCCGGGGAACCTGCGCTAAGTGTGGTGGAACGATTTATAAGGCAGGCTATACGCCTGCGCACGATAACCTGCCCAAGCCAGAGGTAACCGTTACGCGGAAGAGCAAAAAGAAAAAGAAAGCTGCTAAAAAGAAGGCAGTACGCGGCAAAAGCAGCACGCGCCGCAGTGGCCGACTGGTCGTGGTGGAGTCTCCAGCCAAAGCCAGGACAATCGGCCGTTACTTAGGCAAAGGGTACAACGTTAAGTCCAGCGTTGGGCACGTGCGGGATTTGCTTAAATCACGCCTGAGCGTAGACGTTGAAAACGACTTTGAACCTGAGTACCGCGTGCCGAACGAGAAGCGCGACGTGGTGAAAGAGCTGAAGGCGGCGGCGGCCAAGGCCAAGGAGATCTATCTGGCGACGGACCCGGACCGTGAAGGTGAGGCAATTGCCTGGCACGTGCTGGAATCGGCGGAAATGGACCCGGAAATCACGAAGCGGGTTGTATTCCACGAAATTACGAAACCGGCGATTGAGAAAGCGTTTCTGGAGCCGCGCGGAATTGATATGGACCGGGTGAATGCCCAACAGGCGCGCCGCATTCTGGATCGCCTGGTAGGCTACAAGCTCAGCCCGCTGCTGTGGCGCAAGGTGCGCGGCCGTTTGTCGGCCGGGCGCGTGCAGTCTGTGGCGGTGCGGCTGGTGGTGGAGCGCGAGCGCGAGATAAAGGAGTTTGTCTCGGAAGAGTATTGGACGCTTGGTGCAGAGCTGAGTCGGGAGCAGTACCGTGATGAGAAGGAACGGCCGTTTTTCCAGGCACGCCTGCACAAATTGAACGGTGAAGACCCGGTGCTGCAAAGCGAAGATGACGTAAAGCCTCACCTGGATGCGCTGGAAAAAAGCATTTGGGAAGTGGGCGAGGTCCGTATTGGTAAACGCACCCGCCGTCCTGCTGCCCCCTTTACCACCAGCACCATGCAGCAAGAAGCGTCGCGGCAGGTTGGTTTCAACACTAGCAAAACCATGCGCATTGCCCAACAGCTGTATGAAGGCATCGATCTCGGGGGCGAAGAAGGCTCGGTTGGTTTGATTACCTACATGCGAACCGACAGCGTTTCTGTGAGTAAGGAAGCTGAGACGGAGGCCCGAACTTACGTGGGCAAGCGATTTGGTGCCGCTTATGTGCCGGTGAAGCCGCCTAAATACAAAACCAAGTCAAAAATGGCCCAGGAAGCGCACGAAGCCGTGCGCCCCACTTCTGTATTACGCGTGCCGAAGCAGATAAGAGAGCATTTATCACGCGACCAGTACCGGCTGTATAAGCTAATCTGGGATCGCTTCGTCGCCAGCCAGATGGCGCCTGCGCGATACGACACGGTGTCGGTAGATATTTTGGCTGGGGATGAGAAAGTGGCAACGGACAAACGGCCGTACCTCTTCCGCGCTACTGGCTCCGTGATGACCTTTGCTGGTTTCCTGGCTTTGTATGAAGAGAGTCGTCCCGAAGATCGGCCGGACGATGACCAAAACCAGGTGCCAAGCGATTTAAAAGAGGGGGAACTGCTGGACTTGATGCGGCTGCTGCCAGAGCAGCATTTTACCCAGCCGCCGCCGCGCTACAGCGAAGCGTCACTGGTAAAGTCCCTTGAAGAGTATGGTATTGGCCGACCCAGCACCTACGCTTCCATCATCTCTACCATCCAAAATCGGGGGTATGTGGACCGCGTGGACAAGCGGCTGCAGCCAACGGAAACGGGCCAGATCGTCAATGATCTGCTGGTTGAGTATTTTCCCAACATTTTGTCGGTCGATTTTACGGCGCGGCTGGAAGATGAACTGGACAAGATTGCCGAGGGCGAGCCGTGGGTGCCGGTGATTGGCAGCTTCTTCGGCCAATTTTCAGAGAACCTGGAAGTGGCTGATGAGTCAATCCCCAAGATAGATTTGAAGCCGGAAGTTGAGCCTGTGGGGCGTGACTGTCCGGAGTGTGGCAGCGAGTTAGTGTATAGAGAAGGGCGATACGGCCGTTTCATTGGCTGCTCAAACTTCCCCAAATGCCGCCACACTGAGCAACTGCTCAATAAGATTGGCGTCGTTTGCCCAAAGGGTGGGGAGATGGTAGAGCGGCGCACCCGGCGCGGGCGCGTCTTCTACGGCTGCTCGCGCTATCCAGACTGTGAGTTCAGCAGCTGGAAAAAACCGGTGCCCGACCCCAATAACAGCTGCCACGGTCTTTTGGTCCAGCTCAATGAAAATGAAACCGACTGTGTGGCCTGCGGCCTCAAAGAGCCGGTCAAGGACAAAGAGGCCGTTACCGATTAACAAGCATTTGTTTCGCTCTAACGAGTGACGGCACGGCCTGTAGAATTCTGTCCTCTCGCGAATAGTTAAGTGACATTATTTGAAATTTCCCCAGAAACCTTCGGACGTTAAAATGTCTGAAAATGGCTTCTGGGGAAATTTTGTTTTAGCGGATATTTGCCATCGCCAAGTGAATTGTAAGAGCTCTCCAGTATTGTGGGGTGAGTTTAATTACGTTGCAGTTACGTTGCGCATTCGTAGCTGAATTAGTATCATTTGTTGGGGATTTTTCTCTCGGAAATTGCTACAATAACCGCGTGAGTTTTATGGAGCCTGTAGCCTATCGTTTCTCAAATAATTTCCCTCGTTTGCATGAGATAAAGGAAAAATAATGAACCTTCGACTTGCATCAATCCTGTCATTTTTCGCTCTGGCGCTGACTCTGATTGTCGGCCTCGGTGTAGATGCCCGCCACTCATCAGCAGCACCGGCGGGTACGCCTGACCAGTTGACCTATCTGCCCTTTGTGGCGAAGGCGCCCGATTTGTCCATTACCAATCTGGAAATAAGCCAGGCGATTCAGGATGCTAATAATACGGTACCGCTGGTGGCCAACCGGCCAACCGTTGTGCGCGTCTACACGGCTACCAAGAGCGGTGCCAGCGTGCCGAACACCAGCGTCACGCTCACCGCCACGCGCAACGGTGTGGCTCTAACACCTGTCGTTTCCAGCACGAAAACTGCATCGGCCGCTTCCAGCCGCAGCAGTCTAAACAGCACCTATAACATTACCTTGCCCGCCAGCTGGCTCTCCGGAACCGTTTTAATAACGGCAAAAATTACGGGTGAAGCCATCGGTGGATTCACCCGTTCTGTTACCTTTACCACGGTTCCTACCCTGAATGTGGTCATCGTCCCCATTAATTACACGCAAACTGGGGCATCGGATGGCGATGGCTTTTATGCTGCTCCGGCAACTGAGCAGATCAGTAGCTGGATCATGCGTGCTTATCCGCTAAGTAACCTAAACGTAACATTTCGCTCGCCTTATCCATTTACTGGTAACCTCCGTGATGACACGGACGGCAGTGAATGGAGTAATTTACTTAATCAGGTTACCAACCTCAAGTTTATAGATTCTGCTCCAGACTCGACAGTATATTATGCATATATCAATTTTGGTTCAAGTTGTTTCAGCACCTGGTTCAACTGCGCTGGTGGCATTGCTGGTATTGGTTGGATTGGCTATCGGGCCTCTGTAGGCATACATAATTTGCCAGCCGGGTTTGGGCTGGAAGCTAGCGGTACACTGGCTGGTCATGAAATTGGCCATAATTTTGGTCGTTATCACGCGCCTTGCAACGTTTCCGGAACCAACTGGTCTACCGATGCCAAGCATGCCGGAGCCTCGATCGGTGAATATGGTTTGGATGGCATTGGCGGTACGTTGCAACTTCTCAGCCCTGGTGGCTACGTAGACATGATGAGCTATTGCGATCCAGTATGGGTTTCCGATTACACATACAAGGCACTTTTTGCAGACCAGGTAAATAATGGTGCTTATGTGTTGGCGCCTGCCGAGGAAAGTTTAGTTATTCACGGCGATGTGGCAGACGACGGTGCTGTATCTCTCATGCCAGTTTATATACTGCCGCAAACGGCCGTTACTCCCCAAAATGGTTTTTACCAGGTAGAGCTCTTAGATACAGCAGGCAATATCATCGCCACGCATCCTGTGGATTTGCTGCTGGCTGAAGAGGAAGGCATTTCTGCTCAGGCAATACACGGGGTAGTGCCTGCCCCAGACGTGCCGGTGGCGGAAGTGCGGGTGGTTGAAGCCGCTTCGGGAACGGCCGTTGCCCAACGCACACTTGCCACCACCAGCGTGGCAGAAAGATCTGCCCTGACAGCCAGCGCCGCAGTTGCCCAGGCTGATGAGACAGCCACCATTAGCTGGGGCCGCGCGGAAGTACCGGCCACCGTGCGCTACATCGCCAACAATGGTGAATCATGGACGACCGTTGGTTTGAACGTGCTGGGTGGCAGTCTTGAAGTCGATTTGAGCAGTTTGCCGGGTGGTGGAAACGGCCGTTTCCAAATCATCCTGGCCGATCAGGGTATGCCTACGCGCTTTGAAGTGGCCCTGAGCACACCGCTGGCAGATAAGCAGCCCACCGCCTGGATCACCGGGCCGGAAACGATTGCTGCCGGGTCGCCTGCTGCGCTCTACGCCTTTGGCTCCGACGCTGAAGACGGCGCGCTAAGCGATTTTGTATGGTCAGTTGATGGTGGAGTCGAAGTAGCGGCCTCGGCCCTGTTCCTGCACGATCTGGCCCCGGGCGAGCACGTGATAACGCTGCGGGCTACCACAAGCAGCGGACAAACGGCCGTTGCCAGCACGGTTATTACTGTGACAAAGTAGAGGTGACGTAATTGGGTAATTGGGTAATTGTGTAATTACTCAATTACTCATTACTCACTCCCCCAACCGCCGCCTCCCGGCGTTTCAATTTGCAAAACATCATCGGAAATGAGCTGGCGGGTAAACTTGCCCGGCAGTTCAGTGGTGGTTTCCCCTTGAATGAGGCAGTTGCGGCCGGGACGGCCGTCGTTGCCCCCTTGCAATCCATAGGCTCCCTGCTTACGCCGCTCGCTGGTAACGGTGACGGCGACAGGTGTGAGAAAGCGGATGCTGCGGATGAGTCCATCACCGCCGCGATGCTGCCCCGCACCGCCGGAGCCGGGGCGCAGGCTGTAGCGCTCCAGCCGCAGCGGAAAGCTGTATTCCAGCGCTTCTACGGGCGTATTCAGCGTGTTGCTCATATGAACATGCAGTCCGCTGCCGCCGTCGGACTCCGGCCCGGCGCCAGCGCCCCCGCCAATCGTTTCATAATAGGCAAACGGCCGCCCACTACCTGGCTGCTTGCCGCCAAACGTCAGGTTGTTCATTGTGCCCTGGCTGGCAGCGGGTATAATGTGTGGCAGCGCCTGGGCCAGCGCGCCAAACACCACGTCGGTGATGCGCTGCGACGTTTCGACATTCCCGGCGGCGACGGCGTGCGGCTGCGGCGGGTCTAGTAAAGAGCCAGGGGGAATGCTCACGGTGATGGGCGTAAAAGCGCCATCATTCATGGGCAGGTCAGTTTGCACCAGCGCCAGGGCCGCACAGCGCAGGCAGTAGGCCACGGCGGACCTGGCAATGGCGGGCACGGCGTTGAGATTTCCCCGTACGGCAGCGGCCGTTCCCGCAAAATCAACGTGCAGCTGGCTGCCATTCACGGTAAGCGTCACGGTAATTGGGATAGGGGGGCTATCTGGCTGGCCGTCGTCATCCAGGTAGTCGGTGAAGGTATAACGGCCGTCTGGAATCTGCGAAACGGCCGTTTCGGTCAATGCCTTCGCGTAGTCAATAAGTGCTTCGGCGTGGGCCAGTGATTCGGTCAGGCTGTAACGGGCCACAATCTCGGCCAGGCGCCGCTCGCCAATGGCATGGGCCGCCAGTTGGGCTGCCAGGTCGCCATTGCGCTCCTCTGGGGTGCGCACGTTGCGCAGAATGAGCTGCCAGACCGCTTCGTTGCGCTGTCCAGCCTCTACTAGCTTAATTGGGGGAATGATAATTCCCTCTTGATAAATTTCTGTAGAAAGGGGCATAGAGCCCGGCGACATGCCGCCCACGTCGGCGTGGTGGGCGCGGCTGGCAACGAAGAAGGCAGGTGGTTGGTGGTCGGTATTTGATGGGCGGTATTCGGTTGGCTGATCTTTATCAAAAAAGACGGGTGAGACAAGCGTGATGTCGGGCAGATGGTTTCCACCCTGGTACGGATCGTTTACGATGACGACATCACCAGGGGAGAAGGGAGCGCATTGCTCGATGGCCGCCTGTACGGAAGCGGGCATGGCGCCCAGGTGTACCGGAATGTGAGCCGCCTGGGCCAGCATACGGCCGTCGCCCAAAAAGAGAGCGCAGCTAAAGTCGAGACGTTCTTTGATATTGGGACTGTAGGCGGCGCGCCCTAATGTTATGCCCATTTCTTCGGCAACTGAGGCAAATAGATAGCGAAAGATGGATAGAGATGCGGCCGTTGGGGAAGTCATTGCTCTGCTTGATTGTGCCACGAATTAGCATTAATCGTCTGATTCGTGATTGGGAAGTTCATTATTCTGTGAAGACGGGCAAGTTTTCCAGGGCAACTATATTACTCCAATCGGCGTCACCTTCGGTGAAAACGGCCGCAATTTTTACGGTCTTACCCCCTGCCTGCTGCACTACATTTTCCATGCCCTTGAGCGTGCTGCCGGTGCTGATGACGTCATCTACCAAAACAACTTTTTTGTTTTTGATAAACTCTCTATCTTTTTCATCCAGGTAGAGGGTTTGTGGCTTGCCGGTGGTGATTGAGACTGTTTCGGCGCTAATGGCGTCTCCCATGTAGCTTTTGTACGCTTTGCGCAAGACGATATAAGGAAGTCCCATCAGTGCGCTCATTTCATAGATCAAGGGTATCCCTTTCGCTTCGGCCGTTACCAGAACCTCAGCCGGGGTGTCTTTCAGGCGTTCTGCCAAGGCGGCAGCGGCGGCTTTAACGACAATGGTGTCGCCCAGCATATTAAAAATGGCGATGCGTACGCCGGGAGCCACCTCAAACAAGGGCAGATGTCGGGTAATGCCAGCAATAACTACCGTGTAGGTTTCACGTTCACTCATCTTGTGATACTCTCCTCCATATGGGCCAGTTCTTAGAACTTGGCCTACGGTTGTGAAGTTTAAGTAGTTTACCTTATTGTAGTTTAGGTGGCATCCAGATTAGAAAACGAAGGTAGGAAGGCTATGAAGGCGATTGTAGTAAAGGGGGAAAAAGAGAATCCGAAGCTGGTATGGGAGTCAGTGCCAGATGTGGCCTACGGGTCGGAAGAGGTGTTGGTGAATGTGCGAGCTACGGCCGTTAACCGTGCTGATCTGTTACAGGCGCGCGGTGGCTATAATCCGCCCGTGGGTGCCAGCGAGATTTTGGGATTGGAAATGGCAGGCGTCATTGCCGCAGTAGGCGAGGATGTAGACGATTGGCAGGTGGGGGATCGCGTTTGTGCGCTGCTGCCCGGTGGCGGCTACGCTGAACAGGTGGCGGTGCCCGCGGGGATGCTGTTGAGACTGCCCAAAGCGTGGTCCTTTGCCCAGGGAGCGGCCGTTCCCGAAGTGTGGTACACCGCCTACGTTAACCTATTCTTGGAGGGCGAGCTGGTGGCAGGCGAGACGGTGCTGATTCACGCTGGCGCCAGCGGGGTGGGTACGGCGGCTATCCAGCTGGCTAACGCCGCCGAGGCCACTGTGTTTGTTACCGCAGGCAGCGATGAAAAGCTGATGGCCTGCCGCAGGCTGGGGGCAGAGTTGGCGATCAATTACAAGCAGGAAAATTTTTTAGAAAGGGTGCTGGCTGCCACGCAGGATCAGGGGGTAAATTTGATTTTGGACCCGGTGGGCGGCAGCTATTTAGAACGGAACATTAAGGCGCTGAAACGATTCGGCCGTTTGGTCAACATCGGCTTGCTGGGCGGGTCGCATGGTGAAATGAACATGGGGCTGATCCTGGGCAAGCGATTGCGGATCATCGGCTCAACGCTGCGCACCCGTTCGCCCGCCGAAAAAATAAAGATAACAGAGCAGTTTCAGTCTGGCTATTGGCCGCTGCTGCGCTCTGGAGAACTGAAGCCGATTATCGACACCCAATTCCCAATTGAGAACGCGCAGCAGGCGCACGAATATGTGAGGCAGAATAAGAATATTGGGAAGGTGATTCTCACCGTTGGCAGTGTAGAGGGTGAAAGTTAGAGACAGATTGTCACGTAAACTGGAGAGCTGTTAGAGTGGCAGTTCATTGCGGAAGCGATGAAAGGCGTCGGGGCGCAGGAAAAAAAGGATGAGCGTGCCGGCAAAGAAGCCGCCAAGGTGAGCCCAATGGGCGACGCTGGATTCCACATTAATTAACAGCACATCAAGCGCAACCGGAATTTCCTTCAGGAAAAAGAAGAGAATGACCCAGTAGGCACGGAATGGAATGCGCCAAAAGCCAAAGCCCCAAAAAAGGAGTACCTTTATTTTTCCACCGGGGAATAAGATAAGGTAGGCGGCCATGATGCCATAGACTGCGCCGCTGGCCCCAATGCCGGGGATGCTTTCGGTGGAGCGGCTCATGGTGCTGATAATGTCGGCAAAGACACCGCAGAGCAGGTAAAAAGCGAGAAAGCGCCACGGTCCGCAGGCGTCCTCCACGCGCTGCGCAAAGGCCCACAGTGCCAACATATTGCCTGCCAGGTGCAGGATGCCGCCGTGCATGAAGATGGAGGTGAGGGAAGCCAGGGCGCCAGCAGCTTGCTGTTCGATGACGAAGGTTGGGACGCTGCCAAAGAGGTAGAGCGCTTCGACATAGCCTTCAATGTTAAACTCTACCAGCAAGAACTGACCGATGAGCACAGCCATATTGAGCAAGATTATGAACATGGTCATAAAGGGAAAGCTCGTGTAGCGATTGGGCTGCAAATCCGTTAGCGGAATCATAGATTAGTCAGGTCGAGTTCGAAATTTAGCAGGCGGGAAAGGGTAACCAAAAGCAAGAGCAGCAGCGGCAAGAGAATGAGAAAGATGCTGACCAGGCGCATGGTGATATTGCTTTGGAAGACGGCCGTATCCCTGAGTCGCTGCAGCCAGGGGTGTTCTGGAGCATGGGAAAGTGCGCTAAATAGAACCATTCCTACCAGGAAGAGCACACTACCCAGGCACAGCAGCGGGGGCGTTTGGGTGGGTTTTAGCCCTGCCTGAATCAGCATCAGCATAGCGTACAGAACCGTAGGTCCCAGCGCCAGGCGAAGCACCGTGGCTGTAGGGCTGGTATATGTGATGTTGGCTAGCTTCAGCTGCTCTTGCACGTGCGGCAGGCGCTTTTTAGCCAGCAGACGATCCGCATTAATCGGTGATTTTAGGGCGCGCTTGTAGTAATGAACGGCCAGCTCCCAATTTTCTAAACGCTCATATATGCGGCCCATTTGCAGAAAATCGTCCTTGGTGGGTTTAACCCTGGCTAACCATTGCGGTGCCTCAGAATGAGCAGTATTCAAGCGAAGCAGATGATCCAGGGCGATCAAGAGATTTTTTTGAGAGTCGGCATGGTGCACCATAAGTTCCCAGCCTGCCTCATGATTTGAATAGCGCTGTAAAAAGTTGGCTAACTGTTGGCGGCCTTGCTCAACGCTTCCAGCAGCCAATAGCTGGTTGATCTCGCCGAACTGGACTTCCTCCGTCGTGAGGGCAAAGGTGTGAGCGTGACCATTGGGGCCAAACCCGGAGGTGGCTGGCTGGCTGGGCTTTGCATATTTTTGGCGTAGGCGGTGCAATCGCTCTTTTGTCTGGCTGCGCTGGGGGTTTATGCTGAGGGCATTTTCCAGGGCAATGATTTTGTCTTCTGGGTTTGCTACGAGCTCGCTGAGCCAAAGCCAGGCCAGCTCATGTTGTGGATTTTGGCCGACAAGCTGGATCAGCATGTCTCGCGCCTGCTTACGCTCCCCGGCTTTTGCTTTTTTTACGGCCGTTTGAAACAATTCTGACTGTTTCATAAAAACAATTTTACTGGGCGGGCTTGCTTCCTTTCTTGCGCTTGGGCAGTAATTCTTGCCCACGCTTCAGCAGTTTAGCAGAGGCCGACTCCCCCAACTCCTTTTCCGGATGTGGAAAAGGAGGCTGATCAAACATTTTTCGCCAGGCATAGATGCCCACCAGTTTTAGCGTTGCTACAAGTGGCGCCGCCAGGATCGCGCCCAGGATTCCGGCCAAACTGCTGCCCATGAACACCCCAACAATCACAATCAATGGGTGTAGCTCTAGCGACTCACCTACAATGCGCGGCACCAGAATGTTGTTTTCCAGCTGCTGCACAATAAGCATGAAGACGAGCACTACCCCAGCGTATTGCCAGTTAGCCATCTCGCCCAGCGTGTCTGGCTGAAAAAGAGCGACAATAATTGCAGCGCCTGCACCAATGATAGGCCCTAATACTGGAATGAATTCTAACAGGCCAGAGAGCAGCCCCAGCGCCAGTGAGTTTTGCACGCCCAGCAAGGCCAGTCCCAGCCAGACAACAAAGAAGATGACGACGCCCAAAAGAACCTGACCGCGCAGATAGGCACTCCAGATTCGGCCGAATTCGCGCAGCAGCCGCTCAGCGTCCTTGCGGTAGCCAGGCATTTGGGCCAATCCAGCCACGCGGCCACCCAATTGCGGAATCTCAATAGCCAGATAGATGGAGATGATAAAAATGAAGAGCAGGGTACCCAGGGTCGTGATCGTGGCCGTGGCCACATCGGTAACAAGCTGCCCGCCACGGCTGACGGCCGGTTCTACCATGCCCACCAGTTGGTCTTGAATAAGCCCCAGGTTGATCACGCTGGGATCTAGCACCAGCGGGCCAAATACGATTGGGTCTGTGCGTGCAGTGAATTCTTCGATGACGGCCGTAATGTCCTGAATGAAGAGCGGAACCTGCTCAATGAGCGAAGTGATTTGTTCAAAGGCAGCAAATCCCAGGGCAATGAAGCCGCCGATGACTGCCAGCGCCAACAGCAAATAAACAACGAGAATGCCCGTGCTGCGCTTGAATCTGGTTCGTTTGTCTATTAGAACGATGATCGGATTCAAGATGTAGGCCAAAATGGCTGCGATCACAATTTGGGAAATGAGCGATTGAAAGCGGTAGGTGAGCCAGATGACGAGCACCAGCGCCGCTACGGTGACTATGACTTTGGTGCTGCGCGACCAGGGGGGGGATTCGTGGTCTGTTGCTGCAGGTAACAAATCGATCTCGTTACTCATGTACCTCTCCTCGTTGTTGGGGTATGAGATTAACACACGCGTAAGCTGTACGTCAATGCCTGGGAAATTGTTTTACTGTACGGCCGTTTAACTTCCTTTTTTTGGCTGCAATCGTGATATGATTACCGCTATCCTACTGAATTATCGGGGATCAATTTCCCCCAAAGAGCATAAGAGAGGCGTGAATGCGTAAAAAAGCAATATTGATAACCGGTGCTGCCGGTGAAATTGGCCAGGCTTTAATTGAGCAGCTCTCGGCCAGCGGGGAGTATATTTTACTTACGCTAGATTTGCACCAGTTACCGGAGGAGCTAGACGGCCGTTCCACCCACATCATTGGCGATATCTTAGACCATAAGCTGTTTGCCCGGCTCGTTACCGAGTATGAAATTGACTCCATTTTTCATCTGGCGGCGCTGCTTTCGACGCGCAGCGAGTTCTCGCCAGAGCTGGCGCATCAGGTGAACGTCAACGGCACGCTCAACCTTTTGCAGCTGGCTGCGGAGCAGTCACAGCAGCGCGGTAAGCCCGTTCGCTTTATCTTTCCCAGCTCCATTGCCGTGTACGGCATGCCAGATTTAGAAACGAAACAGCGCGATTTTTATGTGCGCGAGTGGGATTGGAACTATCCAACCACGATGTATGGCTGCAACAAGCTCTACTGTGAACAGTTGGGCAGCTATTATAGCCAAAATTATCAGCAGCTTGCAGAAACAACGCCTACCATGCTGGACTTTCGCAGCGTGCGTTTTCCGGGCCTAATTAGCGCCTTTACGGTGCCTTCTGGCGGCACCAGCGACTACGGGCCAGAGATGCTGCACGCTGCAGCCAAGGGCGCGCCCTACAGATGTTTTGTGCGCGAAGACAGCACCATCCCCTTCATGGCGATGCCCGATGCGATTACCTCTCTGCTGCAGCTGTGGGAAGCGCCGCGCAGTGAGCTGAGCCGGGCGGTGTACAATGTCACCAGCTTTAGCCTATCGGCGGCTGAGTTTAAAACGCTGGTGGAAAAGACATTTCCCCAGGCTAAGATCGCCTTTGCTCCTGATCTGAACCGCCAGGGCATTGTGGATAGCTGGCCCGCTGGACTAAACGACAAGCAGGCACGCAAGGATTGGGGTTGGCAGCCTGCTTACGATATTACGCGGGCCTTTGATGAATACCTGGTGCCGAATATTCGCGAACGGTACAGGTAACTGGGTGAATAGTGAAAAGTGATAGAGTGAAAAGTAGCTCCACTTTTCACTTTTTACTTCCTACCAGGTTTTTCCTTTTAGCCGGGTCAAACGGCCGTATTCACCTTAACTACACTTCAACTTAGGCCAAACTAAAACAAAAATGAACGGGTTGGCTAGAAATTGACGAGCGCATCCATCACAATAATCGTATGCAAAATCGTCATCAACTTACCCGCTATGCCTGGCTGTCAATTGCCACGGCCGTTCTCTCCATTGGCCTAAAGGCCGCCGCCTACTGGCTTACTGGCTCCGTCGGCTTGCTGTCCGACGCGCTGGAGTCCGGCGTGAATTTGCTGACGGCCGTCTTCGCCCTAATCATTCTCACCATTGCGGCCCAGCCGCCGGATGATGAGCACGAGTATGGCCACAGCAAGGCTGAGTATTTTTCTGGCGGCATAGAAGGCAGCCTTATTTTGGTGGCGGCATTGGCAATTGGCTATACGGCCGTTCAGCGTCTGCTGCAGCCACAGCCGCTAGAGCAAGTTGGGTGGGGGCTATGTGTGTCTTTGGTGGCGGCGCTGGGCAACGGGCTAACGGCGCTGGTGCTGCTACGTGTAGGGCGTCAGCACAACTCATTGGCTCTAACGGCCAACGCCAGCCATTTGCTAACAGATGTATGGACTTCGCTGGGGGTGCTTGGTGGCGTTTTGGCCGTGTGGCTTACCGGCTGGCACTGGCTGGACCCGGTGCTGGCGCTGCTGGTTGCCCTGCACATTATTCGCACCGGGGTAAAGCTGTTAGGAACGGCCGTCAATGGCCTGATGGACAGTTCATTACCGGCAGCAGAAGCAGCCCAGGTGCGGAACGTGCTAGAAAGCTACTGCTCCGATGAAGTGCAGTATCATGCCCTGCGCACGCGTCAGTCTGGGGCAAATCGCTTTGTATCGGTGCACGTTCAGGTGCCCGGCCATTGGTCCGTCCAGCGCGGGCATACGCTGCTGGAGTCCATCGAGCGCGACTTGCGCCAGGCGATAGCGCCGGTTTCGGTCTTTACTCACCTGGAACCGGTGGAAGACCCGGTATCCTGGGAAGATATTGAGCTGCATCGTAGGGAAGAGAGCCTGGTCGATACGGCCGTTTAGCCAAATTTCTGACGCAACCAGTAAAGCAGCAAGCCAATAACCCCACCGACTGCCGTGACGAGAAAACCGGTGAAAGCGCCCATCTCGCCAAAAGCAGCGGCCCCTGGCATTTCTAGCTTGAAGTAAATGTAAGCCAGCAGGCCGCCAATCATGGCCCACAGCGGCCAGCCAATTTGCTGTGCAAGCGAGGCGTCTTGCTGCCGCCCCAGCGTAAAGGCCACCCCGCCAGACACAAATAGTCCGGCAAATACGGCCGTCAGCAGCCAAAACTCAGACAGTTCAATGCGAACGCCGGGTTCTTCAGGGGGAGCCGTGGTCTGTGAAAGTGTACTCGTGGGTTCAGGGGCATCGGTAGCGGGTGAGGTCACTGTAACCGTCGGCGTTGGTGGCGGCGTGTCGGTGGGCGTGGGTTGAGGCGTGGGGTCGATGATGGAGATTTGGGCCCCGCCGCCAGTACCGCTTTGCCCGACCTGTATGTCTATTTCTTGGGAGATAGTAGCCGCGCCTGATTCTGCCACAATGCGGAACTGGCCGCCTTCCGTGCGGGATTCCAGCACGTAATCCAGTTGGGCTACGCCATCCACTGTAGAAACTTCATCAATGATGTTTTCGACACCAGCGACCCGGTCCCGCTGCCGGAAGCGAACTACCGTGCCGTCGGGGACCGGGTTACCGTTGTGGTCCAAAATGACCCCGGTTTTCAGCCGCAGCGTGTCGCCAACTGAGACAGCAAAAGGCTCGTTCGCCGTGGCGTCAGCCGTATCCAGGTTGGTAACGCTCAGGCCAATAATCTGGTTTGGCGTGGGTTGGGTTTGCAGGAAAAGATCATAACTGGCGCCGGGAATATGCACAGGTGATGCGCCGGTAAATTGCAGCTCCTGAAAAAGGGCGCGCACGGCCGTATCAATTGCTGCTTCATTATGGCTGTATAGTCCAAACAGGGCCGCCAACTGGGTGATTTCCGTCGAATCCAAATAGTAAGGGGCGTCCAAGGCAAAAACGACAACCTTTCGTTCGCGCACCAAATCCGGGCGTTGGGCCAGGAAGTTGTTCAGGGCCTGCGAGTTGGGTCCCATATTGTCCAGCATGGCAAAGATAATCCAGTCGGCGCTTGCTAAGTCCTCCTGCACCAAAAAAGCGGGCGGCGTAGCGGTGGGCAGCGCAGTTGGTGTGGGTCCATCTTCTGGCGTTGGGCTGCTGTTTGGGGCGACAGTGGGCGTGATTGGTTCTGTATTGTAGATGATTGGCTCTGTGCCAGCGTCAATGAATGCTTGCAGGTCAGCAAAGCGGTAGCTGGTAATTTGCTCTGGCCGTAGCTGGGCGCTGGCTTGCGGGCCATAAAGGGCCAGCATGCGCTCTTCAACGGCCGTCAGGCCAACCAGAGGCTGCGGCGGGCAGCTGCTGCACTGCTGGAACTCGCGCATATCGGTAAAGATAATGATGCTGTCGCTGGCAGTTGGGGGGCGCACCAGCCGCTCGACCAGCTCGTCTGGGTCAGGGGCAATGAGGGTCAGGCCAGACTGAGCCACATCAATGGTGATGGCTTCTCCAGCAGGATCAGCTGCCGGCAGCTCGCTGATTAGAATGTTATTTGGCTCAAAGCTGTTTTGGTACAGTCGCAATTTTAGCTGAAGTATTCGCAGAACGGCCGTGTCTACCTGCTGCTGAAAAGCCACATCCGTCTCGTACCGCTCTTGGAACCATAAAACCGTGTCAATGATGTTTATAAGCTGCTCTTCATAGGGCGCATCGCCCAGGGCAAAGTCAGACAAGTAAAGCAGGTCATTACCGGCCAAAAAAGCATCTTTTGCCACCACGCGATGGGGAAACCCCTGATCTTGCCCATAAAAACGCTCAACAGCGCGCACGCCCAGCGCGTCAGAAACGATTAGCCCACCTTCACCGCGCCAGCTGCTCAACTCTTCCTGCGCCATCAGGGCCGAGAGGGCCAGCGGATCGAGGCTGACCGGGTTGGTAGTCGCCCGAATATTGCCCTGAAAACCCTGATAGCGAATATGGGTCGTCAAAATTCCGTCGGCCACGGCTTCTGGCCACCTGGCACCGCCAGTCACGGCAAAGAAGGGTGCCAGTTCAATCTGGCGCAGCTGCTCCAGCGACTTGCGCACGGTTGGCACTTCTTCGTGCAGCGGCCGGTCGCTGGCACCGTAGCCAGGAAAATGCTTGGGAATCACGGCAATCTGGTTATTGCTGCCAATGTGCACGCCAGCCGTGTAGGCGCTGCCCATTACCCCAACCCAGTACGGATCGCCACCAAAGGAGCGCACGCCTAAATCACTGGGGCCAACAGGGTCGGGACTTTCTAGCACGTCCAACGAGGGACCCAGCAGCATGTTGATGCCCAGATTAGCCAGTTCGCGGCCTACGACCTGGCCCACTTGCTGCGCCAGCTCCGGCCGCCACGTGGCCCCAATAGCCATATTGCTGGGCACGTTGGTTAAACCATTGAGGATGGCGCTGTTGGGGTAGCTGTTGCCTTCATGGGCAATGGCTACAAAAAGAGGGACCGGTGTGAAGGAAGGGACGGGAGGGCGGGTTGGCGGCACAGCGTCTTCTTCAATTTCTGGCCCGTCTGGTGTGGTAAGGGGCTGGCCAAACAGCGCTAAACTTTGCAGATTATTGATGAGGTCCGACGTTTGCAAGGGAATGTTTTCCAGGTTGCCATAGCCCGTGATGTTGTTGTTGTCTGCGGAAAGGACAACGCCCCCAATATGGAAATTGGTAATAAGGTCGGCGATGTCGCTGTCGAAGGTGGCCTGATCGCCCTCGAACGTAACAAGGAACAGCTGCCCGACGCGCTCTTCCACGCTCATGCTGTTGAGGATCGCCTGGGCAGTGGCGAGCGACTCGTCGGCAGCGTCATCTTGGGCCAGGGTTGGCTGGCTACCACCATGCAGCAAGAGGAACAGAACCAGGAAAACGGCCGTTCCCCAACCACGCCAACTATTTTTCGCGCGCTGCAATAAGGTGCTCAAGATGACAAAATGCTCCCTAAAAATTCGTATTGGTTTGCTGCGGATCGAAGAGGCAAAGCGGCGTTTTTGCTCAAACCATCGTCCACCAAAAAGTTCATCGGGCAAGTTGGCAGTGGAAAGCGATCCGACGAGTGAATTATACAGTAGATTGCTTGCCCTACCACCTGTGCTACAATTTTCGCTGATAATTGTGCTGAGCCAAACAAATGCGCCTGTTTGCCTGGAATTCTATGAATTTGTTAAGTGAAAGTAGCATCTAACAGGATATTGGTTTACTTTCAGGAGAACAAAAGAAAATTTAGACCGAATCTATTTCTAAAAACTTTTATTCTCCACGATCCATAATGTAGAATCAATCTGGGGAGCGCGACTTTGCCAACATACCCAGCCGAGAGAGCTTATGTCTGAACGCCTACGTAATGTATTCGCCACTGTGTTGCTAATTTTGCTTGCCCTCAGCGCCTTCGTTGCTGGCTACTTTGCCAACGACTTTGTAGAAATGCGCCGCGGTGAGATCACCGTGCAAACGACAGACACCGAGGAGTTTGCCCTCTTTTGGGAAGCGTGGGGCCGTGTTGAAGATAATTTCTTGGGAGAATTACCCACTTCAAAAGAACTAACCTATGGGGCAATCCAAGGCTCCATTGCACTGCTGGGCGATCCTTACACCTTTTTTGTGGAGCCGGTGGAGCGCGAAATTGAACGGCAGTCGCTCCAGGGGACGTTTGGCGGTATCGGCGCCACGCTGGCACGTCCCGAAGAAGGCGGCCCCATCTACCTGGAGCCTATTCCTGGGAATCCGGCCGAACTGGCGGGCATCTTGTCCGGCGATGAACTGCTAGCAGTGGATGGGGAAGCAATTACCCCGGAGATGACGGTGCAAGAGGTGGCCGAGCGGGTGCGGGGCGAAAAAGGCACCACCGTAGTCTTAACTGTACTGCATCCAAACGAAACGGAGCCAGTGGATATTGAAGTGGAGCGAGGCGATATTTTGATCCCCTCGGTTACTTATCGGCTGTTGCGCGAAGACGAGCAGGTAGGCTATATTCAGTTAACCCGCTTCAGTGGCGAGAGCACCAACGAGATTGAAACGGCCGTTCTCGACCTGCAATCTCAAGGAGCTACCCGGCTAGTTTTGGATCTGCGGGGCAACGGGGGCGGTTTGCTGGATGCGGCCGTTTCTGTGGCGGACCATTTTCTGGAAGACGGACCCATTTTGTACCAGCAGTCCCGCGGTGAGGAGGAGCGTGTCTACGAGGCCACGGCAGAGTCCCTGGCCCCAGATGTTCCGCTCATCGTTTTGGTTGACGGCGGCACGGCCAGCTCTGCGGAGATTTTGGCCGGAGCGCTGCAAGACCGGGGACGGGCGCTGCTGGTAGGCAGCACGCCCACCTTTGGCAAAGGCTCTGTACAGCTGGTGTATGATTTAAGCGATGGTTCATCTGTGCACGTCACCGCGTCGCGCTGGCTTACGCCAAACCGGCATCAGCTAGACCAGCAGGGCCTGCAGCCAGATATTTTGGTGACGGTGACGCAAGATGATATTGACAACGGCCGTGACGCCGTTTTGAATCAGGCAGTGATGGAGCTACAAAAGTTAGCTCAGCTTAACCAGTAAGGATATTTAGATGAGTTACGAAAATTCAACCAACCAACCCCCGCGCAGCAACCGGACCATGCTTTTTATTGTGGCTGTGGCTGGCCTGCTGCTTTGCCTGGGAACGGCCGTTGCTGGCTTTGCCATTGGCCGGGCGACGGCGACCGACCAGACAATCACCGAAACTCTGACAGAACTGCGTGAGGTGACCCGCGAGGTGGAAGTCACTCGCGAGGTGGAAGTGCCGGTGGTTGTTGGGGTAGAGGCCGGGGAAGGTGGTGTGGAAGAGGAAACGGCCGTTGAGGTAGAAACGGCCGACGATGAAACTGATAGTGAGCAGGAGACCGAACCGGCCGCTCCCCGGCTGGAAGAGATAGAAGAGATTGACTTTGAACTGTTTTTTGAAGCCTGGGGGCTAGTCGAGGCAGGGTTTGACGGTGATATTCCCCAAAACCAGGAGATCCTTTATTCAGCCATTGAAGGTTCCCTGGATACTCTGGGTGATGAATATACCCGCTTTATTCGCCCCGAGGTAGCCGCCCGGCTGCGTGAAGATGCTGGCGGATCGGTTGAAGGCATTGGGGCCTTTGTGCGCGAGACGGAAGAAGGGCTTTTCGAGATTGTGCGGCCCATTCCCGACCAGCCAGCCGATCTGGCGGGGCTGCTGCCTGGGGATATAGTCATTGCGGTCGATGGCGAGTCTGTAGATGATCTTACCTTCGACGAGGTGATATTGCGCGTGCGCGGGCCGCGCGGTACAGACGTGACGTTGACGATTATGCGGCCCGGCGTGGAAGATCCGCTGGAGTTTACCATCACCCGCGTGCGCTTTGAAATTGCCACCGTAGAGGCAGAAATGCTGGAAGGCAACATTGCCTACATTAACTTGACCACTTTTGACCAAACCGCCACAGAAAAAACGGTGGAGGCACTGCAAACCTTGCTCGATCAAGGGGCAGAGAGCGTTATTTTTGACCTTCGCGACAATCCTGGGGGCTTCTTGAACCAGTCCATCAGCGTTGCCGACCTGTTTCTGACAGATAACGTGGTGCTGTATGAGCGCAACAATGCGGGGTTGGATCAGGTCTTTGAGGCAGACGATGGTGACTTAGGGGAAGGGTTACCCCTGGTGGTGTTGGTAAACGGCGGCAGCGCCAGCGCCTCAGAAATTGTGGCTGGGGCCATTCAGGATCACGGTCGTGCCATTCTGATTGGCGACGTGACCTTTGGCAAGGGCTCTGTACAGCAGGTCTACCAGCTTTCTGATGGATCAGAAATGCGGGTGACCATTGCCCGTTGGTATACGCCCAACAACAACACGATTGACGGCGAAGGCGTGACGCCAGACATCATCATCGAAATGGAATTTGACGCCGAGGAAGATATTCAGCTTTCTGGGGCGATCGAATATTTGCAGTCAGGCGAATAATTTTTAATATGAAGCAACAATCATCTGGCATAAAAATTATTGCCAAAAACAGGCGAGCCCGCCATGAGTATGAACTTCTGGAGCTTTTTGAAGCGGGCCTGGTGCTGACGGGCACCGAGATTAAGTCAGTGCGGGCCAACCGCGTGAGCCTGGCACGGGCCTTCGTGCAGCCGCGGGAAGGAGAGCTGTGGCTGGTGGAAGCCCACATTGCCGAATATGAACACGGCAACCGGCAAAACCATGAGCCAACGCGTCGGCGTAAGCTGCTGCTGCACCGCCCGGAAATCAATAAGATTTTGGACGAGCTGGGACAAAAGGGCTTAACGGCCGTTCCCACCATGCTCTACCTGAAAAACGGCCGTGCCAAGCTGGAATTTGCCCTGGCCCGCGGCAAGAAGCTGCACGATAAGCGCCAGAGCCTGGCCCGGCGCGACAGCCAGCGCCAGGTTGAGCGCGCCCTCCGCGAAAAATATCGCTGATCGCCCTCCGTTTTACACAACGACGATCACTTTTCCTTTGGCATGCCCTGCGCCTACATAGCGCAGGGCTTCCGCCGTTTCATTCAGCGCATAGCATCTGTGGATAATGGATTTTATCTGGCCATCTTGAAGCAATTTCGCCAGATAGATCAGGTCGTCTGTGCTGGGTTGTGCCATCATGTTGATCATGCGTTTCTTTTCGGTTTTTGCAATCCAGGCGCTCAGAAAAACAAGCCCGGGCAAAAATGCAGTCGTCACAAAACGGCCGTGGGGTTTTAGAGCCTGACTGTATGCGGCAACCGAATGATTGCCTACGGTGTCAAAAATCAAATCATACTGCTGTCCGTTTTGGCTGAAATCTTCTTGAGTGTAGTCAATGATTTGGTCTGCACCCAGGCTGCGCGCTAACTCCATTTTGTGGGTGCTAACGACGGCCGTTACCTCACCGCCCAGCGCCTTTGCAATCTGTAAGGCAAACGTGCCTACCCCGCCAGACGCGCCGTTAATCAACACCTTCTGACCGGACCGAAGCGCTCCTTTGTCGCGCAGACCTTGCAGAGCGGTTACGGCCGTCATCGGTGCGGCCGCCGTTTCTGCAAAGGAGAGAGTGGCCGGTTTTCGCACCAGCGCCGCTTGTGGAACCCTCACATACTCAGCAAACCCACCGCGGCCATGACCAGACAAATCGCCAAAGACCGCATCGCCCACCTGAAATTGTGTCACCTGTTGGCCTACCGCTTCCACCCGCCCGGCCACGTCGGAACCGAGGATGGGGCGCTTTGGCTTGAGCAGGCCAGAGCTAAAGCGCAGCGTGCCGCTCAGAAGATGATTGTCAGCTTGATTTACGGCCGTTGCCACAATTTTTACCAGGACTTCGTGAGCCTCTGGCGTCGGTTTTTTAATATACTTCAGTTGCAAAACATCTGGCGAGCCATATTTTGTGTGTACGATTGCTTTCATTTTTTGGGTCATATCAAAAGTTCCCTCCAGCTCAGTTTAATCCAGCCAGTTCTCGATGATTGTCATGGCCGTGGCGCTTGCCACGATGCTGGTGTGGTTCTCACCGTTAATGACGTGTACTTTGCCGTTGCTGTAAGCGGCAACGGCCGTTTCGAACTCTTCTGCCACAAAAGCTTCATCATTGCTGCCCACCACTACCAGCATCGGCGCGTCTACGGCCGTTAACGCAGCAGCGTATGCCTGCGGTGAAGAGTTAGCTGTCGCGCCAAAGCTGTACGTATGGGTCACCTCATCGGTCAGGTTAAAGAAAAGCGTATCCAGGTGATTAAGCGCCTTGAGGCCCACATTGTTGAGCATGATCAGCCCAATTAGGCGTGGTACATGCAGTTGCGAATAAGCAGCGGTAGCTTCGGCAGTTTGCGGATCTTGCTGCGGCATGGTCGGCGCGTCGATGCCCAGGTGAGGAGCAAACAGCAAATAGCCATCGACGGCTGGCGCGTCTGCAAGCTGAGCGTAGCGCAGCGCAATGCCGCCGCCCATTGAATGGCCCGCCAAAATGAGACGGCCGTTTGGCTTCTCGGCACGGATAGCGCTGATCACATCCGCTACGTCATCCTCATACTGGCCAATGTAGTCCACGTCACCGGAGGCGCCGCCGGATTGACCATGGCCGCGCAGGTCCAGGGCCACCACCTCAGCTTTGCTGACCTGGCGCAGTTTCTGAGCGCTGGTGTTGAAGGCAGCGCTTTCGGAGGTGACGCCGTGCAGCAGCAGGATGGTGTCGTCAGAGTCGGCGGGGAACTGGCGGGCGAACAAGGTTTCGCCGTCGCGCATAGTGAACTGCCGCGGGGTAAAGTCTGCGGTGCCGTGCGCAGCAACGGGGAACGGATCCACGGCAAAGGTGGGTTCAGGCCAAAAGGCCAGGATAAGGGCTGCACCAAGGTAGATGATGATGGAAACGGCCGTTGAAATCAGTGAAATTCGCAAAAACTTCTTCATGAGGATTCTCCTGTGAGATAGATTGGTCCAATCTTTTTAAATTGGACCAATCTATTACCAGCTACGCCGCAGCAATGGCCTTACGCCTCTCCGGCTTGGGGGAGCGGATGCCTTTAATGAGCAGCCACAGGGTGAACGAAAGTTCCCCAATAATTGCGGGGGCAATCATAATGTTGGCAAAAGTTACCTCGTGTTGGGGCATCAGGAAGATGCCAAAGCTGTCCAGCACGTAGCCCGCCCCCGCAATTGCCAGCATAACGCCCAGGATGTTGGGGAACAGTTCAGACTTGACCAACAGATACCCTAACAGGAACAGACTCACGGCAAAAAACGCTTCCGAAACCAGCACGCCGTAATAGTGGGCATCGGTAAACAGGAGCACCAGCGAATCAATTTGAGCGGTTGTAAACGACGACAGATAGTCACTGCCATTCAGCAAAATCAGGGGGAAGATGAAGTTGACGAGATTAACGGCGTGAACGGCCGCTTGCATCAACCTGTTGGCCATCATCAGCATCGCCACCGTCTTGTTCACCGGCGCGAGCAGCTTGTACAGTAGAATCGTTGCGCCAATTTCACTCAAAAAGACAATGAGATAGCTCACCACGCCACTGCGATACAGTGATTCAGAAGCCCGGATGTTTTCGGCCGTTGCCGCTGCATCACCCGCCACACTCAAACTGCCGCTCACAAAAATGAAAACAAAGAGATTTGCAAAAAAGATTGCCAGGTAAAAGACACCAGTCATACGTGCAGTTTTCTTAACAGAATTCATTTTATTTCTCCTCGTGTGATTTGTTTTAGGTTGGTCCTATTTGTTGGACCAATCTGTATTAATATTTATCGCCGTGCATAAAAAAGCTGCGAAGCAGACTGCACGATTTCCGCCAGTGCCAGCCCCACAACGATCACGTTTGCCGTATCAAAGGAGGTCAACGCCGTTACAAAGATAGAACCGACGGCCGCCAACGCAGCAGCGGTCAGCACAAAGTAAGCGTTCCGCCTGGCCCTGAGCGCGGCAGCTTGTTCTGCCGTGCTTGCTGCGTCAACATTGCCCTGACCAACGGCCAATACCGCCTGCAGCACAATTTGGGCGACAATAATCAGAAGCAGCGTAGTGACCACGGCGCCGCCATATCCGGCAGGGATTGCGTCGCTGGCCACTGCCGCTGGGCGCATTGGCCACACGCTGGCAATAAAGTAGAGGGCGGCGCTGCTGATAATCACCAGCGATAAGCCTGCGCTCTTTTGCTGAAAAGAGATATTGCTCAATCCATAGTTGGAACGATTTATGGTTTCTTGCTTCATGGGTTTCTCCTTTTAATGAAAACTTGTTATCAAGAATCTTCTAGAAGCCGCCTGCTCCGGCGCATCTCACTCATCTTCCTGCCCCGGCTGGAGGCGAATGACTGAGATCAGGGGCAGACCTAAGTCGCGCACCTTGCGCAGCAAGCCATGCAGCGCTGCCTGGTCGACTACTGGCCCGGTTAAAAGCGTATCGCCGTTGTCCGCCAGCGTGAGGGCCATCTGCTCAAACCACGCTGCCCACTGGCTTCCTAACTGACCCCCAATTCTGATTTGATAGATTTTCGGTTCGCTTGCATCCAGGCTGTTCGACATGCTCATTACCTTTTTGAGCCGGGCATTTGCTGCGGTGCCGCTTGCTCAATTGCCTTTACCTTACCGTTTAAGTGGTATTAGCAGACAGGTTCGAAAGTATTGTTAGGGGTATTGTTTTGCCGAAATCGGTAAAAGAACCTGATAAAAACCAAGTACTGCGCTTGACTTGCGTGCCAACTAATAGCCTTGTGCGGCATACGTGATATCGGGAAACTCGGCCGCTTCGGGTGCCAGAGCCGCCGCGGCGCTTGCATCATGCTTGAGCTCTGCCAGCAAAAACGCGGTTGTGAAGTGGCTAATCAAGTCATGCGCGTGGTTTCTATTCCAGACCGAATCGGCGCAAAACTCGCCCGCCAACAGTCTTGCGTACCCTGGAATTGACTCGCAGGTGTTGGTGAAAATCATGTGCTCGGCGTTGTTTAGGGCCAAAAGCGCCTTTCTTTGGCTGGATACATATTCGTAAGCAGGATGCGGACCCCACTGAAAAGGCGTGTCTGCGTCCAGAGTGCCGCCGATTGCCAGCACCGGCACGTCAATTTTTGCCAAACCGGTCCGACCGAAGAAATAAGCGTCGCCAGCCATCGGCACAATGGCTTTTACATTTGGGTGACCTAATTGGGGCCAAAGGCCCGCTGGCACGCCGTCTAGACCCGCCCGTTCGGCCATGTCTGCCAGATGGGGCAGCAGCATCTCGCATAGCCATGCGGTGGTGTCTTCTGTCTGTACGGCTGCGTTGCAATGGGCCTGGAAGCTGGGGGTGTCCATTTGCGCTCCGGCTGCTGCCAGCGCCGTGTAGCCGCCGTAAGAATGTCCAATTACGGCCGTATTCCCCGCATCAATCAACCCTTCAAAAGCACCGCCCGCTTGCGTCTGCTCATCTACCATTTCAAACACAGTCAGAATATCTTGAGGGCGCGAAACGGCCGCACGCCAAAGTTCATTCTGCGGGTCTAGCGTCTCGTGATGCTCAGGTGCAATCACCACAAAGCCATGGGAGGCCAAATGCTCCGCCAGCCAGCCATAGGAGTTAGCGCCGATGGCAAAACCAGGTGATAAAAGTATCAGCGGGTAGGGGGCGTGGGTAAAGTTAAACGGAGAATCTTCGATGATATTTGCAGTTGACGACGCAATCTTCACCGACCCGAGTGGAGCGCCTATCTTGACCTCATAGGCATAAGCTGCTTCCGCTGCTGGGGCATTTTGGGCAAGTGCCGGGTACCACATTTTCATTGCCAACTGCGGCTCTTCGTCGCTTAAAAGGTCACGCCTGCCCACCAGGTGCCTTCCTGGTGCGCTGTACGTTGGGGCATCGGGATGGCGGTCAGTGCAAACCGCGTCGGCACACTTTTGCGGTCTGGCACCCATGAACAGCGCCAAGCCCAGCAACATCAGTAAAAAACCAAAGGTCCATTTCTTTCGCGTTGACATTTTTTGCTCCTTTCATCTGTTTGTTTCGATATGCAAGGAGCTTATTCCCCAAACGGTACGGCCGTACAGGCACCAAAGTATGGTTCGGGGGTATTGCTTTAGGGGTTGGGTTTAGGAATGGTTGAGTGGCGAGAAGCGCTTGTTTTTACAGGATTCCCAGCTCACGGGCACGCGCCACCGCCTCTGTGCGGCGGCTGACCTGCAGCTTGCTGAAGATGTTACGGTTATGGCCCTTTACCGTAGGCAAAGCCAGAAACAGCCGCCCGGCAATCTCACGGTTAGACAGCCCTTCAGCCACGAGCTGAAGCACCTCCAGCTCGCGTTCACTTAGCGGCTCCACAAGCGGTTGCGCAGCTGAATGTACTGATTCTCGGCTATTCGTTTCAGCGTTGAACGAGGCCAGCAGCCTGCCCGCGTAACCCGGCACTATGCCCTGTGAAACGGCCGTTGCTAATAACTTCTCCATTGGCGCGCCTTCATCAACAAACAGCCGAACGTACCCCTCGGGCTCTGCCAGCGTGAGGGCACGCGCCAGCGGCGCCAGCGCACGGTCTGTTTCGCCTCTTACCTCATAGGCTAATGCTTGCAGCACCAGAATCTCGAGTGCGCTGCCCGTGCGGCCGCCTGCTTCGGCCGCGGCCAGCAGGCGAGCCAGCAGCGTCACGGCTTGCTGCAAGGCCTGCTCGTCTCTGCCGTGCCTGAATTGGGCAATAAATATCCGCGCCAGCGTGATGTGCTCGAATTCGCGTAAATAGCTGAGCGCATCATCAAAAGCCAGGTCATGCTCCGCTGCCCAGGCTAGCGCCTCCCCCAGGTTGCCCTGGGCTGCCCATACCCGTGCCTTAAGTGCCGCCACTGGCCGCAGATCCGGAACCGGCCCGCGAACATGCAGCCGCTCGGCCTCATCAAGCAGGGCTACAGCGCCGTACAAATCACCCGCCACTTCTTTAAGGCGGGCCTGGGCCAGGAACCAGCGCTCCTGCCAGCGAGGCAAGGCCGCCTGCTCGCTTAATGCTTTGCTTTTAAGCAGGTGATGGTCGGCAGCGGCCAGATCACCTCGTTGGCGATGCAGCTCGCTAATGCCCAAATGCAAATCGGCCGTGCCGCGCAGCGGTGGCTTGCCCTGGGCCTCCGCTAACTGCAGGGCCTGGTCATAAACGCGAATGGCCTCGCGCAGCCGCCCCTGTGCCAGCCGAATATCGGCCAGAATGTAGGTGCCGGTAATGGCAAACATGACGTTGCCTGCTTTATGGTAGCTTATCAAAGCTTCGTTCATGGAGCGATACGCTTCTTCCAGGTCGCCGCTGGCCCAGGCCGCCAGGCTCAGTAATGCCGCAGGGGTGCCGCGCTGGTGGTAATCGTCTTCGGGAATCAGGGTGAGGGCCTGACGGCCGTACCTCACGGTGCTGGCGCTATCGCCAAGGGCCAGGGCCAGGTAGGTGCGGGCCGAGGCAATGGTCGCTGGCAACGTTTGGAACTGTTCTTCACTGGCGAATAGCGGCCTCTCCGATTCTGTTTCCAGCCATCGCTCTGCGTCTTGGAGGCGCGCTTCCGCTTCCTCCAGTTTGCCCTGGTCTAGCAGCGCCCAGGCCCAGCCCGCGCTCAACACCGGCCGATTGCAGACCATTTTCTCTGGCAGCTTTTGCGCCCAGCCCAGCCAGGTGGCCGACTGTCGGCTCCTGTCCATTTCTGCCCACGCCAGCTCAATGAGCCTTGCGGCTCGCTGCAAATCCCTGGCGGCAAAGGCGTGGTGTACGGCCTCGGCCATTAAGTGATTGTCCTCGTACCAGGTGCTGGCTCGCTGGTGCAGCAGTGCGATTTGCTCCGGTTGCTCCTTCAGCAAATGTGCCTGTAGCACATCGGCAAAGAGGTGGTGGTAACGATACCAGTGGCGCTTATCATCGAGCGGAACGACAAAGAGGTTGCTCCGCTCCAGCGTCTCCAACAGTTCACTGCCGTTGGCGTGTTCGTCCGCTATTTTGGTGGCGCCAAAGCATACGACATCGCAAAGGGCTCCATTTAGCCGACCTAGAATAGCGGTTTGCAGTAAAAAGCTGCGGATATGTGGCGGCTGTTGCTGTAAGACCTCATCGACAAGATAGTCCACAACGTACCGGTCGTTGCCAGCAAAGGCTTGAATGAAGCCCTGCGTATCCTGACGCCCCTGCATGGAGAGGGCAGCCAGCTGAAGCCCGGCAATCCAGCCTTCTGTGCGCTTTTCCAGCGAAATTATCTCTTTGGCTGACAGATCCAGCCCGGTTACCTGCCTGAGGAAAACGGCCGTTTCCTCCACCGTGAAGCGCAAATCAGCTGCCCGCAGCTCCGTTAGCAGGCCCCGAACGCGCAGCCGGGGCAGGGGCAGCGGCGGGTCCTCTCGCGTGGTAATGACCACGTGAATTTGCGGGGGCAGATGCTCCAGCAAGAAGGTGACTGCCTGATCGATTGGCTGGGCGTCTACCAGGTGATAATCGTCCAGCACCAGGGCAAGCTCTTGCGGCACGGTCGTTACTTCGTTTAGCAGCGTTGTGAGAACCGATTCGATGGGCGGTTGGGATGATTCGAGCATCTGCAATGCCCTGGTGCCGACGGCGGGCGCGTGCATTTGCAGTGCAGCGATAACGTACGCCAGGAATCGCGGTAGATCGCTATCTCGTTCGTCCAGCGAAAGCCAGGCAAACGGCCGTTCACAGTCGGCCATCCATTCGCTGACCAGCGTGGTTTTGCCAAAGCCAGCCGGGGCGGAGATGAGCGTTAGTTTGCAGCCTTGTCGCAGGCTTTGGTTAAGTTTGTGGATGAGATGTGGGCGGGGGATTAGCGACGGCCGTAGCCGGGGCACATACAGCTTTGTTTGCAGCAAGTCACCAGACATGAGCTGATTATAGCCGAAAATTTTGCGGGGTTGCGCATATGCTCTGTTGGACTTTTGACAGAATACTGACAGAGATCTGCACGCAACTTGTGATATAACTTTAAGCAAGCTCAGGCCACACGTTGTCAGTATCAATCAACATCGCTCACACCAAAATACCCGATTTCACGAAGTGGAGAGGTTCAGATGAGGCAACAGCCAGGATTAAATCTCTTAATTGCCACGGAGAATTCTCAGTTAAGCAGCCGGATGAAGCGGTATTTGCAAAGCCATTGCGGTTTTGAGGTTGCGGTTGTGACTACGGCCGAAAGCACCGTAACCACTTTGGCTGAGGGGGCTGGCCCGGACAACGGCCGTTTCGATATCCTTCTTATTCCAGACGCACTGCCGACGCAGAAAGATGGCAAGCCAGTTGTAACAGTCAGACGGTTTATGCCCTACCTCAACAAGCTTTACCCAGACCTGATTGCGCTGCTCTTGTCAGACAGTAACTTTTCGTCATTGCAGCTGCGCCGCGTTGGGGTTTGGAAACAGCTTCCAGCCAGACCTGAACTGCCGGAACTGGGTCTGGCTGTGCAGGATGCGGCGGAATATTTGCGTCTGAAACGCCTGGCTCTGGCTACGCAAGATCAAACAGATCAGTGGCGGCGCGAGGTGCAGCAAAAGCAGTCGCAGCTATTTACCCTGCGCCAAACCACACGAGCTATCACCAACCAGCCGCAGCGCGATGAGCTGTTGTGCCTGATTTTGCAGCAGGCGGTCAATCTGCTAGGCGCCAGAGGTGGGGGCATTTATGAATATGATCCTTCGCGCGAGATGCTGACGGTGGTGGTGGATTACGGCCGTAAATCTAGCAAAATGCGTGGGTCTACCCTCAAGAAAGGGGAAGGGATGGCCGGACGGCTAGTTGATACCGGAGAGCCACACCTCATTGTGCCTCATTACGCAGAGTTCGAGGGCAAGAAAGGTCCGTTTGCCAACGAGCGGCCAGATAGCGCCGTGGTTGAGGTGCTGCTTCGGCTAAAATGGCAGGACCACATAGTGGGCGTTCTGTACATTCATGATGAGGTGGGGCGTGAATTTACCGCAGAGGACGCGCGGGCGCTCCAGGTGTTTGCCGATCAGGCTGCCATCGTCTTTGCCAATGCAGATCTGGTGCTGCGCGATCACACCAAGGTCAATCGTTTGCAGAAGCTCTCTCTGGCGGCTGGTCAGATCATGAGCAAACTCGGCCGTATCTCACAAGGTGAAATTTTGAGCCTGATTGCCCAACACGCCACCGAGATTTTGGAAGCGGAAGCTGGCTCGATCTTGCTGGCGCACCGCCCCCGATTTTTGTGCTTCGAAGCGGGATACGGTTACACGGACCAGGGAATTCAGCAGGGGCGTGAGTTTGCCATTCGCACCGGACACCGCACCGGATTGACGGGGCATATTGCTTACGAAAAGAAAGTGTTTAACGCGCACGGTGAGGCTTTGGTGAGCCACCCGGCCGTGCGCGGGCAGGAACAGCCTTACATGAAGTCGCGACAGTGCCACAGCATGTTGGCCATTCCGCTGCTGGAAGAAACGGCCGAAGGTGAAGAGCCAGGCCTGCTGGGCCTGTTGCGTCTAGATAACAAAAAAAGCCAGCGTGGGGACATTGGTCCAAATTACTTTTTTACGGAAGAAGACGAATGGATTGGCCATTTGTTTGCCAGGACAGTGGTGGTGGCTATTGAAAGCGCCCGGCTGGTAGGCGAGCTTAGCGAACGCAAGCTCCGGTATGCCCGACTGTTGGAAACGGCCGTTGACGGCGTGATCACCAATGACCGAAACGGCAAAATCACGTTTTACAACACGCAGGCCGAGCGTATTTTGGGGTATGAGCGTCAGAAAATTTTAGGACTCCCCGTCCGCTCCATTTTTGCAGATCCTATGGAAACGCGCCGAATTAATCAGGAGCTGCTGCTTTTGCCCGATGGCCAACTGCGGGACTACGAGACGGTTTTGCTGGACGTGCACAACAAAACCGTGCCCATTCGCCTTTCTGCCACCTGGCAATATGATGCCAACAAGGAAAAAGCTGGCGTGGTTGGCTACTTCCGCGATATGCGCTCGGTAACGGAGACCCAGCATCGTCTGAACCTGATTGTATCCGCCAGCAACATGCTGGCGCAGGCAGATAACCTGTCGGTAGGTTTGCAAGATTTGGCGCAAATGATGGTGGCTCACTGGGGAACATCGTTTTGCCGCATCTTTTTGCTGGACGAAGAGCAGCAAATCTTAACCACGCAGGCTGTCTTTCCATTGGAACGAGAAAACGATGGCTGGCGGTGGGAACCACAAATTGGATTAGAAACGGCCGTTTCTGAATGGCACCGTTTAGACGAACTGCTCTATGAGCGCTCTGCCAGCCTCATTCGTAAAGACGGCAGGCACGGGCGGCACATCTTACAAAAGTGGGGCGAGCGGCTCAAGCTGTCCCAACCCATTCAATCTCTGCTGGTGATTCCCTTGCGCAGCGGCGACCGGGTGGTGGGCATTATGGACCTGGGTGAACTGCGCGGCGATGAAGCAGATGCGCTTTCGGCAGAAAAGCAAAGCTTAGCCATTACGCTAGCCAAGCAAACGGCCGTGCTCATCGACCGGCTCAACCTGTATGAGCAAGCCCGACGGCGCAACCAGCTCTTTGAAACGCTCGATGAAACATCTCGCAGTATTCGCGGTACCAAGGAATCGGAGGTGCTGATGCGCGAGGTAATCCGCCTGGCGGCCAACCTGGTGAACTGCGACAAAGGCGGCTTGTTCCTCAATAGCCCGCAAATGGGCGAGCTGACCCTGAGCGATGTATACGGTCTGCAAAACGAGCTAATTGGTAGCATCATCAGCCACTCCGATGGCATCATTGGTCAGGTCGCCCGGCTGGGAGAAACGCGCTTCACCAATCAATACGCCCAGTGGCCAAACCGCACCTCGCTTTGGGAATCGTATGATTTTGCCACGGTGGTGGCTATCCCGCTGCGCCATGCAGGCGAAGTGGAAGCTGTTTTGTTTGTGGCGAACGAAGAAGACGATCAGCGATTAACCAGGGCAGACATAGAAGTGCTGGAACGCTTTGCCCTACAGGCGGCAATTGCCCTGCACACCTCGCAAATTATTGGGCGCGAGCAAAGGCTGTTTTCTCAGCTAAAAATTCTGCACCGCATCGGTAATTACATTCAGTCTTCCACAGAAATGGACAAGATTTTGCACGTAGTGCTTACGGGCGTAACGGCTGGGTACGGTCTAGGCTTTAACCGTGCCGTTATCTTGCTGCTGGACGACAGGCGAGAAAACCTGGTTGGCCGTATGGGAATCGGAAACTTTGAACTGCAACAAACGCACCTGGACTGGGAGCGGGATCACCGCGAGGGACTGTTTGATTTTGGCCGCTACTTAGAGCTTTTGGAGTTGGAAGGTATTCAGCTAACGCCAGTGGGCGAGGCGATCATGCAGCTAAAAGTGCCCTTGCAGACGGCCGGTACCGATTTGCTGTCGCGGGTGATTGTGCAGCGCAAGAGCCTGCAGGTGACGCAGTATGAATATGATCGGCTGCCGCAGTCGTTTGTCGAGCTGTTTCAGCCGGACTGGCCCCTGGTAATTGTGCCGCTGCTGGCGGGGGACCAGACCATTGGCTTGCTAGTAGTGGATAATAAGTTTACCAAGAGCCCAATTACCCGTGAAGACGAAGAGCGGCTGCTGACGTTTGCCAATACGGCCGCAATGGGCATCGAGAAGAACAGGCTGCTGGAGGAAACGGCCGCTTCACACAACCGGCTGCGCACCTACTACAGCGCCAGTAACGCCCTGGTGCTGTCTACCGATCCAGACCTGGTCTGGCGCGACATTGTGCACCAGGCGCAAAAAACAGCGCACGCCAGCGGCGCTCGACTGGTGCTCATCGACATGGAAACGGGCACCATCAGCGACCTGATCTTGTCAGACTCAGATGATGTAGACGTGGAAAGCGCCATTCGGCCCAAGGGGCTTTCTATGACCGTGATGACGAGCGGCCAGCCGCAAATTGTTGAGGATTTTGAGCACGAAAAGGAGCGGGCCAACCCTTCCTTCTTCCAGCGCGGCATCCGCGCGGCCGTGGGGCTGCCCGTTTCGGTGAACCGGCTGCGAATTGGGGTAATGTGGGTTTATTATTCCGAGCCGCGCCGCTTTGCCCAGTCAGAGGTGGAGGCGCTGCAGCTATATGTGAACCAGGCGGCCATCGCCTATGAAAATGCCCGCCGCCTGAAGGAGCTGGAGCACTTGCGTCAGGCAGCCGAATCTTTGGCCGTAGCCGCCGATTTGCAGTCCGTTTTGGAGCAAATTGTGCTGGGGGCGCGCCAGGTGTTGCAGTCGGATTCGGCCGTTATCTGGTCCTACGACAATACCCACCGGAAATTTGACCTGGACAATTCTATTCACTCTGGCATTCCGGCGAAAGTGTGGCAAAAGCACATTAAGTCTGGCCCCAGCAAGGGCGGCACGGCCGAAACCGCCATGGAGCTGGGCTGGATTGGCGTACAGAATGTAGATGATTTGGAAAAGTATCACTTCATTGGCAAAACCACACACGGCCTGCTGCGCGAAACGGGCGTAAAAAGCTTTCAGGGGATCGCTTTGCGGGTAGGGGAAGAGAAGCTTGGCGTTCTTTATGTAAACTACAACTCGCTGCACAGCTTTTCCGCAGAGGAGCAAGATATTGCCAAGACATTTGCCAACCATGCCGCCTTGGCGCTGCGCAATGCGCGGCTGCTGAGCCGATTGAGCAAGGCCAGGCAGGGGGCCAGCATTGTGGCCAGCATGACCACGCTGGGCAAGCTGGAAGATACGCTAAGCTCGGTTGTGATGGGAACGCACGAGGCGTTGGGTTGTGACGCGGTTACCGTGCATGTGTACGACCAGGAAAAGAACAAGGTGGCTTTGCCGCCTACCATGTATGGCATTTGGGATCAACGGCCGTTTCACAAAGTGCCTTCTCCTGATTCCCCCGTTATTTTCATGCTGAACCACGCGCAAAAGATGTTGATTGCCGACAACGCAGCCGAGGATCAGCTGTTTACCGACAGCAGCTTTATGGCCGGGGAAGACGTGGCATCTTATGTGGCGGTTCGCCTAAACGTAGGCATTGCCACGGTCGGGGTGATGTTCATTTTTCACCGCCAGCAGCGCCACTTTACGGAGGAAGAGCTGGAGCACATTGAGCTGTTTGCCAATCAGGCGGCCGTAGCCATTAACAATGCTCAGCTTTTTGAACGCCGCGCCCGACGTTCGGCCGTAATGGAATCCATTTATGCAGCTGGGAAGGCGGTAAACTCCACCCTTAAGCGAGACGAAGTGTTGAACCACATTGTAGAGCAGGCGTGGCGATTGGTGAGCTTCCCCAACCGGAAGATTACCTATGCCAGCATTTGGCTGCGGCGCGGGCCAAATATGGCTACTTTGGTGGCGGCCTATCCGCCCGAAGAGCTGAACCGAACACGCCAGGCGGTGGGAGGCAGCACGATTTCTCGGGGATCCGGCAGAAACGGCCGTAACGGCATTGTGTGGCGCGTCTTTGATTCTGGCCTTTCACAATTGGTGGAAAATGTACGAGAGGACCCCGATTATCTGCCTTCTCACGAGACAACGCTGTCTGAACTGGTGGTGCCCATCATTTTGGAGCATGAAGTGGTGGGCGTCATTAACGTGGAGCATTCAGAGTACGACGCCTTTGACGAGGAAAATACCCGGGCTCTAGAAGCGCTGGCGGCACAGGCAGCCATTGCTTTGCAAAATGCACGCCTGTACCAAAAAGTGGTTGGCCATGCGGAGCTGCTGGATGCGGCGGCCATGGTGGCCAGCTACGCCAACAGCCAGCTGGATGAGGAGCAGCTGCTGAACAATGTGGTCCACATCATCTCCGAACGGATCCACGTTTATCACGTTGCCGTTTTTCTGCTGGACCCGGCGAAGGAGTTTGCTGTTATGCGCAGCGCCTCTTCGCCGAACGGCCGTAAGTTGATCCAGGATGGCTTTAAGCTGTCGGTGGAATCTAAAAGTCTGGTGGGAACGGCCGTGCGGCGCGGTGAATATATTTTGGTGTCCGATGTGAAGCAGGATCAGCGTTTTTGGCCGAACCCTGAACTGCCGAAAACGCAGTCAGAGCTCTCTTTCCCCTTAAAGGCCCAGGGGAACGTGATTGGCGTGCTGGATGTGCAAAGCACGGAGGTGTGGAAGAAGCTGGCTGACGAAGATGTACGGGCTTTGCAAACGATGGCCAACCAGCTGGCAAACGCCATTCAAAACGCCCGACTATTTGCCCAGGCGCAGGGGCAAACGTCTGCCCTGCGCGTGCTCTATGAGGCTGCGCAGTCGGTGACAAGCTCTTTGGACATCAACAGCACGCTGGACACAATTGTGGAAAAAGCGTGGGAATTGACGGAGGCAAACGGCCGTAAAGCCCGCTTCAGCTGCATTTTAATGCATAACGGCAGCAAGCTAGACTTTTTGGCAGCCTATCCGCCAGAAGCGTTAGAGGCGCTTCAGGAAACGGTGCACAGCATTCCACTGGAAACGGACGGGCCACAGGGCATCACGGCCCGTGCCTTTAAATCCGGTAAACCACAGCTGGTGCACGACGTGCGTGAAGACCCGGATTATATTATTTACGACAACAAAACGCGTTCAGAACTCGTGGTGCCAATCCGCGTGAACAATAACATCATCGGCGTCATCAACATTGAGCATCCAGAGGCCAATGCCTTCAGCAAGCAGGATGAGTCAACGCTGGTTTCGCTGGCGGCTCAGGCGGCGATCGCCATTCAAAACGCCGAAGCATATCGTGAGGCCCAGATTTTGCAGCGAATGGGCGTGGCTTTGGTTGGTACCTTGAATCTGGATGAAATGCTGCAAATTATTTTGGATGCAGCTATGGAATTAACTCGCACAACCAGCGGCAGTATTTTATTTTGGGACGAGGGGCGAGAGCGCTATTTCCCGGCATATACGTCAGCGGGTCCGGGCCAAAAGCCCCGGCAGTATAGCACTTCAGCCCGAGTTGATGGCGGCTTTTCGCGCTACGTTATTGAGCAGCGTAAGCCATTCATTATTTACGATTCGTTGGTTGAAGAAAATATCAATCCCATGATAATTGCCAAAAAACGGCGCTCGTTAATTGGCGTTCCGGTGCAGGCAGAAGGCAAGGTAATTGCCGTGCTGCACGTATACAGCCGGGAACCGCAGCAATTTTTCGACCACCAGGTGACCTTGCTGCAAACGCTAGGTAACCAGGCTGGTATGGCGATTGCCAAAGCAACTCAGCACGAGGAACTCAGGAAGATCAAGGGACTTGTGGGGGCACGCACGGCACTGGCCTGGATGGGGATGGCAAGCAATGCCTGGCGACACAGCATTGAGGGCGATGCTGTGAACATCCGTAACCTGATCAGCGCGGTGCTGCCGCGAATTACGGAACTGGTTGAAGAGGGAGTGCTGCCGAAGCAGGTGACTGACGAACTAAAAACTGTCTCCAGCCTGGCGGAAAATATCTTTAATCATCCCATCACGCCACCCTTGCGGTCGGAGCAGGGGGCGACGGCCATTTCTGTGAATGAGCTTATTCGGGAACGGCTGGATCAGCTATGGGAGGATGATAAGTACGCCAGATTCAACTTCCCACGGCTCGCCCTTGAGCCAACGGAGCAGGTTACGGTTTGGGCAAGCCCTGAATGGCTGCGGCTGGCGCTGGATCTGGTGGTAGATAACGGGCTAGAAGCAGTCGAAGGCTGTGCGGTTCAGCAGTTGCGCATTAAAACGGCCGTTGCCGACAACATCCTGGAAATTACGATACACGACAGCGGCAAGGGAATTTCTCCTGAGCTGCTGCCGGTATTATTTGAGTATACAGAAATCCGTGAACCGCGGACGGGGAACCTGGGACGCGGCTTGTTAATGGTGCAGGCAATCTTACAGACGTATGGAGGGGATATATACGTCAAAGAGTCAACGCCCGAAGGCACCCAAATGGTGCTTTGCCTGCCTATTTATGATCAGCAACAGTTGTGTTGAGACGTCGATTGGAGAAGAGAAGAAAAGAAGAGTGATTTTGCCCACAGTCTAAAACCCCTTTTGGTCAAAATCACAATAGGGGACATCGCGGTGACCAATAAACAAATAGCTATTTTAAGTAATAATGAGCACTCTCCCTGGCTCAAGCATATGACGGAGGTGTTGGGCTCATTGGGTCGATTAACAATATTGGCGGAAAGTGTGTTTGAAGAAAATGCGCAGGATGTATTTGACATATTGGTGGTAGACGCCAGCGGTCTGCACATGGAGCTGGCTGAACGGGTTGCCTGGCTACACGGCCGTTTTCCAGAGGTGCCTATTTTGGTGCTGACTAGCTCGCCCACCTGGCGCCGAGCCAAAGCCGTGTTGCAGGCAGGGGCTGCTGACTATATGCGCCGCTCTATGGCGGATGGTGCGTTGCTAGAACGATGCCGGTTGTTGCTTCAATACCCTCTCTGAAGGGTTTGCGCGTAAGGAGGTAGGGACGTGAGTAAAGTTGCAGATTTCCAGTTGCTATTAGCGGATGATGATCCGATTTTTTTGCGCACCTGTCGCAGCAAGCTAGAGGACGCGGGTTTTACCGTATTGGCCGCCTCAAATCCCGAGGACGCCATTCGCATCCTGCAAGAACAGCGTATTCATCTGGCAATCCTGGATTTGCGCATGGAGCGAGACAATGATGAGAAGGACAAAAGCGGACTGATGGTGGCCAAGCAAACGTCGCGCCTGATCCCGAAGGTGATTCTCACCAAGTTCCCTGCCTATCAGGATGTGGTGGAAGTGCTCAAACAAGATCTGCAGGGTTACCAGGCGGCGGTGGAATTTTTGGACAAGCGAGACACCACGCCGGATCAGTTGGTCACCGCAGTGGAGTCAATTTTAGCCCAATACGTGCCTATAAACTGGGAGCTTGGCATACAGTGGCAGCCACACAACACCTTTTTACAGCTCGTAAACTGCCAATCTGTAAACGTACCGGCGACACAGTTGTCCAGCCAGGCCGCAGAGTTTGAAGATTTGTTTCGCAAGCTGTTTCGGAATTTTGTGCAAATTACAATCGGGCGGCCGTTTGCCCAGCAAGAAGACCGCCTCATACTGCCCGTTTTTGCCTTTGATCCGGCCGGTATGGAAACGCGATTTATTGTGTCTTGTGGCGCACAGGGGGCCATTTTAGCGGAAAACCAACGGTACCAAAAGCGGGTGCCGGATCGGCTGAGCATCAAAAATCTGGGCAAGCTGCACACCGAAATGACAACAAATTTTGGGGCCACTGCTTACACATTTTTAGGCAAGGATCTGGAGGCAGCCGCAACAATTCGGCAACTTTACCGCAAGCGTGCCATTGAAAACTTGCTGCCCGCCATTGATCATTTGTATCAGTTCAATTTGGGAGGCTGGTATGAAACTGGACGGGAGCTTAACAAGCAGGCGGATCTTCACGCGTTTTTTCACCAATGGCTAAAACTGGACGAACTGATCGGCTCGCTTACGGCTTTGCAGCGCCTGCTGCCAGCTCTGGCTGAGCGGGCGCTGGCGGCGAACGTGGTGGAGCTTGAAGCGGACGGCCGTCAGCTCACGTTTCGGCTAAAAGGAGAAGATAAGCATTACCGTTTCCCCGATCCTGTGGTGCTGCTGGCTCAAAATCGGCTGCCGCAGACGCGGCGGGCGCAATGGGGCATTACGCACGGCCGTATTAGTGGCGATACGGTGCTGGTAGACCAGGAGAATCGCGCCTGGCTGCTTGACTTTGCCCAGGTAGGCCGCGCCCCGCTGCTCATTGATTTTGTGTCGTTGGAAACGGCCGTTAAATATGACCTGTTCGACCATCATGCTTTTAGTCAGCGCCTGGCCATCGAAATTAAGCTCAATGAGGCGAAACGGCTGCAGGAC
>JBHIWP010000004.1:0-80198 GCA_041987425.1 Promineifilaceae bacterium (SeqCode) | reverse complement strand
CGAATCGCTGTGCGCGCCGGGGCGTTTCGATATCTATTTCCTGGAGAACCAGGCGCGGCTGACCGAGCCGGCGGCGATGGTGCTGAAGGCGGCGGCGACCAAGGCGAAGGATTGCGACGTGCGCAAAGTGCGCGTTGTGGGCTTGGCCGACGCCACGGGGACGCCGGAAGCCAATCTGAACCTGTCGCAGCGGCGCGCCCGGACGGTGGTCGAGGCGCTGACCCAGGCGGGCATGCCGGCGCCGATCTTCGAGCTGAACGCCGCAGGCGACGCGGGCGCCACGACCGCAGCCGGCAATGACGAACCGCTGCGGCGCCGCGCGGAAGTGATCTACGAGGCCTATCCGCGCTGATCGACGCGGGAGCGGGCGCAGCGATGGCGCGGGGACGCGTGACGCATTAGGTTGCGGCGCTCCCCTCGCCTGCCGGAACACGTGTTTGCGCCTCTTCGCCCTTCTCCTCGGCCTACTGTTCAGTTTGACGGGCGTTTCGGCGGCCGTCGCCCAGCCGGTGCAGAGCCAGCCTGCGGGCGTCGTCGCCTTCGGGCCGCAGCGGACCGAGCGGATCGAGGCCGAACTGGTCCCGATGTCGCAATGGGTCGCGCCCGGTTCGACCACCGTTGTGGCGGTGCGCCAGAAGATTGCGCCCGGCTGGCACACCTATTGGCGCAATCCGGGCGACAACGGCCTTCCCATCGAGCTCGACTGGACGCTGCCGGACGGTGTCGAAGTGGGCGAGATCGCTTGGCCGGCACCGGAAGAATTGCCGCTCAATGCGGACATCATGGACTATGGCTACAAGTCCGAGGTGACGCTGCCGCTGCCGGGTGGAGACGTCATTGGCGGACGGCCGTTAGACACGCACATTATGGCCCTGGAGGCGTTGGGAACGGCCGTGGAAATGAAAGAGCAGGGCCAATTTCACATGAATGCCGACGGACTGAAAGGCGCAGGCTATCTGCTGCTGCCAGAAGCCAGCGTCACCGCGACAGAAAACAGCGTGATGGCGGCCGTTTTGGCCAAAGGTGAAACCGTTATCGACAACGCGGCTTGCGAACCGCACGTGCGCGATTTGTGCCACTTTCTCAACAGTCTCGGCGCTCAAATTGAAGGCATTGGCAGCAACCGATTGACCATTCAGGGCGTTGACCGGCTGCACGGGGGCGAATTTCGCATTGGTTCGGACTTTATGGAGGTGGGCAGCTTCATTGGCGCAGCGGCCGTTACCGGCAGCGAGATTCGCATTAAGGATGCCCAGCCGGAAAATTTGGGCATGATCCGCCTTGTGTACGAGAAGCTGGGCGTTCGCTGGGTGGACGATGGACAGGATATTGTGGTGCCTGCCAACCAATCTCTGCAAATCAAACCGGCCCTTGGCGGGCGAATTCCGGAAATAAAACCGATGCCCTGGCCCGGCTTTCCGCCCGACCTGATGAGCATTGCGGTGGTTATTGCTACACAATCAGAAGGATCGGTGCTGCTGCACGACTGGATGTATGAAAGCCGCTTCTTCTTTGTGGATAATCTTACCTTTATGGGGGCGCGCATTGTGCTTTGCGACCCACACCGGGTCATGATTCTGGGTGGTAATCAACTAAACGCCAGTCCGCACGGCGTACCCAGCCCGGATATTCGGGCTGGCATGGCAATGATTCTGGCGGCTTTGTGCGCGCAGGGTACCAGCACTATTCACAATATACAGCAGATCGATCGCGGATATGAGAAGATTGAACAAAAGCTGCAAGCCTTGGGGGCACAGATTGAAAGAGTGACCTAAATATTTGACCGTCCAGTGTGGCTTAGGTATAATTTTCCGTCGTTTGACAGATGTGAATAATCTGCTTTTTGCCTTGATTTTGAGTAAATTGAGCAGAAACGATGTCGTACTCGGCTAACTCACCTTAAATTTCTTTGAAAACTGATTGCCGATTACATAAAACTTATCTGATATTAAGTTCAGGGCTTTAAGCCCTTGTTTTTTTAGGAGACTTGCAATGCCAAAGCGTACTTATCAACCAAAAATTCGTCGTCGGAAGCGTGTTCACGGTTTTCGCCAGCGCATGAAGACCAAAGGTGGCCGCAAAGTTTTGAAGAGCCGTCGCGCCAAAGGGCGTCATCAACTGACAGTAACTATGAATGAGCACGTCAAGCGTATCAACTGGAACGGTTCGTCTGCTACTGCGTACCGGGCCAAGAAGCGTTTCGGTGGGGCTAAATAGAGCGCCGGTTGACTGATGTATGCTGCCACAACCGCATCGCTTAAAGCGCTCTGCTGATGTTTCTAGAGTCCAGAAGCAGGGGCGCAGCTGGCGTCATTCGCTCTGCATTTTGCTGAGCATACAGAATGAAGGGGCGGTAAGCCGGTTTGCCTTCATTGCCAGCAAGCGTGTGGGCAAGGCTGTGGTGCGAAATAGAGTCAAGCGTTTACTACGCGAGGCAGTGCGCTTGCACTTAGACGATATTCAACCGGGGTGGGATTGTGTATGGATAGCACGGCCGCAACTGTCTCAGGCATCATTTGCTGAGGTGGAAACGGCCGTTTTGCACTTATTGGCCCAGGCCAGACTTTTGGGCCAAACACAGAGTGATGGGCGAAGTTCGGAACTTTGTGGCTGATGAAAATTTGAGCAATGTTTTCATGAATTTTCTTCAGATGTTGTAAGATGTGGCTATGAAAACGATTGCTTTATTTCTCATACGGCTTTACCAGCGCACAATATCCCGCATTACGCCGCCTAGCTGCCGCTTTCACCCTAGCTGTTCTCATTACGGATATGAGGCAATTGAAAAGTATGGCTTTAGGAAAGGCGGGTGGCTGGCGCTTAAGCGGATTGGCCGTTGCCATCCACTGAACCCAGGCGGCTATGATCCGGTTCCCTGACAAATAGATGGATCGGCAAAATGCGATTCATTAATTAAACGATTGCGGAGGCACTCATTGTTCATTGCAAAACGGCCGTATTCGCGGCTTATAATACTACTGTTACTTTTGGCGACGTTTGTTCTAACGTCGTGTGCCGGTGCGGCTAACGCCACAAACTGGCCTGGCGTCTCTACGGACGGTGAAAACTTGTATGTGGCCTATGGCCCTGGAATTTTTGGCCTTGATGCTGAATCACAGAATTTACTTTGGTCTTACCGCCCAGAAAATGCCGGGCTATTCTTTTACGCGCCTCCTTCGGTGGAAAACGGCCGTGCCGTTGTGGGTGACTTTGGCGCGGCGCAAGGCTTCTTCTCACCCAAGACAATTGTGTCCATTTATGGCCTGGATGTAAGCGACAATACGGTACAAACACTTTGGTCTAGAAACGATCTCGCCAAAGATCGAATTGTTGCCGCTCCCCTGCAAATTGATGGGGTTGCCTACGTTGCGACATCAGATAACCTGCTGCTGGCGCTGGATGCTGAATCAGGGAATGAGCTGTGGCGCTTTGCCGCCGATTTTTCTATTTGGGCCCAGCCCACGCATCATAACGGTACCCTGTATATTGCCTCATTGGATCGCCATCTCTACGCCGTGAGCGCCGCCGACGGCAGCGAACTTTGGGCGGTGGAACTAAGCGGTGCTATGTCGGCCCAACCTGTTATCAATCCAGACGAAAATTTAGTCTATGCTGCCAGCTACGATCGTGAAGTTCGTGCGCTGGATATGGACACAGGTGCCGAAGTATGGGCAGTTTCGGCTGCCGACTGGGTATGGAGTGCCCCCGCCCTGGCAGATGGAAAGCTGTACTTTGGCGACAGCAGCGGCAATGTCTTTGCGGTTGATGCAGCCGATGGCAGTGTCATCTGGCAAAGCGACATTCACATGATGAACGTGGTAGGCGGCGTTACCCAAAACCCACCAGCGGAAATTAAAGGCCCTATTCAGGCCAGCCCCGTGGTGAAAGATGGCGTTGTTTACGTCGCTTCCCTGGGAAACAGCGAAAGTGAAGAAGGGTTGCTGGTGGCGCTGGATGCGGAGACGGGCGATGAGCTTTGGCAAACGACCACGCCTGCACCGCTCTTTTCCAACCCTATAATTGTTGACGATGTAATTGTGGTAGCGATACAGAGCGAAGCTGGTGTTTTGCAAGGCTACGATCTAGAAGATGGCCAGCTACAGTGGAGCTATCAACCGCCGGAATCTTAATATTATAAAAACAGGACTTATCACCTTATGTGGGATTTATTAATCATCAATCCAATCACCAATGCCTTGCTGTGGCTGTACGCTGTGTTGGGCAACAACTTCATTCTGGCCTTGACGGTATTTACCGTGTTGACGCGCATCCTCATGCTGCCGCTAAACTTGCGACAGCAGCGCAGCATGGTGAAGACGCAAGAGATGCAGCCACAAATTCGTGCTATTCAGCAAAAGTACAAAGACAATCCACAAAAGATGCAGGAAGAGTTTCAGAAGATTGGTTACAATCCGGCTGAAAGCTTAAGTGGCTGCTTGCCCCTGCTGGCAACAATGCCCATTTTGTTTGGTTTGTTCCAGGTTTTGCGGCTGATATTGGGCTCAACGCCGCAAACGTTGTTTGAGCTGACTCAGCGCGTTTACCCTGGCATCAACTTAACCAATTTGCTGCCGATTGAAAGTAATTTCTTGTGGATGAATCTAGGCCAGCCCGATCCATATTACATTTTGCCAATCCTGGTTTTTGTAACCATGTTTGTGCAGACCAAGTTCACATCGCCATCGACCGCAAAAAAGGACGATGACAAGAGCAAGAACAATAAAAAAGGCGGAAAAGAGCAGCCCGACGATCCTACGGCCGCGATGACGCAGTCCATGCAGTACACGATGCCCATCATGTTCGGCTTCTTCTCACTTTCTTTTCAGGCTGGCTTGTCCATCTATTTTGTATTGTCGAATGTGATTGGAATTGCTCAAGGTCTGTATACGCGGCGCATTATGGAGGCTGAGAAAGAAGCCCTGGCTAAGGAAAAAGAGCTGAAGGCTATGGGTTTGAATGGCGACAGGGCAATTCCCGAAGCAGAAATGCCCAGGAATGAGCAGTTGCCAGATACAAGAGACGATAAAAATAAAGCTACACAGGGCAATAAAAAGAATCGCAGCCAATCAAAGCGAAAGCGCCGTTCGGCCAAACGGTAAGCCCAACCCACAGCCTACTGACTCCGGTTGTCGGGTGTGTTTAGCGAGAATATAGAGGTGTGTATGACAAAAAAAGGTGAGATCGAAGTTCGGGGGGCGGATGTTGAAAAGGCGATTGAGTCCGGTTTGCAGCAGCTTGGCGTTAGTCGCTCTGAAGTGATAATTGATGTAATTGATGAGGGGAGCCGGGGGCTGTTGGGGATTGGCAGCCGGGATGCTGTGGTGCGGCTGGTGTCGCTTTCGGCACCAGAACCAGCGCCAAAACCTGCCCCAAGACCAACTCCAGCGAAGGAAACGGCCGTTCCCACCCAAACGCCAAAGCGCCAGCCACCTGTGAGAGATACGGCCGCTGCGGCCAAAGCCAACGGCAGCGATGGTGACTCTCTGGATGCAGATCCCGAGGAAAAAGATGCAGCAATAAGCGTTATCACCACATTGTTGGACAAAATGATGGTAGAGGCTGAAGTGCGCGCCTCAGTTTCAGAGCCAGATGACTTAACAGGTCGGCGCGTGAACGTTATCGACATTGAAGGCGACGATCTGGGCGTTCTCATTGGCCCGCGCGGTGAAACGCTTAATGCCGTTCAATATTTAGCTCGCCTGATGGTGGGAAATCAGCTGCAGAAGCGGGCCACGTTTGTGGTAGATGTAGAGGGCTACCGCCAGCGGCGTCAGCAAGCGCTGGCTCGTTTGGCTGAGCGCATGGCCAAGAAGGTTGTCAGCCGACGCCGTCCGGTGAGCCTGGAGCCCATGCCGCCCCACGAGCGCCGCATTATCCACATGACGCTGCGCGACAATGACGAAGTGTACACGCAAAGCTCTGGCGAAGGAAAGCGCCGTAAGGTCCGCATCTTGCCCAAGTAAGCCGTTTAGCACCCAGTTTTACAGCAGCGCTTAACATTCGTTACGCAAAAAAGGCCAAAGGTTAATCCTCAGGCCTTTTTTTGATCTTTCTCGTGATTACGCTGAAAAACTACGACTCGGTAATGGTAACGCTGGTCATCTTGTCGCCCTGGCGAATGCTGTTGACCACGTCCATGCCGCTTGTGACTTTGCCAAAAACCGTGTGACGGCCGTCCAAATGCGGCTGGGGCGAATGGGTGATGAAAAATTGGGAGCCATTGGTTCCAGGGCCGCGGTTGGCCATCGACAGGTAACCTGTACCGTGCTTGTGAGGGTTGCCTCCAAATTCGTCCTGGAAGGTATAGCCTGGGCCACCGCCGCCTGTGCCGGTCGGGTCGCCGCCCTGGATAACGAAGTTGGGGATCACCCGGTGAAATGACACGCCGTCGTAGAAGCCCTCACGCGACAGAAAAACGAAGTTATTCACGGTGATGGGGGCATGTTCGGCAAACAGCTCTAATTTGATGGACCCTTTGGTAGTTTCCATTTCCGCTGTGTAGCTCTTCTTGGGATCAATCTGCATCCCCGGGGGGGACTGCCATTGTTTAGTCATTCAACTCTCCTAAAAAATTATTTGTACGGCCGCTTATGTGTAAAAGCCAAAACGAAATTGAGTTAGAACAGCAAGACATTTGGCTTCTACAGTGCCACGATACTTTCGTGGTGATTATAACACTAAATAAGACAGGGTCAGGCATGGGGTACAAAACGCACATGTTGGGGCTGCTGCACCAGCCAGCCCTTCGGATGATAATGCAGCCTGTCGCTGGGCAATAGCTGTTTGGGTACTGTTTGGCTGAGCGCAGCAAATTGGGAAACGGCCGTTTCCCAACCTTGCTCATTCAGCTCCCAGCTTTGCTGCCACTGTCCCTGCTGGTTAAATGCCTGAATGCGCGTCTGGCTGCGGCCGTTGGCGGCCACCTGCTGCACAATGCCAATATGGTGAGGAGCAAAGGCCACGGCCGTTTCTGTAATGTAAGAGTTGGCTGGATTCAGGGCAGCCAGCTGTCGCTCCGTGCCGTGGGCATCAATGACAAAATAGCGATGCTCGGCAAAAATGCGATGATATCCGGCGATGGTATTGCCAAACGGAGAGCCAAAAAAGTGCGTTTGGGCGCGATGGGCCGTGCCTACGGCGTCTTCTAAATAGCTGCCGCGCTGGAGGCTGCCGCGCATAATCCAGCCGCCGCTGATGCGGAAGAGATAGTTGGGCGTAGTGGCAAAGACGGCCGTATCGCGGAACATGGCCGTTTCCAGCAGCGTGACTTGCTGCGGTTGCGCTGCCTGAATGTCTAATAGCAGAAGCTGCGGGTGCTGCGGCGGATTTACCACCAGAAAGTCGCGGCCATCTGGCTGGGTGAATGCGCCAAAGCGGTAGCCCGCACTGCCGCTAAACAAGGCCGACTCGTTCAAAATACCGCCAATACCTGCACGGACCAGGCGATACTCTGTTCCCCGCCGATAGATCACGAGGAGACGGCCGTTTGGCTGAACAAAGAGTGCTTCGATAAAACCGTCTACCTGAAGAAGCGTTTTGGCGGCGAGCGAGGTAAGCAGGACGGGGGCAGCGGTGGGATGGCTGCATCCGGGGCAGCCGCGCCGGTTGGCCGGGTAAGAAAGCTGGCATTGCGCGCAGGCGCGCAGGCTTTGCCCGTATTGCTGCAAGAGCTGGAGGGGAAACGGCCGTCGTTCACCCTGGTCGAACGTACTGTGAAGGTAATGCAGCAGGTCGTCGGTCAAGGTTTCGGGATGGCGAGCGCGGGGCGGCAGCGTGACGTCATTGGCCAAGATGCTGACGCCAGCGGCAGCCCGGGCCTGCAAGGATTTGTGCTGGCGGTGCACACCGCCGAAAGGATGCACCTGGAGCAAACTTTTTACCAGCAGCACGGTAAAGGCGTACCAATCGGTGAGGGGGGTGAAGTACGGCCGTTCGCCAAAATTCGTTACGTGATAGAGCGTTGGGTCGAGAAAAGCGGGCATGGCAACCGGGCAGGGGAAAGGCCCAAACTGATAGCTGTCCACATCGATCCAGAACGGCTGTAGAGGTCCTGAGGCGGGCAGAGTAAAGAAAATGTTTGTCTCATTCAGATCGCCAACGATGATTTGCAGCCGGTGCAGGCGGTTGAGTGTCTGGTGCAATTGCTGAAGCAAGGACACAATCTGCTGAACGGAGAGGGCGTGCTGCTGCCAAAAGTTTGGCAGGCTAAGCTGCTTCATCGGCAAGGCACCGCCTGGCAGACGCGGCATTTGCAGGCCGATAAGCTGCCCATTTTTATTTTGTACGGGCGCGCACGGGGCCAAAACGTCAGAGGGAAGCTGCCAGCGTTGGGCAAACCATTGCTTTAATTTTTTCTGATGGGTGGCAGTGGGTTGATGATAGAGTTTTACGGCCGTATTTCCCAGGGCAAACACCATCCCCTCTCCACCGGACTGAATTAAGTCGGCTGCGTTTAGCTGATAACGTTGGTTTTGAATGTAGATCGTATGAGACATGTTGATTATGAATGGAGAATTGCGAATTCTGGATTATGAACGAGGTAACAGCTCGAGCGTGCCCCGTTAACAATTCACCATTAATTATTCACAATTCACAATTTCCTCGGTGCCAAATCGCCACTGCCCCATCGTCGTCAAACCTGCCGCGCTGCTGGGCCTGGACGTTAAGCCAGCGCTGTAACTCTAACGGCGCACGTGGTTTATCTAGCTGGGCCATAAGGTCCGCCTGCCAGCCGTCGGTGGCTACGGCCAGCCACTCAATCTGCTGGGGCTGTGGTATGAAGGCTAGCTGGAAATTGGTTTGGCAAGGGTCTGGCTGAAGCAACTGGTAGGCCAGATAGTCAGGCTGGTTGCCGCTTTGCAGCTGGCACACTGCGCCGTCTACGGCCAGAAAACCGTCCCCCTGCCAAAAGAAAACGGCCGTTTCCCCTGCATGCACAAAGCCCACCAGCGTGGTCAGTAGCCGCGTGGCAATAAAGTGTCGGCGGGATGCCTGGGCAAAGTGGGTCACCAGATGATGCAAAAACGTAATGCTGGCTAGATGCAGTTCGGCAAGAATCGTTTCTAGCGTTTCTGGGCAGACTGGTGCGGGCAAATTTGCCAGCTCTTTAGTGAGAAAGTCTAGGGCAAACTGGCCCAAGAGGTTAGCACCAATTTCGTTATGGGATGGGTAAGAACGGCCGTTCGCCATAAACTTGCTGCCACAGCCATCACACACCAGGCCGAGGGCGATTTTGGGGGTAAGGGTGACTGTAGCGGCAAAGTCCTGGCAGTTGTGCTGCATCAGGCGATGGGCGCGGCCAAGTGTGGTGGCATGACTAATCATTCAAGCTCCTCAATAATAGTTCGTGTGTATTTTACACGAAGCTATGATAGTGTTAAGAATACACTTTGTCAAGCATGAATGTTTATGAAGGTTTGCTTTTATTAGTTCATAATGGCGGAAATTGCGTTTGCTTTAGGTTAACGTTCACTCGTGTGCACAATTTGCTCGACCAGCTTCACAGCATTGCTAATACCATCCTCCTGCCGAATGACTTGCCCTAGTTCGGCGGCGCGTTGGCGCATCTGGGGATTGTATACGGCCGTTTCAATCGCTTCGGCCAATTTTGCCGCTGTCAGCTTTTTAAAAGGTATGGGTTTCGGCCCGATGCCCAACGATTCAATGCGCCATCCCCAGTAGAATTGATCAAACAAAAATGGTGTCAGGATGGTGGGTACACCTGCCCAAATGCCAAAGCCCGTTGTGCCGGAGCCACCGTGATGGATCACTGCTGCCATTTTGGGGAAGAGCCAGCCGTATGGCGCGTAATCTAGTAAATAAACTGTCTCTGGCAGCTCGATTTGACCCAGCCCAGCCCAGCCAGCTTGCAGCACCGCTCGCTGTCCGGTTTGCTGCAGCGCTTCTAGCACATTTTGTGTTACTTGCTGTGGTTGGCGCACCGGCATGCTGCCAAAGCCAACAAAAACTGGCGCTGCCCCCGCCTCCAAAAAGTTAACCAATGCTGTTGGTGGTGTCCACGCTGGGTCCTCTGGCCGCCAATAGCCTGCATAATGCACGTTTGGGCCCCAATCTGGTGGACGAGGCACAATGGCTTCGCTGAAGCCAAGCAGCGTGGGCGTTTGCACGGCCTGGCTAAAAGTCCCTAGAAACGGCCGTGCTGCCAGCCCCAAGGTTTCCTGCCGCCACTGATTAGTTACTCTGCGAAAGCCAGACCAGAGCATCTGCTCGGCAATACGATAAGTTAAAGCATTGTAACCAGGTAGAGAAGATGGTTTATAGGGGAATGCCACCATGGGAAAGGCGTTCGTGCGTATCATAGGAATCACTGAGGCCGTGAGCAGGGGAATGCGCAGCTTTTCCGCCAGGTCTACGCCAAACAAGCCACCCGGCAACTGATTGATAATGGCATCCGTTTGCCACAGCCTAGAATGCGAAAGAACGTTGACCAGATCGGTGGCCATTTTCCCAAAAAGGGCCTGGGCTAAACGCCATATCTTCCATACGCGTTGTCCCGATTCAGCAAAATTAACGCCCCCGGCACTGGTTAGCAACGCTTCCACATCGCCGGGTACAGGACAAAACTCGAGGTCGTATTGTGCTGCCATCCTTGCAAAGTTCTCCGGGGCAATCAGACGAACGGAAAAACCCGCAGCCTGCAAGCCCTGCCCCAAAATGGCGCAAGGCAATATATCGCCATGTGATCCCAGCGCTAGAACCGTAAGATGGGTCATTGGTTGTCGTTAATCTCCTCTTCATAGGACTGTCGCTGCCGTGTAATGCCGATCAGTCAGCGCGGCAGGGAAGACGACCGCTTTTGCAGACGGTTAAACACTTACAGGCGAACGGCCGTCTTCAACGCCTGGAAGCTTTTGCGCCAGCCTCTCCAGCATTGGCGTTTACGCCGTGTTCACCAGTACTTTACCCTAAAGCAATTTGTCCTGTCACTCACTAACTTGGGGCACCACCGCATCTTAAAGCGTCTCGGCGAGAAAATGGAAGCCTCATTTGGCTAAAAAGCAGGCCCACCGGCCTTTAATTTGCCAGGATGATGTTGTTTAGGCCATTGGAAGCAGAGCGGAAACTGGCGTGCAGTCGCTCTATGGCCTGCCGCTGGTCATTGGCCTTCATAGCCATTCAGGGTTAAAGTATAAGGGAAATTAGATAGCTGCAGCGTAGGTGAAGCTGCAGCTATCTTGGGGAAAGCAGGGACGTAACCCAAAACGCGATTTTGCTACGGTAACAGAGCCTGAGGCAACCTACCGCAGGTTGCCAGAACAAGGAGAAGCCACCATGAAAACATTACTTATTCTGCGACATGCCAAATCGGACTGGGGCAACAGCCAGCTTTCGGACCACGACAGACCCCTAAATGACCGGGGTAAATATGATGCACCCCGAGTAGGTGCCTGGCTCAATCAGCAAAATATGGTGCCGGAGCTAATCATCAGCTCCACGGCAGAGCGCGCCCTGACGACGGCCGAAATGGTCGCCCTGGCAAGCGAATTTGAGGGTGAACTGCGTACTACGAAGGATTTTTACCTGGCGAGTCCTCCAGAATACATTGAGGTGCTAAGTGAGCTACCAAACAGCTATAAGAGGGTGATGGTGGTAGGGCACAATCCAGGGATGGAGGAGCTGGTGGCGCTGCTCACTGACCAGGATCGCCCTCTGACTACGGCTAACGTAGCGGTGGTGGAACTGCCAATTGAATCGTGGCAGGAATTGACAATCTTTACAAACGGCCGTCTAAAGCACCATTGGCAGCCAAAGGACCTTCCTGCCTAAGAACGCCTGGCCGGGAGTTTTGATTTGGCGGAAACGGCCGTTCCATTCGCCTGGGTTGCATGCAGCTTGCTTACGCTCTTGTGCTGCGCCGTCCACAAACCTACCAGGCCAATTTTAAGCTCATATAGCGTTGTGGCCCCATCGGTCACCTCGCGCATAATTTCTCGCTCAACCAGCCTGTTTAAAGCGGCCGTTACTTCCGTAGGGGGAAGCTGAATGCCAAACGGCTCCAGAAAGTCCATGATGTCTTCTGGATGGAAGGCGGAGTCGTCGTGGTTCATGTGGGCAACGGCCGTTAGCACGACGCGCTCAGACGGGGTGGAACGCTGCCAGAGATAGGCAAAGTGCACTTCGCCCAGGCTCAGCATCTCATCCAGCGTGGCGTTTACGTCCGAAATTGTAACGTAGCCCGTGCGCTCGGCGTTGGCCCGCTTCACCAGGGCGTAGCAAACCAGCTGCACAAAGTACGGATGTCCCGCCGTCACCCGCCAGATTTTGTCCAGCGCCAGATCATCATAAATGAGATCCGGCGCAACTGGCTCGGTTATCAGCCGAATCGCCGATTCCTCAGATAGGTAAGTGATGCGTTCATATAGGGCAATGTTGAACAGCACAGACCAGTAGTCGGCGCTCATTTCTTCCAGCCGGCGCGTGCCCACAAAAATAAAGCTCAAACCTTCACTGTGCTGCATAAGGTGGCGCATAAAGCTGAAAAAGGTCGGGGGCAAAATGCCGTCTTCCACCAGGTTTTCAAACGCTTCAAACTCGTCGAACACCAGCAGCAGCGTTGTGTCCGGCGGTAGCAGCGCCTTAACAGCGGGAATAAAGCGGCGCTGGAACTCGCCTGTGGGGTCCAGCTGCCACACCTCTGGTGCAGGCACTTCAATTTCAATATCTTGCAGGCTCAGCGCGTCGGAAATCAGCCAGGCCATATCATGGAACAGAGCGCCCATGCCGGGGCTGACTCCCAGCGACTGGCAATCTATGTAGACCGGCAGCAGATCATCGGGCAGATGTTGGCCCAACCGCAGCAAAGTGGAAGTCTTGCCCGTGCGTCGCTGCCCAATCAGAATGAGCACGTTGCGCTGTGACCAGCCGCCTGCATTGTCGGCAATGAAGCTAAAAAGCTGCTCACGGCCGTAAAAAAGTCGGCTGTTTTGGCGTAGAGGCGTGCCGGGCAGGTATGGATTGAAAATCGGTTTGAAGTCTCGCGTAGGCAGCAGCAAATTGACCATGTCGCCAAACGCAATTTGCCGGTCGCGCTGGTGGCGGTCGTCATAGGTGACGGTAAGGCCCAGGCGGAAGCGGTCGGTAACCTGCGGCTCCAGGGCAAAGCTGACCTGGCGACTGCGCCCAGGTGGCAGCAGTGGAATGTGTTGAGGCCCGCTCTGTACCACATAACCCGGATCGTTGTCTAAGACGGCGATGATGTTTTCGGCAGGGGCACGGCCGTTGTTCTGCAGAACGAGCGTCACTTCCGTCTTCTCACCGGAGACAATGCGTCTGGTCTTCAACGTCACCACCACGTTGGCCTGGCCGCGCAGCTCTTCACTGGCCGCGCTAAGCAGCCCAGCCCAGCGGCGGACAATGGCCTCTGCCAGTGTCTTCTCGATTCGCACAGAAAATTCCGGCAGCGTTAGCTGAAGCTCGCTGATTAAATGCGTCGCTTCATTCAGATAAACCAGGCGATCCTCCGGCAGATCAACCCGCTCGCTGTCGCGCAAATTGGTCAGAATGGGCAGCAGGGCATCCAGTACAGGAGACCATTTGTCGCGCTGTTCTAAATAATCCAATAGCTGCACGAGCTGCGGCCGTAGCAAGGAGATTTCTGTAATCGTTGGAGCCTCTAGCAGCGCCTGCCCGGTTTTAAAAATCATTTGCCAACGCTCTAGCTGTTCCCAGGCGGGCTGTTCATTTTGGGCATCGGCCAGCGCCCCATTGATGATGGGCAGACCCGCATGTGGGCGGTCGGCCAGCAGAAACAGCCCGTCAGACAGGCTGCTTACCAGCGAATCGCCTCTCTGGCGGGCCTGGCTGGCTAAATAGATAAGAAAGTCTTGTGAGGCGCTGGTGGCGCTGTATTTTCCTTCAATGAGCACGAGCGTACGCTCTGGCTGGTTTTTTAGCCGCTGATAGAAGCGACGCGCCCGCACAGCGGGCAGCTGCGTCTGGCGAATAAATAGGAAGGTGCCTGTGGCCAAAAGGAGGGCAATAAAGGTCAATGTGCCAGCGCTGGGCCGCAGCCAGCTGGTGTTGGCCGTCACCATAGGGCTGGCCTGCGGGGTGAGCGCACCTTGATAAGCGCCATCATCATAGTAGAAGCGGTAGAGAATGTTGTTGTTGGTGATTGCCGGATTGGGGACTGTCCAAAAGCGGCGGTCATTGCCGTTGGCGACCACTTCTGTGCCTTGATTTTCCCAACGGCCGTTTGCCGGGTTAAATATCTCCAGCCGTATCGCCACCTCATCCCCTTCTACGTCGGTGACAGACACGCCAAAGCTGTATTGTCCTTCTACCTGAGGGTTTGTCAGCAGCGGGGGACGATTTTCGGTGGTGCGGAACAGCTGCACCAGGCCATTTTCCGTTACGGCAACTAGATCCGCGTTTTGTTGCTCATTGCGACGTACCGTTGTCATGGCAAAAATGCCGCTGGAGAGGGGAATCTCGTCAATCAGTTCTGGCTGATTGGAGTAGAGATAGATGCGACCTTCGCTGCCTTCACTGTTGCCAACCACAATTTCTGGCAGCGCGTCTCCCGTCAGGTCTCCCCAGTAAAGCGAGGTGACGTTACTCAGGCCAATCAGCCGCCACAGCACGTTTGGCGTGCTGTCTTCAATGTGCAGCCGGATCAATTCAGCCTCGTTGGTCGCCACCAAAAAGGATTCGGCCGTAGACTCTTCAAATGCCTCTTCGATGATGTCGTTGGCGGGAATGCTGAGCAGCGGGTTGCCTTCCAAAGAAATGGGCCACACCGGCATTTGGATGCCGCGCCATGTAAGCCCAGATACCTGCCCTTCTGTAAACACCAGCAGCGCGGTAGCCAGTTCTCCACCGGGCTGCTCAAGACGAAACACGGAATTTATTGGCGACTCATAAGCGGCGATACCTGAAGGAGAAAAAGGGGCTCGGAACTGAACGTTGTACAGGTGATTTTGGGACGCAGCAATGATAATGGATTGCCCGGTTTCCAGATTTTGGAGCTGCAAGAGCTGGGTAATAGGGCTGCCAACCTTTCCCTCCTCTGCCAGGCTTTTGTCCCAAAGTTCGGTGTTGGTGGCGGTAAAGGCAAGAATCTTGCCATCCTGGGTGCCCACTATGATTTCAGGATCGCCGCGATCATTGATGTCTTCAACCAGCACGCTGGTGATATTGGTTTCGAAGGCACGTTCCCAAAGCTGCTCGCCATCGGTGCCGCGCACGTCGATCCAGGCCTGCTGGCGTTCCAGGTTGTCTGCGCCCACTACGCTGGTGTTGCGAATGACCACAACCTGCTGCTGGCCTTGTTCATTGACCAGCAGGGCCAAATCGGTGATGTTGCCCCCAGGAGTGACAAGCCAGGGAACGCGATTTTGTTGATCAATGTAGTGCAAACGGCCGTCGCGTGCCCCCACCACCAGCTCATCCTCACCGTCCCTATCAAAATCGACAACGAGCATGGCGCCTGGTTCAGAATCAAGAGACCGGCTCCATTCTGGGGCGATCTCGCTGGTGCCCACGCCAAGGCCCAGCAGCTCCACCGTGGCAAAACGCGCCAGGAGCAGTTCATAACGGCCGTCCTGGTTAATGTCTAGCAGGCGAGTTAGCCCATTGGCGTCTACCACCTCATAGGTTGCCAGTGTCCGGTTGGTTGGCCCCAGCAGCAGCACATCATTGGGACCATTGGTCCCTGTTCTGGGGCCCAAAAGCACAGACAGTAGCGGCTCGGTTGCATCATTGCTGGATTGCGCTGTGGACAGCCCCACCACCGGCCGATTGGCCTCTGATACCAGCCGCCGGGTCCAGAGGCGGCTGCCGTTGGCGCGGTAAGCGACAACCACGCCAACCTGCGTGCCAGCAAAGAGCAAAGGCTCGCCGTCAAACTCTCCAGCGGTGAGCGTGGTTATGGGCTTGTTGAGGGTACGGGGCCACCATTCCCGCTGGCGATCATAGTTCAGCAAGTTAATCTGCCCGCCGCCGGAGCCAACTGCCAGAAACAGCTCGCCATCTTCGCCAAAAGGCACGACGCTGAGCGCAGAGATGACGTCGGAGATTGGCTGAGGCTGCTCCCAAATATCTTCTCCCCTGCCGTTGATCAGGCGCAGCTCGCTAAAGCGAAGCGAGGGGTTAAAGTACCCAAGCGCGACTTCCGTTTGCCCATCGGCGTTGAGATCGGCAACCTGCATAAGCACCTGGGTGCTGAGCAACGGCGAGTTTTTTTCGTTGTTGGCCCAAATTACCGAGCCGTTTTGGTCAAATAGCTGTAGCTGGCCGCTGCTGAACAGAACGAGTAGTTCATCACGGCCGTCACCATCGTGGTCAAAAGGTTCAATTTGGCGAACCTGCACGTTGTATCGTGCCAGCCACTCCTGCCCGCCCGCGCTGCTGCTAAAAGCCAGAAGCGGCTGTGGCGGGGTGATGGTGTTGAGGGGAATGGACCACAGTTTGCTGCCGCCCAGGCTAAACAGCGTGAGGTTGCGGTTAGCCACCAGGGCAATTTCATGTTCGGGGTCCTCATCGAGGTTCAGAATGTTGATAGCCTGGATGACGTCACCCGCCGGAATGCTCCATTGCAGGTTGCCGATGGAGTTTAGCAGCTCGACACGGCCGTTTTCCGCCGCTACCAGGAATTCATCCACGCCATCCTGGTTCATATCCTGGCTAATGACGTGGCTTATGCGGCTGGAGGCAGAGTGACGCCAGTAGGCGGGCGTTTGTGCCTGGGCGTGAAGGGAGTGAGGATTGTGCCAGAGAAGAAGGCTAAGAAAGAGCAACAAGAAAAAACGCGGCCAGTGGGGACGGCCGTTCGTTAAAAAACCAGCCTGTTGAGAGTTGCCCCTTGTCATATTTTTAGTGATCAGTATTCAGTGGGTCAGTAATCGGTAATAACTGGACTCTGATTACTGAATACTGGCCTACCGCTTACTGGCCTTCGGGTGGCCGCAGCGCGTAGCCCACACCCCGCTCGCTTATGATCCAGGTGTCGAACGGACTAATTGCGCGGCGCAGCCGCTTGATGAGCGTTTTCAGCCGGTCTGGGTCATCAACAAGCACATCCCCCCAAACGGCCGTTTCCAAATCGTCCCCATGAACCACCTGCCCAGCGTTTTGGCACAAGCTTACCAAAATGGCAAATTGGGAAGTTGTCAGGCTCATCTCCTGGCCCTGGCCCCATACCTGGTGCCGCTGCTGGTCAATGACAAATGGCCCTGCCTGAATCAAGCCGCTAACCTGCTGGCGGCGCACATAGCGGCGCAAAATTTCGCTCGTGTAGCGGTAGGCGCCGTCTATGGCTTCCAGAAGGCATTGCTGCTCTAGCAGGCGCAGGCTGTCAATGGGGCCATCGGCAATCGCCAGAGCATATTGCTCCTCGGCCGTCAGGTTTTGCCACAGGTAGCCCAAATGCGAATCCGCTTCTACTTCAATGGGATTGTCTAGCTGGGCAAAATCATCTTTACTTTCCAGGCTTACATCCTGCATCTTTGCCTGGAAAGCATGGTAGGCAGCCACGTGCAAAAAGAAGGGATGTGGCCCTACCAGAAAGATGAGGTAATCGACCAGCTCATCAGAAAAGGTGCAGTTCACGCTTGCCAGCCGATTTTGAATCATTTGGCGGCTGGCTTCTAAGGTGAACAGTCCCAGCGGCAGCGTCACAAAAATGTTGAAAAACGGTGAGCTAAGAATTTCTTCTTCGGCGGTGATGGCAAAGAGCGGTCTTTGGCTGGCCGTGAGGTAGGCGAGCCCGTACTTGGTGGTGAGACCGCGCAGCCGGGCAAAAAAGTAGGGGGTAAGCTGTTCATTGGCAGCTAACAGTTCAAATTCATCGAGCAAGACGACAACGGCCGTATCATTCTTATGAATCTGGTGCAGCGCCCGGTCCAGCGCCCGGTAAGTGCCGGGGGACTGGTCCGCTTCGATGGCCATGCCCGCTTCTTGGGCGGCGTCTAGCAGCCCGTCTAGCAGCGCCTCGTAAATCTCTTCTGGTGGAGAGCCGCCAAACTCCTGGCAGTCGATAAGCACAAAGAGCACGTGGGGTGGGTCCATCTGAAGCTGGGCGCGGACGTCTGGCCGGGTAAGGTGAATGAGCAGGGAGCTTTTTCCAATGCGGCGCGGACCAATCAGCGAAACGCTTTGTCCGTTGCGAAGCAGGCCCAAAATCTGGCTGATTTCAGCGTCGCGGTTGTAAAAATCATGCTGGCGGCGTATTGCGCCCCGATGGTAAAAAGGGTTGTCCATGCTCATAGGCACAATTGTAGCGGGGAATGAGAAAAAGGTAAAATTTGGTGGCAAGTTTGTGACAGGAGAACAGGTGAGAAGTAAAAAGTGGTAAGTGAAATGTGAGAAGTGGAAGGTAAGTGGGACGGCCGTTTGTGCGATTGCGAACACGAAAGCAAGAAGAGCCGCATGGTTTATGCGCACGGAGGAAAAATGAGGCAAAAGGGTATGATCAAAAAGATTGGCATTATTAGCCCGGGGGCAATGGGTATTTCGGTGGCGGCAACAATGCAGCGCAGTGGGTTTGACGTCTACTGGGCGTCACAAGGGCGCAGCGCGGAAAGCGTGGCCCGCGCCCAGGAGCATAATCTGCTGGATGCGCAATCTATGGCAGAGTTGTGTGCAGCGTGTGAGGCCATTGTGTCGGTTTGTCCACCCCATTTGGCCGTGGCTGTTGCAGAAGAAGTGGTGGCCGCAGGCTTTACCGGACTGTATCTGGACGCTAACGCCATTGCTCCGCAAAAAGCCGCTCATATGGCGGAGATGATGCGTGCAGCAGGTGTGGTTTTTGTAGACGGCGGCATTATTGGCGGCCCTGCCTGGGAGCCGAAGCGGACCTGGCTGTATTTGTCTGGTGAATGGGCAACGTTAGCGGCGTCCTTTTTTGTGAGCGGACCTTTGGAAACGGCCGTTATCGGCGAGCATATCGGCCAGGCATCGGCGCTGAAGATGTGCTTTGCGGCTTACACCAAAGGCACGACTGCCCTGCTGGGCGCCATTCTGGCCGGGGCCGAAGCGTTGGGTGTGCGCGCCAATCTTGAGGAGCAATGGTCGCGAGATGGCTCCGATTTTGCCCGGCAAACGCAGCAGCGCGTGCGCCGCGTCACGGCCAAAGCGTGGCGTTTTGAAGGCGAGATGCACGAAATTGCGGCCACATTTGCCAGCGTTGGCCTGCCTGGGGGCTTCCATGAAGCGTCTGCCGACATATACCAACGGCTGGCCCACTTCAAAACGGTCGAGGCCATGCCGGAACTGGATCAAGTGCTTACTTCGATATTAGGAGAGATAGAACTGTGAACCATACGATGCGCCTGTTTATTGCCATAGAGCTGCCGGAAGCGGTGAAGTCAGTATTGTTGCAGACGGCCGCGCAAATGGGCCAGCACCTGCCAGACCGGGCAATCCGCTGGGTAAAGCCAGAACAGCTGCATCTGACGCTGCGTTTTTTGGGCGATACGGCCGTTTCTAAGCTACCCGCTTTGCAAGACCAGTTAAGCAGTTTTGTGCGCCAGCAATCGCCTTTTCAACTGCGCCTGAACGGCGTTGGAGCCTTTCCCAGCCGGAAACGGCCGCGCGTGGTTTGGGCAGGATTAGGCGGCGATGTAGCCACGTTGCAGCGTATGCAAGCAGCGTTAGAGGATATTGTGGTGCAGTTGGGCTGGCCGCCAGAAAGACGGCCGTTCAGCCCCCATATTACAGTGGGACGGGTGAAAGATAATCGGCAGGTGCAGGCTCTGGATTGGGCAGTGGCGTTGGCGGCGGCAGCGTTTGAGGTGAGGGAGATTCAGCTGGTGCAGAGTGAATTACGGCCGTCTGGATCCGTTTATACCACGCGACACGTAGCCCGGTTCTAATCCAGAGGCACGCGGGCAATTTGCGGCATGTTGGCCAGCTTGCCGCCTTGAATCAGGTTCAGCGTGGGGAAATCCAGGGGCGCGCTCAAGAAGCTGTTCACATCGTTAGGCGACCTCAACAGCACCACATGCTTTGAATCGGCAATCTGGAGCAGCTGTTTCATTACATACGGCTTGGCCCGATCTGGGTAACTTAGAACGTGGCGAATAAACTGAAACAGTTGGGGATCAAAAAGAGGTTCATTGCATCCCTCAGCGATGTCGGGGCGCGGCCGGTTGCGGTATTGGATGCGGCGCTTGAGCGCGCGCAAGGCACAAATCCACGGCGGCAGGTCCAGGAAGACAACGGCATCGGCTGCGTTCAGGCGCATTCGCAACGTGCTGCGATAGTTGCCATCCATAACCCACTGCTCGCGCTGGAGCAGCCGAGCAACGGTTTGCTGCCACTCTGCATCCGGTGTGCCTACCCAGCCGGGATGCCAGTAGTGGCGATCTAAATGAATAACTGGCAGTTCTAATCTGGCTCCGAGCTGTCGGGCGAGTGTGGATTTACCAGAGCCACTTGAACCTATAATAAGTACTCGCTTCATCCTAACAGGCCCCTCCCAAGGGCGCATCAATTTATCCAGATGCTTAAAAGATTGCTGTGTGCGATAATCGATCTCCATAGCGGTGGTGATCAGAGATGGTGGCCAGCTTTCTTTTAGTAAAGAGTTTTGGATGTTCATGGACTACCAGTAATGAACAGATTCATGGTTATCGGAAACCGGACAAAATGGTTACGAACGGTTACGATAGAAGATTGATGAAAATTATTAAGACCAAGTGGTGTCATCCTAAAGCAAAGAGATAGAAATTTGAGTGAATTTGACGTTAATAGATCACACCAGACTGACCAAAGTACCACCAGTCGTTGGGTTTTATCCCACCTTTCTCAGCATAAATTGTTAATTGCAGGCATGTTGGTTGGCGCATTTGGCAACGCGGCTTTAGCGGCCGTTGTGCCGGTGTTCATTGGCATTGCGTTCGATGCGGCCCTGGCAACACCGCCGGATCTGCGCACCATTGGCTGGATGGCCCTGGGGGTCGTGATCAGCCAGTCCGTGCGAGCGGTGCTGCAATTGGGTCGGAATTTTTCCAGCGCCGTGCTGGGTGAACGGCTTGAGCGAGACATGCGCGAAGAGCTGTACGTTAGCTTGCTGGGCAAAAGCACCGCTTTTCATGATTCGCAGCCCGTGGGCGACACGATGGCGCGAGCCACAAATGACGTGCATGAAGTAAATTTGTTGATGAATCCCGGAGTGAATCTGGTAGCTGGATCGGCGAACTTTATGATTATGCCGCTGCTGGTGGCGCCAGGCTATCACCCACAGCTGGCGGCGGCACCTTTATTTTTCATCATCACTTATGTTCTGGCGGTGATGCGGTATCTGAACGTGCTGCAAGGGATTGCCGATCACGTACGGCGAGCATTTGGCAGCATGAACAGTCGGCTGGCTGAAGCCATTGATGGCATTGAGCTGGTGAAAAGCACGGCGCAAGAGGCGCAGGAAATTGGTCTGTTCAACGAAAACGCAACGGAGTACCGGGATGCGGCCGTTGAGCAAGGCAAAATTGAGGCCCGCTTTCTGCCGCTGCTGCTGCTGGGCATTACACAGGGGCTTGGCTTTTTGCACGCGCTTTATCTCTTTCAGATTGGGCAGATAGCCGTCGGTGACGTGATTGCCTACATGGGGCTGCTGGCTTTGTTTGGTTTTCCAACTTTTATTTCGCTGCTGGCTTATTCACGAGTTTCATTGGGGCTGGCTGGCGCGCGCCGTATCTTGGAACTGATGAACACGGAGACGGTGCTGGATGAAAATGCAGCAGGACATCAGGCCGAAATTCAAGGATCCGTGCGGTTTGAAGAGGTGACGTTTGGCTACGTAAGTGGATCGCCAGTGCTGCAAGACATTGATTTTGCTATTGAGCCGGGGCAGACGGTCGCAATTGTGGGCCAGACTGGTTCAGGCAAAAGCACGCTGGCCAAGCTTATTAACCGGACATATGACGTGACAAACGGCCGTCTCCTCATTGACGGCGTTGACGTGCGTGACTGGAATCTGGCGGCGCTGCGGCGGCAAATTTCCATCATCGAGCAAGACATTTTCCTATTTTCGCGCACGGTGGGCGAGAACATTGCCTTTGGCTGCCCGGGCGCTACGCAGCAGATGATCGAAGAGGCGGCCAAGGCGGCCCAGGCCCACGACTTTATTTTGCACTTTAAGGACGGTTATGAAACGGTCATTGGTGAGCGCGGCGTTACGCTTTCTGGCGGGCAGCGGCAGCGTCTGGCGCTGGCGCGCGCCTTCCTCACGCAGCCGCGCATCCTCATTTTGGACGATTCCACCAGCGCCGTGGACAGCGCTACGGAAGACCAGATTCAGCAGGCAATTGTGCGTGCTGCGGCCAACCAGACGACGATTCTGATCACGCATCGCCTGTCCCAGATTCGCTGGGCAGACAAGGTGGTGGTGATGCGCAAAGGGCGCATGGAGGCGGTGGGCACGCATGAGGAACTCATGCTTAGCTCCGTGGCCTACCGACGCATTTTTGAGCAATATGAAGCGATCGAGGGATAAAAATCCGCAGATTAGCGCAGATTTTTGTGCTCTCTGTGCGGCTCTGCACCGCGATTTTTAGAGGAAGATACGTGAAACCACTTGTTTATTATTGTCGCTGGCAAGAGGCCAGCTTGCGTTTGAGGGGGCGAGATGAAACGGCCGTGTGGGGCCACCTCGTCTACAATGCCGACACGCCGCAAGAGTGGATGCAGGAATTCCGCTACGAGCTTAAAACGTGGCGTCTTACGCTGCACACACCCGAAGGCAAAGAGACCGTTCAGCTAGATGAAATGGGCACGGTGCAATAATTAAGTGATATTACCTGTATCGATGAAGCATAGAGAATTATGTTTTGGGTGGTGAAGTGGACCTAAGGATGGCTGTTCGTGCCCACGGTTATCATGACCTGCTGCACGACCCCACAAACCCCCATCTTGTGACCCTAATTCCCCAGGCTGGTGAGCCACGGCAAGCCTATTTGCGATTTGCTCGTAAAGCGTCTCGTTTTGCCAATGAAGAAGCTGCCCTGCGTATGATTCATCAAAAACTGGAAGCAGCACCAGCTCCCCGGTTGTTGCTGGCGCTGCCGGAGATGGGGGAAGGGTTGCTCATTGTCGATTATTTGCCGGGTATTAATCTGGCCGACTTCATTCCAGCGGCAGCTGATATTCCCGCGCTACCACCTGCCTACAGGCGGAGCCAACCGGACACTGAATCCGGTCTGCTGGAAGCACTGATAGATGCCGGTAAGGCCGTCCGACGCCTGCATGAAATTGAGCTGCCGCAGTTCAGTTTATTGGCGGGACCACGCCCGAATCCGCATCTGCACAATGCACGCCTGTTTACCCAACAGGAAGCACAGCATATGTTGGGCCGCGCTATTGAGCTTGGTTTCCTGGCCAAACGAGAAGAAAAGCCGATTACAGACTGGTTGCAGGCGCGTCTGCCGCTACTTGATGAGAGGGAGCCAGCCAGGTTCACGCATTTTGATTTGCATGGGGGAAATATGCGTTTTTGTGTGCGAGACGGCCGTATTCATTTCCGGGCAATCTTCGATTTTGAACTGGCGCGCGGCTGGCTGCCCGAAGTTGATCTGGCGCTGATTTCCTGGTATTTGCGCGTGCTGCCTGGGGGGTGGGACGCTTTTTGTGAGGGGTATGGCACAACGATCGATACTCAGCGACGAAAGTTGTTTGAGATGATCAAGACGTTAACGACCGTTGCCTACAGCAAAAGCGAATATGACTGGCGCGGCTGGTGCTACAAACGCATCCAGAAGTTGTTACGCCAGTAACTTAGGGCTGCAAATTTCCTTTAACCCCTGCTTTGCTTTTTGGGGCGTGGGATGGCGAATCCAGGTAAGATGCGGATAAAGATTTTCCTGCATCAGGGTGGCGTACTTTTCTCGCCGACGGCCGTGCGTTTGGTGGATCCAGACAAACAATGAATCCCTGGACAAAAATTGTCCGCGAAATGTTTCTCGATTGTTATTCCACAACTTCTGGCGCAAAAAGACGCGCCTAAACACCCGCCGCGCCATGCGCCAATAGCATACCCAAATGGAATAATCCAGCCAGACGATGGTATCTGCCTGCGGCCAAATGATTTGCCGTACGCGGCTGTAATTACCGTCGAGCACCCAATACGGCCGTTCCACCATCTGCGCCACTTTCTGGGCAAAATCAGGCGCTTCTGTCCAGTTGGGGCCCCAATGCAGGCTGTCCAGCTCGATGTGAGGATAATTCAGGCAGGACGACAGCTGCTGCGCCAGAGTCGTCTTCCCCGATCCACTTGTGCCCACCACAACAATGCGTTCCATATTTCGAGCGCCCTTATTCGTCAAGCAAGGCCACTGATTACTGTTTACTGCTCACCGATTACCGCTGCCTTTACCAGCGCTGGCGATAGGCCTCAATGACGTTGGGCAGCGATTCTAGCTTTTGCAGAAGCCAGTTGAGCTGCTCCAGGCTTTTCACTTCCACTACCAGCGAAATGGTCATGACATTGCCTACGGACGTTGTTTTGGTCTTGGGCGCGTTGATTTTCTGGCCGCGTAGAATAGCGACGATCTCTTCGATGATGTTGGGGCGGCGGTAGGCTTTCAGCACAATAGGAATGGGATAAACGGCCGAATCCTCGCCCCATTCTACTTTGATCAGCCGTTCTGGTTCCGAAATGTTCAGCACTTGCGTGCAGTCCGCACGATGAATAGTGACCCCCTGACCCCGAGTAATGAAGCCCGTAATTGGCTCGGGGGGAATGGGCTGGCAGCACTTAGCCATGCGTGTATAGAGGCCGCCAATGCCGGAAATGGTAAGCCCTTTCGGTTTTTGGGGCGTTTGTAGCAGCAACGGCCGTAGCTCATCGTCCGGGTGCAGGTTCTTTTCCATCAGGGCAATGGCCCCGCTAATCTGCCTGCTCTGAATGTCGCCAAAGCCTACTTTGGCTAAAAATTGTTCTTCATCGTCAAACTTTAGGGCGCTGGCAATATCAGAAACGGTATACGCCTCTGCAAGGCCCAGGCGGCGCAGCTCCCGCTCCACCACTTCGCGCCCCTGCAAGATGTTCTGCTCGCGCTCTTGGTTGCGGAACCATTGCCGAATCTTGCTGCGGGTGCGGGTGCTGCCCGTATAGCCCAGGGTGGCATTCATCCAGTCTCGGCTTGGGCCGCCCCGATTGGTGGTTAAGATGTCCACCCGCTCGCCGGACTTCAGCACGTAATCCAGGCTAACCATCTTGCCGTTTACGCGCGCCCCCCGGCAGCGATGGCCCACTTCTGTGTGAATGGCATAAGCAAAATCGATGGGCGTGGAGCCAACGGGCAGGTCAATGACGTCGCCTTTGGGGGTAAAGACGTAAATGCGTTCTGCTAAAATTTCATGTTCCAGCAGGGCGTCATCGTCCTCTCGCTCATCATCTTGCAGCGTTGCCAACAGCTCGCGCAGGCCATCAATGCGCTTTTTCACGGAGCTGGCAACCTTGCCCCCGTCCTCTTTGTAGGCCCAATGGGCAGCAACGCCTTTTTCGGCCTCATCGTGCATGCGCCGGGTGCGAATCTGTACCTCTAGATTTTCGCCAGTTTTCGTGTCGATAACGGCCGTGTGCAGCGATTGATATCCGTTGGCCTTGGGCGCGGCAATATAGTCGTCAAATTCGCGAGGAATGGGCTGCCACAGGCTGTGTACCAGCCCCAGCGCTTGGTAGCACAGATACCGATCTTCCTCTTCTTTTTCTTTCAGGTTTTTTTTCTCGTAGCTGGCTTTATCCTTTGGTTCCAATATCACCCGCAGCGCCTGAATATCGTAAATGTGGTCAAAGTCCAGTCGCTTGCGCACCATTTTGCGATAAATGGAGTAGATATGTTTTGAACGGCCGGTTACGCTGCCCTGCAAGCCATTTTCCCGAATGACGCGCTGTAACTTTTGCACCGCGCCTTCAATATTTTCCATGCGTTCCGCGCGACGGGCCGCCAGCTGGCTGGCAATTTCTTTGTATTTTTCTGGCTCCAGATAGCGAAAAGCCAGATCTTCAAGCTCCCATTTAAGCTGCCAGATGCCCAACCGATTTGCCAGGGGTGCATATACGCTCATGGCTTCATTGGCAATAATGTATCGCTGCTCTGGCGGCAGGTTGCTGGCTTTGCGCAAATCTTGCAGGCAGTCGGCCATACGGATGAGAATGACGCGAATGTCGCCTTCGATGATGGCCAGCACGGCGCGGCGTACGCCTTCTAGCGTTTTGCGATCAGCTACAGGATCGCGCAGCTTTTGGTATTGGGCCTCGCTGGCATAGGCGTAAAGGTGCTCCAGTCCTTCGATCAGCGCTGCCGGTTCTGCGCCAAAGTGGTAGCGAATGGTTTCGACCGTTTGTCCGGTGTGGGGCAGCAAGCTGTCGTGCAGCATGCTGGCAATAAGCGTGGGGGTATCTACCCCAAGCTGGCTCATGGTTTGGGTTACGGCCAGATCGTGCTCAATGTAAAGTTCACCAGATTCACGCTTACGGCCGTCGTGGATGCGGCTGGCAAATTCGTATGCTTTTTGTACCTGTTGGGCTGTTTGGCCGTTGGCCAGATTTTCTAACAGTTCAGTAATGGAGATGAGAGATAGTTGGGTCATGGTGGCTACATGCAAAAAGGCGACTCCACCAGGAGACGCCTGTCTGCAAATGGCTAGCGGAGCAATAACAAGCTGCCGCAGCCAAAAGTTATACGGTTACAGACTCAGTTGTTCAAAAATTGTTAAGGGATAAGGTTGGCTGTTTGTCGGCAACAGGGTGTTGGAAACGGCCGTTTACGCGCTAAGCCCATTGGGATCGTCATTGTTGTTCCGTGAGCTTAGCTGAGAAGCCTGTTCTTTTCCTTTGTCCAGCACAATTCTTGCCTGTTCCTGCACGCGCCCGCCTACATCTTTCATCTGCTGGCGGGTGTGGCTAAACGTAGAGCCAGCCTTATCCAGGTATTCCTGACCATAAGCTTCGGCCGATTCACGAACCTGCTGTACTCTGGCTCCCCCAGATTGCATCAGTTCGTTGCTCTTGTTGGCTATAAAGGAGCGGGTTTCTTCACCCGACTGGGGCGTTAAAATAATGGCCGTGGCGGCCCCAACAAGCCCGCCAATGACAAATCCTGCTAAGAATGCACCAAGATCATTTGAATTATCGCTCATTTTTCTCTCCTACCGAGGTAAGTTATTGCGCGGATTGCCAAACAAGGATTTGATGGCTTGCCGTAGGCCCGCTGCATGTACTCTGGCTTCAGTGACGGGCCGGACGACGTTTCTGCTGACAAAGGTGGTGGTTCCGCGAATGGTCCCAACGGTTTCGTTAGTTTTCTCTAAAATGGGTTTTATCTCAAATTCCAACATGTTCACCAGACGAATAATCATTAGCAGCATAAAGAGCAAGACGATGCCAAAGAGACAAGACTCAAGGGCCAGGGCAATCAGCAGCACATCGCGTACGGCTTCGATGGTTGCAGCCTGGTTGCTGGCCAGCCAGATGATGCCCCAAACGGAACCAATCAACAGCACCAGCGCCAAAATCACGGCGAGGGCAATATAAACTGGTTTGACAGCGATCAGCTTCTTCTGTTCCGGCGCAGGGCCGGGGGCGGGTGTATACGTCGGGCTATCCAAGGCGGATGTCATGCTCCTGTTTCAAATTTCTGTTGGAAAATGTAGGGCAAGTATAGCATTAAAGCACGGCGGCTTCAAAGGGGAGGGATATCTAATCAGGTAACGGCCGTATCCCCTGCCAACCACCGGCTGATAAACAGAGCCACCCAGGCCCCCACGCTGGCGCTGAACAGCTGCAGCGCTCCCAGGCGCAGCCAGTTGAGGTTCAACAAATCGCCCACGACGTGGCCCAGGGCAAAGCCAATCCAGGCCGCCACCAGGTAAAGGATAATGCGGCGTGCCGGGCCGCCCAGCAGCAGGTGAAAGCCCGCGCCGTAAGCGGTCGCCAACAAAAAGCCGAGGATCAGACCAGATGCGGCAGTCATCATGGGCGCACCTGAATGTCGGCCAGTTGAAGGGTTGGGGCGGCGGTGGGAGTCGTATCAGCCAGCAAATTTACCCCGTCGGCAATAATGCCACCGCCCAGGCACACGTCGCCATCATAGAAAATGGCCCCTTGACCAGCCGTGACGCCAAAGACGGGTTCGTGGAAGGTCACCTGGGAACGGCCGTCTCCCAAATCCACCACTTCACCCTGAATGCCTTTTGCCTTGTAACGAATCTTAATCTGCGCCGCAATAGGCTCCTGCGGCGGACGGCCGCTAAGCCAGCTCACGTCGCGAGCGATGAGCGTTTGCTGCCCTAGCTCCGACTTTGGCCCGACGATAAGGGCGTTGCGCGCCACGTCCTTGCGCAACACAAACAGCGGTACGCTGGCAGAGATGCCCAGCCCCTTGCGCTGACCGATAGTATAAAAAGGCAGCCCTTCGTGCTGACCCAGCTCCTCGCCGCTGCTGGAGAGGATGGGGCCGGGCTGGCTGGCCTTCTGGCTGTATTCGTTTAGAAAGCGGCGGTAATCACCGTCGCCCAGGAAGCATAAATCCTGGCTTTCGCTCTTGCTGGCAACGGGCAGACCAAACTTTTGCGCCAGCTGGCGCACTTCGCTTTTGGTGTAGCCGCCGATGGGAAAGAGCACCTGGCCCAACTTTTCCTGGTCCAGCACGTGCAGCACGTAGGATTGGTCTTTATGCTCGTCGCGCCCTTTGAGCAGCTGGTAACCGTTGGGTGTGTGGCGCACCTGGGCGTAATGGCCGGTCGCTAAGTAGTCAGCGTCCAGCGCCAGCGCCCGCTCCAGCAGATAAGTGAAGCGAATTTGGCGGTTGCATTCGATGCAGGGGTTGGGGGTACGGCCGTGTGCGTGCTCGTCAATAAAAAACTGCACGATCGTCTGGCGGAAGTGGTCCTGCACGTCCACCACGTAGAAGGGGATGCCCAACAGGCCCGCCACGCGCCGGGCGTCGGCCATCTGGTCTGGGGTGCAGCAGCGGTTGGCGGGTGCTGACGCACCGCTGGCCGGTTCGCTCCACAGGCGCATCATCATGCCGATGACGTCGTAGCCCTGCTCCACCAGCAGTGCGGCCGCCACGGAGCTATCCACCCCGCCACTCATCGCCACCACTACCCGCTTTTTCTTGCCGTTCTGCTTCATCTCACTCATGATGCGCCTAATGTACAGCCAACAGCGCCCCAAAACAAGGGTCTGCAGAAAAAATTAATCATCATGTCCGTTGATCTTCAACAAAATCAGCTATTCTCGCGCACAAAGTTGTTGGTCGCTAGAGTTTAGGGGGGATTTTCGTTTTACTCACAATGACAGTTGAGGTTCGCTTGGGTGCCGGGCCTACAAAATGAATAGCGTTAAGTCGCGAAGAGCTGGCTGATCTTGCGGACTTTTTCAACGATGGTGGGCATGACCTGGATGACGCGGTCGATGTCCTCCGGGCTGTTTTGGCGGCCGACGGTGAAGCGTAGGCCGCCTATGGTCCAGGCGGGGTCCAGGCCCACGGCTTCCAGAATGGCGGAGGGCTTGGGGTCGCCGGTTTTGCAGGCGGAGCCGCTGCTGGCGCAAATGCCCGCCATGTCCAGGTGCATCAGCAGGTCGTTGCCGCTCATGTTTTTCAGGGCGAAGCTGGCGTGATGGGGCAGCCGCTCAGTGGGGTGGCCGGTGAGAATGATATCGTCGGCAGGCACAGCGGCCATGACGCCCGCGATGAGCCGATCGCGCAGGCTGGTGTAGTGGGCGACGCGTGCTTCGATGCTGTTTTGAGCCAGCTGAAATGCCTCTGCTGCGCCCACGGCAAACGCCACGTTGACCGTGCCGGAGCGACGGCCGTCTTCCTGCCCGCCCCCCGTTAGCGAAGAAATCAGCTCAATCCCGTCCCGCACGTACAAAATGCCCACGCCTTTGGGGCCGTAAAACTTATGGGGCGCCATGCTGAGCAGGTCGATGGGCATGGTTTGCATGTCCCAGCGGGTGGTGGCCGCCGCCTGCACCGCGTCCGTGTGGAACAATATGCCGTGTTTGTGGGCCAGCGCGCCGATCTCCTGAATGGGTTGCATGGTACCAATTTCGTTGTTGGCGGCCATGATGGAGATGAGTGCCGTATCAGGGCGTATGGCAGCGGCGACGTCGTCGAGCGAGACACGGCCGTATTCATCCACGCCTAAAATGGTCAGGTCAAAGTCGAACTGGTCGCGCAGCTGCACGGCCGTTTCCAAAACCGCCTCATGCTCGATGGCGCTGGTGATCAGGTGGTTGCCGCTGCCGTTCTTACGCGCAGCCCACATCACGCCGCGCACGGCCAGATTGTCGCTCTCTGAACCGCAGCCTGTGAACACGATTTCCTTGGGTTGGGCACTCATCAACTCGGCAATGGTGCGGCGGGCTTCTTCCAGGGCAAAGCTGGCGGAACGGCCGTGGGTGTGCGAGGAGGAGGGGTTGCCGTAATGGTCCGTCCAGAACGGCAGCATTTTTTCAATAACCTGGGGGTGAACCGGCGTCGATGCGCCGTGATCGAGGTAGATTTGTGTTGACATACGCTAGGATCAGACAGACCCCAAGGGTTTGATTTGTCTAAATTCAAAACGTAAACAGGCAAAACCCTTGGGGTCTTCTATACTTCGGCGATGGGGAGCTTCACCGTAAAGGTCGTGCCCTTGCCCGCCGTGCTTTTCACCTGAATGGTGCCATTATAGTTCTCGACGGCGACTTTGACCATGTAGAGACCCAGCCCGGTACCAGCAATGCCGCGCTCAACGGCCGTTTGGGCTCGGAAGAAACGGCCGAACAGATTGGGCAGCGCCTGCTTGGGAATACCAATGCCGTCATCTTTTACCTGCACCACAATCTGGCCATTCTCCGGGTACGCTTCCACGCGCACCGTGCCCGACAGGGTAAACTTCACTGCGTTGTCGATCAGGTTTTTGAAGATGAGATGGTACGTCTCCTGGTTGCCCAGCACGGGGGACATCTCCGGGGAGATGCGCTGGCGGAAGGTGAGGCCCTTCTCCGTGGCCCGGTCGGCCAGCGGCGGCAAAATCTCGTCGAACAGGTCGTTTAAGCTCACCAGATCGGTGCTGCGCTGGAATTCGCTGGCTTCCATCTTGACCACTTCCAGCATCTGGCGCACCATTTTTTGCAGCCGGTCACTTTCCCGCTCAATAACACCCAGGAAGCGGTCTGCTTTTTCTTTTTGCTGCGCTTTGCCCTCGCGCAGCAGGCGGGCGTACATCAGTATCGTAGCCAATGGCGTGCGCAGTTCGTGGATAATGCCGTGGAAGAAGTCGTCGCGCAGCCGCTCTACCTCGCGGATCTGGCTCAGGTCGCTGAAGACAAAGATCATCTCCGTGACGTTCCCTTCTTCATCACGAATGGGGGCACCGCTGAGCAAAATCGGAACGGTGCTGCCACCGCGCTGGCTCATTTCAGTGGCCAGCTGGGGATAATCTTCGGTGGTGCTGAGGACGCGCTGCATAAATTCGTTGAGGCTGCCGTTGGTCAGGCGGATCATGTCGTTGGCTTTTTGGCCCACCAGGGCCGGCAGATCGCGGAACAGCAGGCTGAGCAGGGAGTCGTTGGCATGGGTGATGAGGCCGTCGGGGTCCACCGTCATCATGCCTTCAGACATGTTGGCGAAGATGGTTTCGATGCGGCGCTTTTCGGCGAGAACGGCCGTGTGCAGACTGGCGTTCTCAATGGCCGCGGCCAACGGCCCGCCGATGGCCTGCAGCAGGCGCAAATCGTTTTCGTTAAAGTCGCCATTTTGCTTGTTGATTGCCTGCAAGATACCAATTACGCGGTCCTCAATTTGCAGGGGGATACAAATCATGTTGCTGGTCTGGAAACCTGATTGCCGATCAACACGAGAATAAAAGCGCTTGTCGGCATACACGTCGTTGATGATGACGGATTGGCGATTTTCTGACACCCATCCGGCAATGCCCTGGCCCTTTTTCAGGCGAATGGTGGGCAAATCTTTAAAAAGATCGCCCATTAGCATGTCCACAAAAATAATGTCGCCCGAAGGTTGCTCAATGAGGCCAACGGAAACGGAGCCGACGTTGAGCGTGCGGCGCACCGGCTCCATTAGCTGCCGATAGATGTTTTGCAGGCTCAGCGTGGAGGTGAGCGCATAGCTGATTTCAGACACAACCGCAAACTCGATGTCTTGCCGGTCCACGGTCTGGCGCAGATAGGCCCGATCCAGCCCCATGGTGATGTGCGTGGCCAGCGCGGCCAGATGGTCTTTGTCTAAGAGCACCAGATCATCGTCTGGATCGATGAGACAGAGGATGCCTGGCGGGGTAACGGGCGAGTAGCGCCCGGGTGCAGGCAGCGGTACGGCCAAAATGCGTTCCCGGGGTAGCTGCCACAGCTCGCTGCGGATAAGCTCCGCAGGCGGCTGATTGAATTTTTCCTGCATTGTGGGCTTTTCGGCGGCTAAAAAGATGGCAAAGGAAGCGTGTTCTTTGTTCCAGCGGGTTTGTTGCAAACGGCCGTCTTTATCGCAGATCCATACGTCGAAATATTTCTTCTGGGGATCGCTGACGCCGACAACGGTGGTGGTTTGGGCAAAGACGGCCGTTTCGTTCGCCACGACAGCACACACGCCATGGGCATCAAAGATATTGAGCAGCTCTTCAGCCAGCCTTTGCCAAAGGCTGTGAATCTGGTTGGAATCAATAGATAGTGTGTCGCTCATGTGTGCCTATTGCTTTATGGTGGAAGATTTGACCATCCTCAATCCAAACTTTCTTTATCCTGAAATTTATAACCGGGGGATAGCATCTTGGCAAGAGGACATTCGGCATAAATTTAGTGACTATTCAGCTATTGGCGATGTAAAATTTTTGTAGAAAGTCTACTACCTGTTGCCCGAACTCCTCAGCTTCTGTATAGTCTTTCTAAATATGGACTGATCTAGGTGAAATATTTACCGATACTCGGTCAGTTTACCAGCCCACTGTACCTGTAAACGCGCAAATTAACAATCCCAGGAAGATTTCCTAATTTACCTATGAAGGAGTGAAAATGTCTTACATTGAGTCAATCCGCGGACGGGAAGTGTTGGATTCCCGCGGGAACCCAACTGTAGAGGTAGAAGTGCAGCTATTTGACGGTGCCTTTGGTCGGGCAATTGTTCCCTCGGGCGCATCCACCGGCGTGCATGAAGCGTGGGAAAAACGAGACGGCGACAAGGGCCGCTATGTGGGGAAGGGCGTGCAGCAGGCGGTTACGGCCGTAAACGAAACTATCGCCGAGGCCATCGTTGGCTGGGACGCCACCGATCAGGTGGGCATTGATCAGGCGATGTTGGAGCTGGACGGCAGCGAAAACAAGAAAAACCTGGGGGCCAACGCTATTTTGGGCGTCTCTCTGGCCATAGCCCACGCCGCCGCAGACAGCCAGGAGATGCCGCTCTATCGTTACCTGGGCGGCGTTTATGCGCGCACGCTTCCCGTGCCCATGCTCAACATCATGAACGGCGGCAAACATGCTGCCGGGGCCACTGACCTGCAAGAGTATATGATCATGCCGGTTGGGGCCTCTACCTTTGCCGAAGGGCTGCGCTGGGGGGCCGAAATTTACCACAGCCTCAAAAAAGTGCTGGCAAGTAAAGGGTATGGCACCACCGTCGGCGATGAAGGCGGCTTTGCCCCCAACGTTAAGTCCAACAGCGAGCCGTTTGAGCTCATGCTGGAAGCGATTGAAAAGGCAGGCTACAGGCCAGGCGAGCAGATCATGTTTGCCATGGATCCCGCCGCTTCTGAAATTTATGAAGATGGCGTGTACAATATGAAGGTCGAAGGCAAAAAGCTCTCCGGCGCGGAGATGGTGGATTTTTACGTCGATCTGGTCAATAGATTTCCCATTATTTCCATTGAAGATGGTCTGGGTGAGGATGACTGGGACGCCTGGGCTTTGATGATGGAGAAGCTGGGCGACCGGGTACAAATTGTGGGCGACGACCTGCTGGTGACCAATGTCAAGCGCATTCAGATGGGCTTTGAGCGAAAAGCGGCAAACAGCTTGCTGTGCAAGGTCAATCAGATTGGCACGCTGACGGAAGCCATTCAGTCGGTGGAGATGGTGCAGAGGCATGGCTGGACGGCCGTTGTCTCCCATCGCTCTGGTGAAAGTGAAGACGCCACTATCGCCGATCTGGCCGTAGCCCTAAATGCAGGCCAAATCAAGACTGGTGCCCCCGCCCGCAGTGACCGCGTGGCCAAATACAACCAGCTTTTGCGCATTGAAGATGATCTGGGCGATTCTGCCATTTACCCTGGGATGAAGGCGTTTACAAACCTGCGCCTTTAAACGTCAGTAGATAAGTAAAAAGTGAAAAGAGATACTTTCTTACTTTTCACTTTTTACTTTTCACTCCCCCTTTTTACCTGAATCTAATCTTTGGGCAGTAAACTCTGCCCACTTTGCTTACAACACATTATGAAGGACACAACCATGATTCGATTTGAAGATGAACAAGAAGAAACGGCCGAAGAAAAAGAAAAACCAAAGAAAGGCATGATGGAGCGCCTGTTGGAAACCCGCACCATTACCATTTTTGGCGAAATTAACATGAAGGTGGCTCGGGAAGTGACGGAAAAGCTGATGCTACTGGCCGCCGACTCTGACGAAGATATCAAGATATTTATTAACTCCCCCGGTGGGCACGTAGAGTCGGGTGACACCATTTTTGATATGATCCGCTTTGTTAAGCCTACGGTGAAAGTTGTCGGTACGGGATGGGTAGCCAGCGCTGGGGCACTTATTTACGCGGCGGCCGAGCGAGAAAATCGGTTTAGTCTGCCCAACACGCGCTTTTTGCTGCACCAGCCGATGGGCGGCGTGCGCGGTCAGGCCCAGGATATTGCCATTGAGGCCGAAGAAATCATCAAGATGCGTGAGCGGCTCAACCGCATTTTCTCCGAACAAACCGGCCAACCACTGGAAAAAGTGTCTAAAGACACGGACCGTAACTTCTGGATGAGCGCCAAAGAGGCGAAAAATTATGGCCTGGTGGGCCACATCGTTTCATCCATGGATGAAGTCGGTTAATTCAACTGAATTACAAACTTTAAAAGACCGCAAGGTAGTAAAAACCTTCGCGGTCTTTTTTGTTTGGCCTATTTCTGTCGTCGGGCCAGGGCGTTCATCACCATCATGAAGGCTGTGATCATCCCCAGCATGAAGGTGATAGCGATGATGATGAGTAGAGTTGTAAGTGGGATGAACATGTGTTTACTCCTGTACGTAGCGAGATTGGACCATTTTCCGCAAGAGCGAATTTTGTTCTTCAGAAAAATGGTCCAATCTGTTTTCCTCTAGCTAAACATACCGGCGGGCATTGCCCCCTGCTGGCTCATGCTGATGGTCGATTGTGACACCAGGTTAAAGATGCGGCGCAGTTCCTGGTGATTCAACCCGGCGGCCAGAACTTCTGGGAAGCCAATTTCATCGGCCAGGCGGCGCAGCTCGGCGGGGTTGATACCGCCGCTGCGGAAGCCTACGTAAGCCAGGGTGTAGATTTCGTGCCGGAGTAGTTCGGTGGCGGCCCGGCGAATCTGGGCGGCACGCTGTTTGGAGGCGTTGTCGTCGCCGTCGGAGTAGACAATGACGATGCAGCGCACCATGACGCCGCTTTGCCGCAGCTGCTGGGCGTAGAGCACCATGTTGGTCAGGCCGCCAGCCACGGCGTCGTACAGGGCGGTGGAGCCGCTGGGCATGTAGCTGGTTCGAGTGAGCGGGGCAATGTCCTTAAGCGGCATGTAACCATGCAGCAGGCTCACGTCCTGGTTGAACAGGATTGTGCTCATGAGAATGTCGCCGGCGGCGCTGGAGCCGCGCATGGCGGCCAGGTAGTCGCCGTTGTAGGCGGTGATGAGGTCGGCCGCATGGGAGGCCATCGAGCCGCTCATGTCGATGATGTTCATAGCCAGGGTGACTTCGTTGCTGGCAATTTGATTGAGGGGGGTGCCAACGGCCGTTGCCATCGTTGGGCCGTTCAAATTGGACACCACCAGATCCATCGTATTGTCCGTCAGGCCATCTGCCTGGGCTGATTGAAATAAATTATCCAAGTTGCCTAATCCATTGTTATTTGTGGTCATGACTTTTTCCTTAATGGAACGCAGATTTACCTGATTTTTTGATCATGGGAATGTCGCAGGGCGACCGCTTCGCGTACAGGGAAATCTGCGTTCTAATTCTTTTTGATGACAGCAATTGGTTATTAAAAGGGTAGCTTGTCTGTGCTGTTGATGAAGTTGACGCCTTGTTTTTCGAAGTCGGCAAATCGAGCCTGGGCAATGGCGTGAAAATCGACATCCGGGTGCAGCACGGGCGAGGTGCAGTCACGCAGAAAGTAGATTTTCTGTAATGCCTCTGGCTGGCTGCCGAAATCCTCTACCAGATCCTCTACCGTTTCCAGCACGCAGTGGCTCTCGGCCTCCCCGGCGATGACAACGACGTCCGCCTGGGCCAGCGTATCGAGGAACGGTTTGTTCTTGCCGCCCATGGGGTGGTTGGGCACGGGCACCTCCGGCTGGATGATGGAGTAATGTTCGGTAAGCGGGATGCTGCCTTTGGTGAGCCACGTTGGTTGTGTTTTCCGGGCGATGCTGTGCCAGAGAACGGCCGTAAACAGCTCCGGGTCCAGCGCATTGCCAATGCTGCCAATCATCACGTGGTAGGGCCAGATGGTAAGCTGCTTCTTGGCTTCTTGCTCTAGCTGCTTCACGTAGTTGGTGGATTGCACCGGGGCCACCAGCGGTCGCCACTTGCCCTGCTTGATGTCGTCGTAGGTGATCAGCGTAAACGGAGCAGGATGGTTGCCATTCTCGTCGGCCCACCAGGCGGGATGGAAAATTTGGTGGGGCAGGTGGGAATCCAGCGAGCAGGTGATGTTGGTGATGCGTTCAGCATTATTGTAGATAAATTCGATCGTGCGCTGAATGTCGCCCAGCGCACCAGGTACATAGAGGCTGCCTTTTTCATGGCAAAAATCGATCTGCATGTCGATGATGACCAGGTGTACGTTTTCTTTGTCTTCAACGGCCGGTTTTAGGCCCGCGGCCGTTGCTTCGGCGGCAATGGTCGCCACATCGGGGTAATAGAGCGTGCCGATGCGGCTGGGATCGTAAAAGCTGGGAAAGTTGCTCATAGGTGAGGCTCCTTTTATTTAAAACCTGGACAAATACACTAAGTGTTATTGTTACACTAATTAAGATATGAGCAGTATAGTGTATTACTTACACTTTGTCAAGCGTTAATCCTGTGGAATGCGCCAGTAGACGTTATTCTCCCGCGCCATCAGCTTATGGTCGATGAGGTAACGGCGTAATGAGGCAAAGTCGGGGTGGAGCTGCTTCAGCGTTTCGTTGAGTTCGGCTTCAGGATAGCGCACGCCGGGCTGAAAATGATCGGCGACCCATTTCATGACGACGAACTGTTTTTTATAGCGGGCAGGGAGCTGGGTGAGACGGCCGTTTTCCACAAAGTTGCTTAAAATCTTCTGTTCGTACACTTTCGTGCCTTTATCCGGCACCAGTTCTGCCAGCTGTGCCTGGGACAAGATGTCCTTGCTCATGCTTTCCAGGAACTTCACATCGAGCCAATAGATACGATTGTTGCCTTCAGCGCGCATCTTCACCAGCCCCAATTTCTTCATCGCCGCAAGATGATGCGAGACGGTGGGTTCGCGCAGCTTCAGGATGGCTGCCAGCTCGCCTACGCTGCGCTCCTGATTGGCAAGCAGCCCCAGAATTTTCAGGCGGCTTTCATTGCCCAACACTTTAAAGAAGCTTAGGAGTTGTTGAAACTGATCATTGCTCATCCTAATGTTGCTGCCTTTTGGTAAATGCCCTGGTGGCGCGTCATAAAGCCATAATCCACCAGCAAGCGGCGCATTTGGGCATGGTCGGGATGGGCCTGGCGCAGACGCTCATTCACCTCTTTTTCGGAGTACAGGGTCTTTTCGGCAAATAGTTCGGCCAGCCAGCTGACGATTTCACGTAGTTCCTCTTCATTTTCCGGCAGCCGTTTTACGCGCGGGCCATCTGTATAGTGGCGCAGCACGCGCTGGCGCAGCGTTTCCTGGTTTTGTGAATCACCCCGGTGGAAAACGGTGTAGTTGATCTGCTCCAGTGCAGTTTTGTTCAGCTCGTAGGTGTAGGGTGTGGTTTCTTGAACCAGATTTGCCTGCGTGAGCCGGTTCAGGTGCTTGAGTACGGCCGTCTCCTTTAAATCCGTCCGCCTGGCAAGCTCAGGTACAGTAATGGCACCCTCGGCCAAAATACCCAAAATATGCAGCCGCTCACGCTGCCCAACGGCCTGTAAAAACGCTATCAGCACCTCTGCTTTTTGTGTTTCCATAAGTTGCCTCCATACGGATAGCTACAGCAACCCACTAATCAGTGTAAATCCGTATCATCCGTGCAATCCGTGTTCTATTTCTCTACCTCGCAGTCGCCTATTTCCATTTATGCTTATGGTTCCTGAGCGAATCCGGCTATTTAGATGAAAATCTAAATAGAAGAATATCTAAATAGCTCTGCCGTGTCAATGGTGATTTGCTTTTTGCCAGAGCAACTACGTACAATCTGCACATGACGCTAACCACACTGGTTTTGCAGACCGTTCTCTTCTTTCTCACGTTTTGGTTGGGCTGCTATCTCATTGCGCGCGATCCGGGGCGCTTGCAGCTTTGGCTGGCGGGACTGGGCATGATCACCTATGCGCTGGGCATTGCCATGGTGCTGCTGGGAACTTTTGCTCCATCGGCCCGGCTGGCCCTGACTCTATATCGGCTGCAGCGGTTATTTGTGGTGCTGCCTGCTCTATTCTGGCTGGGCGCGATGGTCTGGCTTATTCCCGGGCGGGCTGCCTGGAATGAGCGATACGGCCGTCAACAGCTTTTACTTGGAGCCAGCCTGATCTGCATTTTTGCCTATGGCGTGGCCATCGGCTTCATCATCATTCCCAACAATCAGACCTTGCCGCTGTGGTTGGCAACCATTATCGGGCTGGATCTTTTCTTGTTTGGGCTGGTCATCACCCAGCTAGATGCTTCCGATAAAGGCGAAGCGTGGTTTTCCCACTTTTTACGTGCCTTAGACTACTCTTTTTTTACAGCCCTTATTTTTGGTGGACAGGTCGTGCTGGTGATGGCCATCTGGATCGGCCTTAATTTTCCGCTGGTGGTGCTGCTTCTCAGCAGCGTGGCGGCGGCGGTACTTATTCACACATTTTCTGGTCCAGTACAGGGTTTAGTCGATCAAATTGCTTTTTTCAATGCGCCCGATCTGCGCCGGGCGCGGGCCGTGCAGCGGGCAGAAGACAACGCCGCCCAGCGGCTTAACGCAGCGAATGAGCCCTTTGAGTTGCCCGCAAAAGAGTTTGAGCGGCTCACGCGCCAGGCGCTCAGCCAAATGGGAAATTTGCCGAAGCTGGCCAGCAGTCCGCTTACGCGCCTACCGCTTGTTACGCATCGTCTGGCGCATAATGGGCAGGGGGGCGGTACGCTGGCGCGGGCTGCGGAGCTAAAAGCGGTGCTCATAGAAAGTATCGAAAAGCTGCAACCTCGTGATGAGGGCGCGTTTGGCACGGCGGAGGCATGGCGGCATTACAACGCGCTTTATTTTCCTTATGTGGTGGGGTTACGGCCGTACAGCCGCCGCGCCGTTCACGATGAGGAATATAGAGAGGTATTAGACTGGTTTCGCAGCCAGGTTCCAGAGCGCACGCTGTACAATTGGCAAACGGCCGCTGCCCGCCTGATAGCGCGCGACTTGCGAGAAAGATCTAAGCAGACTTTATAGGCTCTACCACACCCATTACTTACCCCAATTCAAACTTTTGGCACTGTTTGGCACTGCTTTTCATAGACTTGGCAGGTCAAAATCCCCTAATCTTCCTCTAGTTACGACGAATTTTACAATTCACTGCAAAAGCTGGAGGTATGATGAATGAATTTGACCCTTGTTGATTTTTTGATTGGCTTTTCCTTAATGAACGCCATGCCCCATATTCTGTTTGGGCTGCTAAAAATTCGCTTTTTTAGTGCATTTGGCTTTAGTCCCTTAGGCAACTTAGGCTATGGCTTGCTCAATCTTGTAGTAGCCCTTTTTCTTTTTCAAGCCCAATATGGACTGGAAGCTCTGGCCCATCATGGCATCGTGGTTGGTGCCGTCGCGATGCTGCTCATTTACCTGGTGTCAGGGCGGTTCTTTTATAACCTTTTTCAAAAAAGGAACGTGGCTGGCTAATTTATCAATAACTTTTATGGAGGTAACAAAATGCAATCTCAAGCTGTTTCCACGAAACAAACTGAACAATCGAAATTTACTTTTCTTCGCCGTGCCCTGCAAAGCAATGCGCTCTTTTCACTGCTGACTGGCCTGGCTTTTACCGTCGCTGCTGGCCCCATTGCTCGTTTTTTGGGTGCAGATATTCCCTGGGTTCTCGTTTTGGCGGTGGGCGTGGGGCTGCTGCCGTTTGGCTATGGTGTGTACCGCACGGCCGCCCAGCCAGAGATTGAGCGGCGTCAGGCAGGCATTATCACCATTATGGACGTCACCTGGGTGATTGGCAGCTACCTGCTGCTGGCTCTGGCCTGGAACTCATTTAGCGTTGCCGGGCGCTGGTTTGTTGCCTTGCAGGCTGAGGCTGTCTTCGTCTTTGCCGTGCTGCAGCTTATTGGGCTGCGTCGGCTGCCGCGCTAATTTGGCATTTTCGCATAAACATTGTGTAGGAGAGCCTGCCGCAAACTGGCAGGCTCTTTTTCTTGTGTGCTATACTTTCCTGCCTGTATCCTAAGTGAACCGAATTTTGCGGACACTGATTTATACGGAATTACACTGATTAAAAATGCAAAAGCGGCGTTTATCTGCGTCCTATTTCTTTATTATGTGGAGAACAAAAAGGTTTTAGAAATAGATTCGATCTAAAGATGCTTTTGTTCTCCTAAACGTAAACCACCAAAGCTATTTGGTTCTCAGATTAATTTTTGTGGTTTACGTAAGGAAGCTGTATGAAATTAAAAAATGCCAGAGCAATTTCCCGCATGCGCGACTCTGGCCGCATGGTGGCTGAATGTTTTGCTTTGTTAGAAGAAAATATACGTCCTGGCGTCAGCATCCGTATGTTGGACCAAAAAGTTGAGCAGTACATTGCCGACCAGGGCGCAGAACCTCTTTACAAGGGGTACCAGGGAAGTGCCAACAACCACCCGCCTTTTCCTGGCGTTATTTGTGCTTCTGTAAACCACGAAATTTGTCACGGTCTCCCTGATGACCGTATCCTAAATGAAGGCGACATTATTGGCATTGATATTGGCTTAAAGTACAAAGGTTACTGTGGCGATGCCTGCTATACGTTTCCGGTGGGCAAGATTGCTCCGGCTGCGGAGCGCTTGTTGCAGGTAGCAAAAGAAGCACTGGACGCCGGTGTACAGGCTGTTGAGCCCGGCGGATACCTGAACGATATTGGCCGGGCGATTCATGATTTGGCAGATGCGCGCGGTGTTTCTGTGGTGCGTGAGTGGGGCGGGCACGGCATTGGCCGTACGCTGCACGAGGCGCCATCGGTGCTGCACATTCGCCAAAGCGGCCGTGGCCCCAAGCTGCGCCCTGGGATGACGTTCACCATCGAGCCGATGATCAACCAGGGGGGGTATGAGTGGATTTTGCTCAACGATGGCTGGACGGTGATCACCAAGGATGGTTCGCTCTCGGCCCAGTATGAACACACCGTGGCCGTAACGAAATCTGGTGTGGAGATTTTGACAAAGCTGTAATGTGGGCTAGTGGCTAAGCTAATCTGTAGATTCTAGAGTAGCGTTTTGGGGGATGGCTGGGGATTCGGCCGTTTTCTCCTCAACTTCATCAATGATTTTTGAGGCCATCTGGGGCTCATCTTCCCATGGATCCAATTTAAACAGCTTAAAGTAAGTATAACGGCTGATGACGGCAATGGAGCCAAGCACCGGCACGATGATCAGTGCTGTGACAACCCCGGCCAGCGAGAGCGAGCCCACAATGGCAATAAAAATAATCGCCGGATGTATGCGGACGCTGGAGCTCATAATGCGCGGGCGAAGCCAGATGTTTTCTATGCCCTGAACGGCCAGATAGAAAGCCAAAATGATTAAGGCGAACAGCGTATTAGATATTTCTAGCGTGTGGGACCCGGCTAACAGCGCCACCAGGGTGGCGATGGCCATGACGATGGCAGGGCCGACAGAAAGCAACACATCAAAAATAGCAGAGAAAACGCCAAACAATATCGCTCCGGGCAGACCTAATATAAGCGAGCCAATGCCGGTAAGCACGCCCACAATAATTGACAGGCGAAGTTGACCACGGAAATACCGACCCCACACCAGCTTGATCTCACCGTATAGCCTGCGAAAATCAGACTCAAAGGGATCGGGCGCCCAGCTAAACAGCCAGTCGCGCAGCTTAGCCCAATCCTGCAGCAGATAGTAGGTTGCCACCAGCACAACCAGAATCCAGCCTAAATTTGTCGTGCTGGCCTGCAACAGCTCGACAATGATATCTGCCCGAATGAAAGATGAAACCAGTTCAGAAATGTCCGTCTCTGGCATTAAGCCATCTAGATGAATATCTGTGTTCAAAATGGTAATAGGCTCAGAGAAGTAGTCACGCTGAGCCTGCGTCATGATGATCTGCATATCGGCCAGAAAGCTGGCTGTTTGTTCAGGAATGGCGGGGATGAAGATGATGGTAACGGTGATAATGGCTCCCAGCGAGAGCAGATAGACAAAGAAGACGACGAGGGAGCGGGCCACGCGGGCACGCTCATTTACCAGGGTGACAAGGGGGTTAAGCAGATAAGCCAGCAGGGCAGAGACAGCCAATGCCCCAATGAGTGCCTGCGCGGCCGTAATAAACCAGATGAATCCAGCCAAAACTAAGGCAAAAACAAAATAACGGGTTGTAGTGCTCCACTCTTTACTCATACAGTTTGCGATCGCTCGATTTGGAAAATTGCAAATTATCTTAACTAAATAGCCCTCGGAAAAACGTAAGAGGATTCTAGCGAATATGGGGCTAAATGGTCAACTGTTTTGACCAGCGATGAATGACTGCACTACGGTTGTTAAAGCGCATTTGTTGCAAAGCTAGCCCACTGATCTTAGGGACAGGCTGGCGCACTGTCCTTTTTGTTGGGGATGTTGCTGGACGGGGGGCTGATGTGCCAGGACGGCCGTTTTCCTACAATCATCTCATTAAAGTTAAACTGAATCACATCTGGAGATTTCCCATGATAAATGAAACCAAAACCGCACTGATTACCGGCGCGTCCCGTGGGCTGGGGCTGGCCCTGGCGAATGCGCTGGCCCGCGACGGCTGGCAGCTCATCATCAATGCCCGGGGGCAGGCTGCACTGGCCCAGGCTCACCACGATTTAGAGCAATTTACGACGGTAACGGCCGTTTCTGGCGATATTAGCCGCAAGGCACACCAGCAGGCGCTGGCCGTCGCCGCGCGCGCCGCTGGCGGGTTGGACCTTGTTGTCAACAACGCTGGAATACTTGGACCCAGCCCGCAGCCAGCCCTGCTCGATTACCCACTGGGCATATTGGAAGACGTTTTTCGGGTAAACGTTGTTGCCCAGCTGGGCGTGTTGCAGGCCGTAGCCAGCACCTTAAAGCCCAAGGCCCGCATCATCAACGTTAGCAGCGACGCTGCGGTGGAGCCGTATGCTGGCTGGGGCGGCTATGGCGCCAGCAAAGCGGCCTTTGAGCAGCTTTCCGCAATTTTGGCGGCCGAGCTGGCGGAGCGGCTGCCCGAGGTGCGCGTCTACTGGGTGGATCCGGGCGATATGCGCACCCAGATGCACCAGCAGGCATTCCCCGGCGAGGATATTAGCGACCGGCCGCTGCCGGAAGAAAGCGTCCCTGGCTTTTTGGCGCTTTTGCACGGAGACTGGCCCAACGGCCGTTACCAGGCTCGCAATCTTGTTGCTGAGGTGTCCGCATGATGACAGTGCTGCAAAATAACGTTCCGGCCACTAAAACAGCATCAATGCCGCAGCTGCCTGCCCTGGAATTCAAGCTGCCTCCCTCCCTGGAGGCCAGCGAGCCGCCCGAGGCGCGCGGCCTGGCGCGTGACGCAGTCCGGCTGATGGTTTCCCATTATCGGGACGACCGCGTGGTGCACACGCATTTTCGGCAAATTGGCAAACATTTGCAGCCGGGCGATTTGCTCGTGCTAAACACCAGCCGCACGCTGAACGCTGCCCTTCCCGCTGTGCTGCCGGACGGCACCGAGCTGCGGCTCCATCTCTCGACGCAGCTACCGGCGGGTTTGTGGAGTGTAGAGTTGAGACGGCCGTCTAAAAGCGCCACGAAGCCTTTTAGCGATGGCGAGGCCGGGATGGTGCTCCAACTGCCTGCGGGCGGGGTGGCTCGTTTGCTCACGCCGCATAATCCGGCGCTGCGTCAGGACCCAGGGCAGCCGGTGCGATTATGGCTGGCAACGATTCAGCTGCCCTTGCCGCTCACCAGCTATCTGGCGGCTCATGGCAGCCCGATTCGCTATGAGTACGTACCGGAGGCCTGGCCGCTAGATTACTACCAGACCGTATTTGCCAACGAGCCGGGCAGCGCCGAGATGCCTTCAGCGGGGCGCGCCTTTACGCCAGAGCTAATTACGCGCCTGGTGGCTCAGGGAGTGCAGTTTGCTCCGTTGATTTTGCACACCGGCGTCGCCAGCCTGGAAGATCACGAAGCGCCCTATGAGGAGTTTTATCGCGTACCGGCGCAAACGGCCGTGCAGGTAAACCAGGCGCGGCAGCAGGGGCGGCGGGTCATTGCCGTGGGTACTACGGTCATTCGCGCCCTGGAAACGGTGACCGATGAGGCAGGCACTGTCCATGCCGGGTCCGGCTGGACCGATTTGTTCATAACGCCACAGCGAGGCATTCAGGCCGTGGACGGCCTGCTCACCGGGCTGCACGAGCCGCGCGCTACACACCTGGCGATGCTGGCCGCCCTGGCCGACAGCTGCCATCTCTCCCTGGCCTATGAGCAGGCGCTGCAGGAACGCTACCTCTGGCACGAATTTGGCGATTTGCACCTGCTGCTGCCTTGAAAAAATTAACGCAAAGGCGCAAAGAGGCAAAGAAGTAAAGCTTATTCGAACCTCTCTGCTCCTTTGGTTTCTTCGCATCTCTGCGTCAAAAAATGCTTTTGTGAATCGTTTGTCCTCTGGAGACTTTTGAAGTTTTGCGCCAAATTACAACTATTTCCAGAGAGAAAATCTTCAAGAGTCTGAACGCTTACTATATGAAACTGCCCACCTTAATGTCTCTACAACAAAATTAAGTTTGTCTAATGTTTAAGCGATTTATCCATTGGTAAAAGAATTACCCTCATAATAAAAATGTAATGAAAAATAGCTCGGTGGAATTTCCCCCTCTAATTGGTTATAGCTAATGTCTACCCTGGTTAGAGCGGGAAGTTGGCTGACAATATTTGGCAAAGTACCTGTCAATTGGTTAAATGCAAGGTCGAAAGCGTTAAGTAAGGATAGATTACCAAGTTCGGTGGGGATAGAGCCGGTTAATTGGTTTGTTCTAAGGCTTAAGAAATTTAGCTGAGAAAGCTGACCAAGTTCCATGGGGATAGAGCCGATTAATTGGTTTTCTGCCAAATTGAGGTGTTCCAATTGATAGAGGTTGCCCAATGTTGCAGGGATAGAGCCACTGAGTTGATTATGCCAAAGGGTTAAACTTTTCAATTGGGATAAATTGCCCAACTCGGCCGGAATGGAGCCAGATAGTTGATTCCCGCCTAAATACATTTCTTGCAATTGAGCAAGATTGCCCAGTGTGGTTGGAATAGTTCCTGATAACTGATTCCCATGAAGTGACAAAATTTTTAGGGTGGGGAAGTTACCGATTTCGGCCGGGAGGGTTCCCACTAAGTTATAGTACATTAAATCAATCTTAACCACATGCCCCTGTTCACAGCTAACACCATTCCATTGACAGGGGGTGGTTTGTAGCCAATTAGTAGGTATATTCGAAGGAGGTGTAAGCCAATTTGGCCCATCAGTTGCTCTGTAAAGTGCTATTAAAGCTTCACATTCGATAAGAGGAATTTCCGTAATGCTTTGGCAAGAGAAAGGGGTATTAGATGGCAGGCCTGGGGTAGGTAGGATGGTAGGTGTGGCAAGAGGTGGTTCTGAGGTAGCGGTTTGGGCTAACCCCGCTGGATTAATACTGGCTACAGTCGGATTTACATTAGTTACAGTCGGGTTTGCATTGGTTACAGTTGGATTTACATTGGCTACGGCTAGTTCTGACTCTGAGGTAGCCGCTGTACAAGCTGTTAAAAAAACAATCACGCAAATTAAGAGAAGTTTTTTGATAAAAAACATGACGAATCTCCTAGGATGTCATATTTACAATAAGGTTGAGCAAGCATAAAGTGTTCAAACGATATCAGTTTGATGTTTTCCCTCCGTTTTAGGCGCAAGTAGCACGTTTTTCCTACTCTAAACTCAATACCCTCTTTGGTAGGAGTTGGCATGTTTTTCTATTTGTTGCAAGGATTAGGGTATGGCGGTGCGGCGGCGGCGCAGCCGGGGCCGTTTCAGGCGTATTTGCTGTCGCAGACGTTGAAAAATGGATTGCGCAGCACGTTGGTGGCGGCGCTGGCCCCGCTAATGAGCGACGGGCCGATTGTGGCTTTGGTGCTGCTGGTGCTGACGCAGGTGCCGGACTGGTTTGTCTCCATATTACGCTTCGGGGGCGGACTATTTTTGCTGTTTCTGGCGTATAAGGCGTATCAAGCGTCGCGGATGATGGCGGTGGATACGGCCGTAACCCCACCCACAGCCCAAAACCGCCAGAGCATCCGCGAAGCCGCCCTGATGAACATGCTTAGCCCCAACGCCTACCTCTTTTGGAGCACCATCGCCGGCCCTATCTTTTTGGAAGGGTGGCGGCAAGCACCGTCGCATGGCCTGGCTTTTATGCTGGGGTTTTATGGGGCGTTGATTGGCGGCTTTATGGGCTTTGTGGTGCTGTTTGGCGTACTGGGGCAGGCCAGTCCGCGCTTGAACCGGGTTTTGGGCACGGTTTCGGCCGTGGCCTTGTTTGGCTTTGGCTTGTACCAGATCTGGCTGGGTGCCCAGCGCTTCTTTGCTTAGGGTATTTGTGGATCTGGTTTTGCAGGAATGGGACGCTGATGAACGCTGATGAACGCAGATTTTTGTATGCTATAGATTGTGGTAAATCAGTTTTCCTTCGGACTATTCGCGAAAGTGAGCACAGCCGTTTCCATCAAAGTAATCGTCGCAGTAGGTGTGCTGCTGGGTAGTGGTAAGGCGGCGAGAACGGCCGTTGCCAAAAACGCACTCAATAACCATTTTGCAGCAACAAATTTGTGTTTCATGCACTCCTTTCTCCAGGCATCGTTGATGGCAGCATTTTTACATACTTTACCCCGTTTTCTCTGGAGAACATACCTGTTTTTTATACCCAGGCACATTGAAAACGGCCGTTCCCTCGAGTAAATTCATACTACGACATCTTTAACTGCAATAAAAAATAATGTTTTCTCTACGCAATGTGCGCTCCCCTTTGCGCCGTTGCGTTAAATTGCTTTGATATTGTAGGAGAGCAGCATGAATCAGACTTTTACAGACAAAGTTGCCCTGGTCACAGGCGCAGGCTCCGGCATTGGCCGGGCTACTGCCTTGCTGCTAGCCGAACGGGGTGCTCGGATCGCCGCTTTGGGTCGGGGGAAGACGGAACTTGAAGAAGTGGCGGCAGCGATTGAAAAACAACAGGGAAAAGAAGACCAGGCGCTGGTCTTGCCCGCCGATATTTCTGATTACGATGAGATGGAAACGGCCGTTGCCCAGATCATCGACAAGTGGAGGCGGCTGGACATCGTGTTTGCCAACGCGGGCATCAATGGCGTCTGGGCGCCCATTGATGAGCTGGAGCCGGATGAGTGGCAGAAGACGATTCAGGTGAACCTGACCGGCACCTTTTTTACGGTGAAAACGGCCGTGCCCCATCTAAAAGAGCAGGGCGGCTCTGTCATTATCACCGCTTCGGTGAATGGCACGCGCATTTTTAGCAACGCCGGGGCTACTGCTTATTCCACCACCAAAGCCGGGCAGGTGGCTATGGCCAAGATGTTGGCGCTGGAGCTGGCCAAGCATCGCATCCGGGTAAACGTCATTTGTCCCGGCGCTATCGAGACGAATATCGAAGAAAATACTGACAGACAAAACATTGAGAAAGCCAGGGAACCCGTGGAGTATCCAGAAGGGAAAATTCCTCTAACCGATGGACAGCCAGGCAAGGCAGAACAGGTGGCAGAGCTGGTGGCTTTTTTGGCTTCAGATGCGTCTGGTCATATCAGCGGCACAGAGGTTTGGATCGACGGAGCTGAATCACTGTTACAGGGATAGGTTGGTTGAACCGTGAATTTAAACACATTAAAATATCTGGTTACGCAATCATTTAAGGAGTGGAGCGAAGACAATGCGTCCCGGCTGGCAGCTGCGCTGGCGTACTACACGATCTTTTCGATTCCGCCGCTGCTCATCATTGCCATTGCTATCGCTGCCCAGCTGTTTGACCGAACGGCCGTGCAGCAGCAAGTAGTCGGTGAACTGACGGCCCTGGTGGGAAGTGACGGTGCAGAAGTCATAGAAAACATGCTGGAGAGCAGCGATGAAACAGATGAAAGTATTGTTGCCAGCGTTATTAGCGTTATAACCTTGCTGCTGGGTGCTTCTGGCGTATTTGGCGCGCTGCATGGAGCATTAAACACGATTTGGGAAGTGCAGGCTAAGCCAGGACGCGGCTTGCTTGGCACGCTAAAAGATCGTTTTCTGTCCTTTACAATGGTGCTAGGGGTTGGCTTTCTGCTGCTGGTCTCCTTGATTCTGAGCACTGTTCTGGCGGCTTTTGGTGAGTTTGTCAACAATGCGTTGCCGACGCTAGTTATCGTGGCTCAATTAGTAAACTTTGTGGTTTCCTTTGGCGTGGTCACAGTGCTCTTCGCCCTCATTTACAAGGTTGTGCCAGATGTGAAGGTTGCCTGGCGTGACGTCTGGATTGGGGCCGCGGTAACAGCTATTCTTTTTACAATTGGTAAATTGGCTATTGGCCTGTATTTGGGCAATAGTGCGCCTGGTTCTACCTACGGCGCTGCGGGATCATTGATCGTATTGTTGGTTTGGGTTTATTATTCGGCTCAGATTCTCTTTTTAGGCGCGGAGTTTACCCAGGTCTATGCCAACAAGTTTGGCTCGCGCATTGTGGCTGATGAAGATGCCATTGCCCTAACGCCAGCAGCCAGCCCGCAAAAAAATTAGATTGGACAAACCATAGACGACAACAAAATATGAGTGATCAATCAAAACAGACACCTTCGGAAAAACAATCACCCAAAAAGGAACCATTTCTCCTGGGTCTGGCCCTGGCGGCGAGACGTGGAGTGCGCGCGCTTATCAACGGCGCGGTACGATTGTTGCAGCAGCCACGATTAGAGTGGGAACACGCTATTTTGGAGGGGGGCAGCCAGGCTGAGATTGAAGCGCATGCTTTAAAGATTGCTGTGGACAATGTAAAGCATTGCATTGAACCGCGCCCCTTGCTCAATGGTCAGGAAAAATTGGTGTTGTGTGCTGGCGTGCGCAACTTTCGTGAGCCCTGGGCGCGTGACTTTGGCTTTGCAACCTTTGGCCTGATGGCACTGGGGCAAGTGCAGGTGGTGCACGACTGCCTGGAGGCGTTTTTGCTCTATCAGAAAGCCTCAGGGCAGTTTCCGGTGAAGCTGCACTCTACCAACGTGGTGGAGCGGTACATGCATTCGCTGTTTAAACGGCAGCAGCCCATTCATAAGCCGCTGCGCCCTAAATACCTGACGGCGCACCGTACCATTTCGTTGGATGGCAACAGCTTGCTGGTTATTGCTGCCCTGCACTACGTCGAGCAAACGGGCAATTACGACTTTCTAAAGACGCATTGGGATGGCCTGTGCCGGGCGATTAATTGGCTGGAAGAACATGCGAAGGGAGACGACGGCTTGCTGCACCAGGGGGCCTTCACTGACTGGGCAGATAGCATCGCCAGAACGGGACGAATTTTGTACACCAATGTGCTGTATTGGAAGGCGGTTTCTGGCCTGGCTAAGGCGGCGAAATATTGTGAGACCGAAGCGCGCCAGCAGTGGTGGCGCGATAAAGCGCAGCGGCTGTACGATAATATTCAGGCGCATTTTTGGCGTAAGGAGCAGGGCTATTTTATTACCAGCGAGCAGCATCATAACCTGAGCAGCAGCGGCAACACGTTGGCGGTTGCCTGGGGCTTGGCCACGGAGGAGCAGGCCCAGAGCATTTTGAATGCAATGGAGCGCATCGGCATGGCTGATCCGGTGCCAACGCAGGTGGTGAGCTACGGCTATCGAAAGCGTGAAGTGGCAATAGAAAATCACCTTGCCCGTATTCCTCATTATCACACCAATGCAGCCTGGCTGTGGCTGGGTGCCTGGCACACGATTGCCCTGGCGCGGGTGGGACGGCCGTCTGAAGCAGAAGAGCTCGTTGCCCGGATGAGCAGAGCGATTGTGCAAGATGGCGTGGTGCATGAAGTGTATGGCAAGAACGGCCGTTTCCTTTCTACGTTTCTTTACACCTCCGAAGCGCCGCTTACCTGGAACGCCAGTATGGTTATTTATGCTTTTTCCATTTGCAAAGAAGAAATGTTCAGCTTTAAAAACAAGGCTGCCTGAGAGCGGCAACCATCTCGCCTTTAGCTGAGGTCGCGAGAGGTTTTATCAGAGCTAAAAAATAGTTTAGAAGGAAACGTTCATGCACATTGCTCACTTCACCAACACTTACCACCCCGTCACCAGCGGGGTGGTTCGTTCTGTCAGCCGCTTTCGCCAGGGCCTAACAGAGCTGGGACACAATGTTTTTGTTTTTGCCCAAACAGACCGGGAATATGAAGATAAGGAACCATTCGTTTTCCGCTATCCGGCCTTGCAGCTGCCCTTGCAAGAATATCCGCTCACTATTCCGGTCTCGAATTTTGTAGACACGCTGCTGCCCTCGCTAAAGCTGGACGTGATTCACGCGCATCATCCAGCCTTGCTGGGGCAGGTGGCGGCGCGTAAGGCGGCTTCCCTTAATGTGCCCCTGGTGTTCACCCATCACACGCGCTATCGGGAATATAGCCATTATGCCATTGGCTTGCCGCAAGGGCTGGTGAAGCAGGTGATAGATCGCTGGATTGGCGATTATATGACCCAGTGCCAGCACGTGGTGGTTCCCAGTGAAAGCATCAAACAGCTGCTGGCCGAAACCTATGGCGTGACCGAGGGCATTACGGCCGTTCCCACCGGCATTGAAGTAGGTTTATACCAGCAGGCAGATGCTGGCGACGTGCGGCAGAAAAATGGCTGGGCAGAAGATGACAAGGTGCTTATCTCGCTGGGGCGGCTGGCTAAAGAGAAAAATTGGCAAACGTTGATAACGGCCGTTGCCCCCGTCATCCAAAAGCACGCCAATGTACGGCTAGTCATTTTGGGAGAAGGTGAAGAGCGTGAAAAGCTGGAAAAGCTGGCTAAAAATTTGGGAGTAGCGGAGCGAATAAACTTAATTGGCTCCGTTCCCTTCGACAAGGTGCCCAATTATCTTAAAGCAGCCGATATTTTTTGCTTCGCCTCCGTTACGGAAACGCAGGGGTTGGTGACGCTGGAAGCAATGGCCGCCGGTCTGCCTATTGTGGCCGTGGACGCTACTGGCACTTCCGACGCCATCAACAACGGTGAGCAGGGTCTGCTGACGCCAAACAACAGCGAAGCCCTCACCAAGGCGATATTGCAGGTGCTGGAAGAAGACTCCTTGTGCCACAACCTGGCCCTGGCCGCCGCACAAAGAGCCAACGAATTTGATTTAGAGAAGCAGGCCAGGCGTTTGTTTGAGGTGTATGAACAGGCAATTGAAGCTAAGAAAGCAGGGTTTCATGTGCGCATCGACGCCCAAAAACCCATCTTTGGCCTTGATTGGCGCCAGTTATTGGACATAGAGTCTGAAGAAGCGGATTAAAGAATTATGCTAAATTCGTTGAGAATATTGCCCAATTTGGTCAACCCCAGTTATTGGAAAAAAATGTGGGAAGAAATAAAGCTGGTGGGTCAGCTAATGAGCGATCCCCGCGTGCCGCTTTATCTCAAGGTTTTTCCCGTGTTGGTGGCTGTTTACCTGCTTTCTCCTTTGGACCTGATTCCTGGCTTTTTGCCAATCATTGGGCAATTGGACGATTTTGGCCTGCTTGTGATCAGCTTATCAACATTTATCCGCCTGGCTCCACCTGAGGTCGTAGAAGATTATTTGCCTCGGGGTATGGAGCTGAAAGGCCAGTTAAATCAAAAATAAGGCGACAGCCTAAATTAAGAGAGGGAGTACATTTACAATGGTAAGGCGAAAAAGTAAAAGAAAAAAGAGTAATAATCTTCAGCCAGGTATGGGAGCAATCCCGCATGAAAATGGGGTGTCCTTTCGGCTTTGGGCCCCTTTTGCTGAAGCTGTGAACGTGGTTGGTACATTTAACGATTGGGATGAAACGGCCGTTTCTCTTGAGCCTGAGGGAGATGGCTATTGGGCAGTGGATGTGCCCGAAGCAAAGCCCGGTGATGAGTACAAATATGTCATCACCAAAGGCTCGGAGAAGCTGCATCGTCTGGACCCATACGCCCGGCAGGTAACCAGCTCCGTGGGGAATTGTGTTATTCACGAGCCTCATTTTGACTGGGGCGAGAGCGAGAGCTTTCAGATTGCGCCTTGGAATGAACTGGTAATTTACGAGATGCACATAGGCACCTTTAACGATGATCCGGGCGGCAAACCTGGCTCCTTTGGCACAGCAATAGAAAAGCTCCCGTACCTGCGAAAGTTAGGTATCAACGCCATTGAGGTGATGCCGCCCATGGAGTTCCCTGGCGGATTCTCCTGGGGGTACAACGCCTCGCTTCCTTTTGCTGTAGAAACAGATTACGGTGGCCCGCAGGCTTTTAAAGCGTTTGTAAAGGCGGCCCACGAACAGGGAATCGCGGTGATTTTGGATGTCGTCTACAACCACCTGGGGCCCAGCGATCTGGATCTGTGGCGGTTTGATGGATGGTCCGAAAATGAAGGTGGAGGCATCTATTTTTACAATGATGACCGGTCAAAAACGCCCTGGGGAGATACGCGGCCGGATTACGGCCGTCCTGAAGTGCGGCAATATCTGCGCGATAACGCACTCATGTGGTTAGAAGAGTACCACGTCGACGGCTTGCGCTGGGATGCAACCGCCTTTATTCGCAATATCAACGGTCACGATCAAAATCCTGCTAGCGATCTGCCGCAGGGATGGCAGCTTATGCAGTGGATCAATGAAGAAATTCAAAGGCAGTCTCCGCACAAGATAAGCATCGCCGAGGATTTGCGCGGGAACGAATGGCTTGTTAAGGATACGGGCGCTGGTGGTGCCGGGTTTGGCAGCCAGTGGGACAGCAACTTTGTCCATCCGGTACGCGCTGCCCTTATCTCTGGCGATGATGCCATGCGTGACCTAAATGCCGTTTGCGAGGCGCTACAGTTTCAGTACAACGGCAATGCCTTTAAGCGCGTTATCTATACGGAATCCCACGATGAAGTTGCCAATGGCAAAGCACGGATTCCAGAAGAGATCTGGCCGGGGAATAGCGTGAACTGGTTTTCCAAAAAACGTTCTACCTTAGGGGCGGCCTGCGTTTTTACTGCGCCGGGCATTCCTATGATCTTCCAGGGACAGGAGTTTTTGGAGGACAAATGGTTTGACGACCAGGACCCGCTGGATTGGCGTCGGGCAGATGAGCTCAATGGGATTGTTCAGCTCTACAGCGACCTCATTCGCCTGCGGCGCAATAGTCAGGGCGTGAGCCAAGGCTTGACAGGGCAATTCATTGATATTTACCATGTGGATGACCACAACAAGCTGGTGGCTTACCATCGCTGGGCGGAGAGTGGCGGCCCCGGCGACAGCGTGGTTGTTGTTCTTAACTTCTCTAACAACACGCTGCAAGATTACGTGCTGAAATTTCCTGTGGCTGGCGAGTGGCAGCTTCGATTCGATAGCCACTACGGTGGATATGACGCATCGTTCGAAGATCAGGTTAGCGAAAATGTAGCAACCGTGGGCGAATCTTTGCAGGCAGAAATTGCCATTGCGCCTTACAGCGCGCTTATTTATTCACAGTAACAAAAAAGGAGCGCTGGCAATTCAAGCGCTCCTTTTTTTCAATCTTTTAGATGAATTTGAGTGGAGATCAAAAGGCTTTAGAAATAGATTCAGCTTAAAGTAACTTTTGATCTCCTTTTTAACTTAAGCGTACCAAATTGGCTTTTAACTGAGCTTGATTCTTCGCGAGTCGGCCAGTAAGAGGGCGAACCGCTTAGTGAGGCTTTGTAGTTCGGGGGTCAGTTGGCCATATTCTTCTGTGCCGTTGGCCTTGCTGAGCACTTTTTCGTATCTGGCTTCAATATCATCTAACTGTACGGCCGTTTTCTCTCGCTTTACATAAAAATGGTAAGTTTGGCTGATAAGAACCTCTAATGCCGAGGCCAAAGGAGGAGCCAACAGCAAGCCCCACCACCCAATTGCTTCTAGCAGCAAAATGATTAAGAAAATAATGAACAAAAAGCTGCGGCGCGCCCGCGGCCACAGGCGAGGTTCTACAAAAAACTCCAGCGCCCAGAATAGAATCAGCGTGTAGATTAACGCCCCCACCCCCAGGCCAATCCCTTCTAGCGAGCCCATGGCAAAAGCAAGGATGGCAATTACCAGGCCGCCAAACAGAGGGACCAGCGAAGCCAGTGCACCCAGCAGCGCCAGTAGAACTGGAAAGTCGGCACGGGCTACGGCCGCGCCCAGTCCCAAAAACAGAGCGGCCAGGACGCTCTGTACGGCCTGGCTGCGCAGGTAACTTCCCACGGCTTGCTCCATCTGGCGCCAGGAATCCCTGGTGTAGGCGCGCCTCTTTGGAGGCAGCAGCGACAGCCACAGCCGCTCAAAACGGTACTGGTCGGCGCTCCAATATACGCTCAGCGCCAGCAGAACCAGCAGGCCGCCCAACGTGGTAGCTACACCTCGCGTAACGGTTACGACAGTAGGCAACATTTCTTCCAGGGCGGCATCATCTGCCGTGTCAAAGGAGAGAGGTGAAAAATAGGAAGCGGCCGTTTGCTGCCAAGCAGCACCTTCTGACCAACGGCGATAAATAGATTCGTACTCAATGACTGCCCGGTTGGCCAATATATTTAGCTCCATTAGCATTCGGTCGCCCACCAGAAAAAATATGAGCAGCAGAGAGCCAACGCCAACGGCATAGAGCAAAATCTGGGAACCTACTCTTGGCAAGCCCCAGGTGGTCAGACGGCCCACAAGCGGCCGTATGGCCGCTGCCACAAACAGTGAGGCGACAAACAGCAACACCACCAGCCTGAACTGCCAAAGAATGAACAGCAGCAGCAGCGTCGCCAAAACAACGGCCGTATACCACATTAAACGCTGCATCAGGTGCCCTTACCTGTTCCTATGGTGGCTAAATATCCTTCCAAATCCAGCGCCAGCGCCTCAACCTCGTCTTCCAGGGCATCGGCCATGGCAGAAGGTTCACTATCTTTGTGACGAATCTGGTTGCGAATATCCTGCACAAGCTGATTGGTTTCATAGCGCAACACACTTAGCTGGTCGCGCCCGGTTTCCTCTTGCACCAGGCTCTCGCGGGCCAACAGATAACGCTCCAGCAGCAGCTGGATAACGCTGGCCAATGGCAGGGCAATTAACGCGCCCAGCACGCCGTAAAGTGAACTAAAGGCCAATAAAGCGAGCAACGAGACAAGCGGCCGTATGCCCACGGTTTTGTTCATGACGCGGGGAACCAGATAGCTATTTTCTAACTGCTGTATGAGGAGTGACGCCAGGATAACCCAAAGTGCAGTGGAAGGAGAAACCGACAGGCCGATGACAATTGCTGGCACCGCGCCCAAAAAGGGGCCAACCAGGGGAACCGCTTCCAGAATGCCGGCAAAAGCGGCCAGCAGCAGCGCGTGAGGCAGCCCAATAAGCAAGTAGGCCACAAATGCCAGCAGCCCAATAATCAGGCAAAGCATGCCTTGCCCTAGCAAATACCCTCCTACTCTGGCTTCGATGTCGGCCATAAGCTGGCGAGCGTCAGCTCGTTTGGGCAGGGGAATCAGCAAGAAAAAGGCGTTTTTTACAAACTCGCTCTCCAATGTCCAGTAAAAGGTGAGTACGGCTACGGCCACGGCCTGAGCCAGTCCAATCAGTATCTGTTCACCCCCCTGGCTGCCACTTTCCGCTGCTGGCGCTTCCACGTCAATAGGCACGCCTTCACTGCCATCGGGCATCAGACCCTGTAAATTTTCCGGCAGGCTATCCACAATGCGGTTTAGCAAAATATTGGGAGATTGTTGCAGCCACTGGTGAAATCTCTGGTAAACGTCGGCCAGACTTTGGCTAAGGGCGTTGACTTGCTCTACCAGCACCGGCACGGTGGCCCAAATGAGCAGCGCCAGCAAAATGCCCACGGCCCCAAAGATGAACAGGATGCCCACGGGCCTGGACACGCCTTGTTTTTCTAAACGAGCAACGCCGGGGCGCACGGCCGTACTCAAGATTACGGCCGTTAAGAAGAGCAGTATGATTTTCTGAAACTCAATAATCAGCCAGAAACCAAGGACAACGGCCGTAATGCCTAATGTCCAAAATACCAACTGTCTGGCTGGAATTTGAGGAATCTCAATGCGCTGCATCTTTTTATTCCCGGGCCATCTGCCTCGCCAGCCGGAACCAGGCAGTCAGCCACAAAATAACGGCAAAGCCAAGCAGCGAAAGCAGAAGCAAGATTTGAGGTATCTCACCGCGCAGCATCACATCTTGCAGCAAAACAGTGCCGTACGTGGCCGGGAGAAGCCACGAAATAACCCGTACTGTCGGTATCAAGCGGTATAGCGGTAAAAAGAAACCGCTAAAAAAGATAGCCGCCAACAGCGTCAGCATGCCATATTGAATGGCCTGACTATGGCTGCGAGCAGAAAGTGAAATGTGAAAGCCAATGCCTAAGGAAGCCAAAATTAAAGCCAGCAGCACCAGCACATAAAATATAGGGGAGCCAAGTAAAGGCACGCGCAAAGCCGTTACCACCAAGACCGTGAGCACTGCTGCCAATATGCCAATGATCAGCAAATAGCTGGTGTATTTTCCAGTGAGAGTTTCGAAGGCAGTTACGGGAGCAGCGCGGAACAGCTCCAGCGTGCCGCCCACTCTTTCCCCGATAATGCTTAGGCCAGCCAGCGTAATTGCCAAATGCTGTAGCAAAAGGGCAATTACCGCCGGAACGTAAAAATGCATTGGCTCAATAGCTGTCCGCGTGATGCGCAATGTTTCACTGCGAAATGGAGCGACCAATATCGTCGTATCCATCTCCTGAAAAGTGAGCAGCAAACTATCTACTTCTTCAAGCGACGCTTCAATTTCGGTGGCCGTGGCTTCACCTTCACGCAGCAGGGAGTCGTCTTCTGTATAAAGCAGGACGTCATCTACCTGGCTTTGCAACGCTTCCATTCTGGCCATAACCTGCGTGGCGTTTTCAGATTGCCCACCAGCTTCCTCCAGGCTAGAGATTACAGAGAGCCCGGAGCCAACCGCCAGCGTCAGCAGATTCAGTTCTTCCTTGAGGTCCTCGGCTGATCTATGGGCGGCCGCGGCGTTGCCCGCAGCAAGTGCTTCTTTTACGGCGGCCGCATGTGCTTTGGCCTCAGTTACGTCTTCTTTCCACACGCTTGCTTCCTGCTGGCTTTGGTCCAGTGCAGCTATTAGCAGCTGCTGGTTTATCTCCTCAGCATAACGCTGCCCAATTACCTGAATGTAAACCGCTTCAAAGGGATCGACCTCTGTATGATAGAGGGCAAAGGTGGACTGTTCATCATTCTGCCAATCTTGCATGGGATTCACAGGCGTAACCACGACCAGATCAACTTGGCGATCTTTCAGCTGTGCATCGGCTAGCTGCGTGTCGTGCACGATGCCCAAAAAGTTGATGCGGTCACCCAAAGAGGTGGCATACTGTTCTACCATGCCTGCGATCTCGCTGCCTTCCGGCACCACAATCAGGGTGTCTAACGTTCGCGGAACATCACGATAGCCGACGCCAAAGATGAGCAAGATAAAGAAAGGCCCAAGAATCAGGGAAAAGATAAGACGTGGTTGGTGCAGGATGGCGCGAATTTCTTTGCTAACAAACGAAAAAATTCGGATTATCGCCTGCCACAAGAATTGCAGATATTGTTTAAGCACTGATTTCCTCCGCAACGGCCGTTTCTCGCTTGATTAATTCTACAAAAACATCGTCAAACAGAGGCATGTACTCACTCGCAGAGCTAACTTCTATGTTGTTATTATGGCACCAATCCAGCACCTGCGGTAGGGCCACACTGGCATTGTCTACCACAATTTCAATTCCATTGTCGCGCAGCCGGTTGATTTTTTTGTTCAAAACAAAGGGCTGGCTTTGTAATGCACTATAGTTGGGTTCCGTGAGGATGGCGTTGGTGTGCAAATGAATGATCTCTCCACCCAATGCCCGGCGGCGCAGGCCCTCTGGCGTTTCTACCATCAGCAAACGGCCGTCGGCCATAATGCCCACATAATCACAGTATGCTGCCTCAGATACATATTGTGTAGTAATAAACAAGGTGTGCCCTTCTTCTTTTAGCTGTTGAAAGTAATCCCAAAATTTGCGGCGCAAAACTGGATCAATTCCGGCGGTTGGCTCATCCAAAAAAATAAGCCCTGGATCATGCACAATGGCGGCGGCCAGGCTCAAGCGGCGCTGCATACCGCCAGAAAGATTGCGAGCACTCTTCTTTTCGTGACCCTTTAATTCTACCAGATCAAGCAGGCTTTCTAGCTTCTCTTTTCGCTGAAGGGGGACGCCATACAAAGATGCCGCGAAGTTTAGATTTTCCCACACGGTTAGCTCAGGATACAAAACAAACTGCTGTGGCATATAGCCAATTTGAGCGCGTTCCTGCCTACCAAACTGCTGGGGCGACCGCTGTAAAACCTTTACTTCGCCGCTATCTGGTCTGTAAATTCCTAGCATGAGCCGAACGCTGGTTGTTTTTCCGCAGCCGCTAGGCCCAATGAACCCAAATATGGCGCTCGACGGAACGTCCAAACTGAGCTTGTCTACAGCAGGTGCTCCATCAAAGTTTTTAGTCAAATCATGTGTCTGAATGACGCTATCGGAGACAAAATTTTCTATCATTATGTAAATCCCCCATGATATAAAAATGCCCCTCCACATATGTGCAGGGGCATTTTCAATCTTTATTTAATTGGGTCTTAGAACGCCCGGCGGAAAACGCCAATCAGGAAGAGTAGGACAACTGCGCCGAGAACGGCTACCAGCAGCGTCCACAGGTTGAAGCCCGTTTCCCCTGGCAGGCCAAGCAGGTTAAACAAGAACCCACCCAGCAGAGCGCCGACAATACCAACAATAATATTTTCCATAGCGCCCATTTGCGCGTCACGCCGCATAATCATACTGGCAATCCAACCTGCAATTGCGCCTAAGATAATCCACAAAATCAAGTTTACTAACATGTTTGCCTCCTTTGATTTGAAATGAATAAATCTAAATTTGTTCTTACATACACAATCATAGCGAAGCCCAACATTATTTCTATGTGTCTGGATATATAATCAAGGCACACATTGTCTGTAACCAGTGCAGGCTACAGGGATTGTCAGCCAGGTAGCCTGGGCCAGGAAATTGCTTAAGGCGTTGGGTTGATATAAAATATCACTATGACCCAGTTTATAGGTGCATTAGCCGGGCGAGGAATCGCACATGAGCCTCAAACAGCATCTTTGCAGATGAAAGATGTTTCGGTGGCGTATGCCGCTGGCCTGCAAGAGATATCCGTGGAGGCTGCTGCCAGGAACGGCCGTTTCCTGGCCCTGCAAAATATTACCTTCTCTGTCCAACAGGGCGAGCGCATTGCCGTAGTAGGCCCCAATGGCGCGGGTAAGAGCACGCTGTTCAAGCTTATCGTGGGTACGGTGAAGCCAAGCGAAGGGGCAGTTCAGGTTTTCGGCCACGGCCCAGACGGCCACATCTGCATCGGCTACGTGCCGCAGCGCAACCAGATCGACTGGTCTTTTCCCGTAACCGTTGAAGACGTAGTTATGATGGGCAGGGTGGGACAGATTGGCCTTTTCCGCTGGCCGCGCCGCAGCGATTGGGAGATTGTGCGTCACTGCCTAGCGCGCGTAGAGGCCACGCATCTGGCTAAGAAACAGATTGGTGAACTGTCTGGAGGGCAGCAGCAGCGAATTTTCATCGCCCGTGCGCTGGCCCAGGAGGCGGAGCTCTTGCTGCTGGACGAGCCGCTCAACGGATTAGATACGCCCAGCCAGCAGGCAATCTTTGAAATTTTAGATAGCTTGCGGCCTGATGGGGTGACTGTGCTGGTAGCCACTCACGATCTGCAGCTTGCTGCGGATCGTTTCGACAAAATTATGCTGCTCAACCGGCACATCGTGGCCTTTGCTCAGCCAACGGCCGTTCTCACCTCAGAAAATCTGCTAAATGCCTATGGCGGCCACGTCCACCAGCTGCCTGATTCGGGGCAAGGATTTTTGGTCGATGACTGCTGTGGGCATGATGATTATCGAGTGATAAGTGAAAAGTGATAAGCAAAAAGAAGTCAGACTTTTCACTTTTTACTTCCTACTTTTCACTGTAAAGAGATGAACCTACTCCTCGATCCCCTCCAATTCTCCTTCATCGTTCGCGGGCTGATTGCGGCCGTTTTGGTTGGTATTGTCTGTTCTGTGCTGGGCACTTACGTGGTGCTGCGCGGGCTGGCCTTCTTTGGCGACGCGCTGGCGCACACCATTTTGCCCGGGGTGGTAGTAGCCTTTTTGTTGGGCTGGCCACTGGCAGTGGGGGCGTTGGTCATGGGAGTTTTTACGGCCGTTGGCATCGGTGCGCTCAGCAGCCGCGGGGTGGTGAAGGAAGATACGGCCATTGGCGTTATTTTCGCCGGGGCGTTTGCCCTGGGCGTGGCGCTGCTCTCCGCAACGGGCAACTATACGGTAGACCTGGCCCACTTTTTGTTTGGCAACTTACTCGGGGTAACAAACGGGGATTTATGGCTAACGGCCGTTTTGGGGCTCATTGTGTTGCTTATTGTCTTTCTTTTCTATAAAGAGTTTATGGTTATTTCTTTTGATCCCGTCTTAGCCACAACGCTGCGCCTGCCCGCAAACTTTTTACGCTATCTGCTGCTGGTTCTCATTGCCGTTACGATTGTTGTTTCTTTGCAAGTGGTGGGCATTGCGCTCATGGTAGCTATCCTCGTTACGCCCGCCGCCGCCGCCTCGCTGCTCACCAGGCGCCTGGGGCAAATGATGTTTATCGCTGCAGGAATTGGCGCATTTTCCGGCGCGGCCGGGCTTTATACCTCGTACTATTTGGACATTGCTTCTGGACCGGCAGTCGTGCTGGTAGCCACCTTCATTTTTGTCCTGGCTTACCTGTTTGCTCCCCAGCGCGGGCTGCTCTGGCGGAGAAGCTAACAGACCCATTACGGTGGAAATTCCTATGGACCGACATACCTCAGACAAGCAGTTAAACGACATACAGGCCGCCCTGAAGCAAAAAGGGTTTCGCCTGACGCACTCTCGCCAGAAGATTGTGCAGGCGCTGCTGAACAGCGGCGGGCACATTACAGCCGATGGCTTGCTGGAAGTGGTTCACGAAGCGGACCGCACGGTCGGCCGTATGACGGTGTACCGCACGCTAGAGCTGCTGAGTGAGCTTGGGCTGATTCGGCCTGTTTACCAGGGTACAGGGGCGGCGCACTACATCTTGCTAGATGGCGGGCATCATCATCACCTGATTTGCTCAGGCTGCGATATGGTCATCGAGTTTGATGAATGTAGTTTGCAAGAGGTTGATCAACTGCTGGCGGAGCGGTTTAACTTTGCTGTAGAAGGGCACCTGGTGGAGTTTTACGGCCGTTGCCAAAGCTGCCAGGAAAACCATACTAAGGCGGTATGAAAGAGCACAATCCCCCAAAATAAGAATAAAAAACGTAATTTGCGCGTTTTGTGGCGAGGGCGCATCAGGTACATGGCAATGTAGGCAGCGGGCGAACCGCCAATGAGCGCCAGCAGCAGCAATCTACTTTCTGGTACGCGCCTGCGGCTGCCTCCAGCAATATTTTTGTCGTACCGATAGGTGACCACGGTGATAATGTTTATCGCCAGCAGCCAGATAACGATGCCTTCGAAAGGCGTCATGACATTGCTCCAAATTCGCCAGAAACAAAAAAGACCCTGGAATCAGCTCCAGGGTCTCTTTGTAATTTGGCTGCTTAATTTGTTATGGGCAGGCTGTTGAGTGTGGTAGACGTTTGCACATAAGCTGAGTTGATCCAGCCAACGGTGCCGTTGGTGAGCCGTATTTTGACCCAGCTGCTGTCTGCATTGCGGCCGATTAACGCCACGCCTTGCCCCTGGTACACAACGGCCGTTACCCCGTAGCTAACTCCAGGCCCGGTGCGCACATTGAGAGCGGCCGTGTTTATTACGCCAGAGGTCGAAATCGTTTGCACGTTTTCTACCGGTAGAGTGTTGATAGCCACGTTGGGATTCAACAAAGAAGCATTGATCCAGCCCGCGGTGCCATTGGTCAGCTGCACTTTGGCCCAGGAACTAATGTTGTTGCGGGCCAGCAGCGAAACGTATTGCCCCTGGTTCACCACCGTTACGATGCCATAGCCGATGCCGGGACCAGAGCGCAGGTTTGCCGCTCCGGTGTTTACCGTGGCCCAGTTGGGAGAGGCAGGTGGTGTCGGCGTTGCTCCGGTTGTTGGCGGGGGGTTGCCCACGGTGCCATCCAGAACAGGCAGGTTCCCAACCGGAATAGAAAGCTGAACATACTGTACGCCGATCCAGCCTTCTTGTCCGTCACTGAGCCGAACTTTTAGCCAGGTGTTCGCTGCATTGCGACCAATTGCCGAAACCTGCAATCCCTGGTAAACGGAACCGGTGACGGGGTAGTTAAAGCCGGGGCCTGAACGCAGGCTCAGCACGGCACCCGGTGCCACAGGCACGGGCGGCTGCGGCGCTGCCGGGCTATCAACAAAGGGCAGGCTGCTAATCGCCACACTGGGGGTAAGCAGCGAAGCGTTCACCCAGCCTTCGGTGCCGTTAGCCACCCGAATTTTGGCCCAGCTGCTGTTTGCATTGCGCCCTAGAAGCTGTACCGTATGGCCCTGGGAGGCTACGGTGAGGACGCTGTAGGTGACACCCGGTCCAGAGCGCACGTTGAGCGCGCCGGTCGATACGATGGCCGTGGCGGAAGTGGCGGGAGCGCCTGGGATTGAAACAACCGGCAGGCTGCTGATGGCGACATTGGGCGTAATATAGGTGCTGGCTGCATTGACCCAGCCTTCCGTTCCGTTGGCTAACCGAATCTTGGCCCAGGTGCCTTCGGCATTGCGCCCAATCAGGCTAACGACGTTGCCCTGATATACGGCTGTTATCGGACTGTAGGCCAGGCTTGGGCCGCTGCGCACGTTAAGCGCACCGGTGGCAATGGTGGCGGTTGCCCCTGTAGTGGGTGGTTTCGTGGCAGTAGCGGTGGCCGTCGGCGGCGGGGTGGTGGTGGCGGTAGCGGTCGTGGTTGGCAGTATCGTTCCCGTGGGCGTGGCTGTGGGTGTCGTTGGAATGACGACGGGCAAACTGCTTATAGCAACGCTGGGGTTAATGTACTCGCTGCTGGCATTGACCCAGCCGATTAGCGCCGTAGCGGTTTGAATGTAGGCCCAGGTGCTGTCGGCATTGCGCCCCAGCAGGTTTACCACGTTGCCTTGGCTGACTGTGGTAACCACGCCATATTCCAAACCTGGTCCAGAACGCACATTTAGCTGTCCTGTAACCACAACGGCCGTCGCTGTTTGGGCCGTCGCTTGCTTAGCAAAAACCTGGCTCGTCAGAAATAGCATGGCGAAGAGGAAAAAGACGAGGAACCATAGCTTACTATTGTTTGATGTTCGGTTCATAATAATCCTCCTTGAGATGACATAATGTCCAGAACACAGTATAGACCAGAACGGCCTTTGTTCGCAAGAGCAGATTATGTAAAAACGGCCGTTACCCAATTCAGGTACGATGCAGCCGCTAGCGCTTATTCTCGCAAAACCACATTTCAGCCGGTATAATCAAATGCGGATTTTTTCAAAACAACCCATTGGCAATTGGCAAATAGTCTTTGAAAATAGATGATCTATAAAATTTGCCCATTGCTTGAGTAATCGGCCCAAACGTCCATTGTTTTCTGCAAAAAATTTTTGCCGATTACATGAAACCCACGTTGCATTGGAGTAGGCACAGTTATGGAACAAGCTAAACCGCGTATTTTAATTGCCAAACCAGGTCTGGATGGTCACGATCGAGGGGCGAAGGTGGTGGCACGAGCGCTGCGCGATGCAGGTATGGAGGTCATCTACACTGGCCTGCGCCAGACCCCGGAAATGGTCGTGGAAGCAGCGCTGCATGAGGATGCAGACGCCATTGGATTGAGCATATTGTCTGGCGCTCACATGCCGCTCGTGAAGCGTATTATGGAGCTTTTGCAAGAGAACCAGATGCAAGATATACCGCTGTTCTTAGGCGGCATTATTCCTAACGATGATATGGTACAGCTTAAGGAGATGGGTGTATCCGGCATTTTTGGTCCGGGGGCCAGCATGGATGACATTATTGCTTTCATTTGGGAGGCGGTAGGCAGCAGACCCGAAGAGGATACCGCGTGAAGGAGCAGCTCGATCAGGTGCGGCAGGGCCAAATCCGGGCCATTGCGCGCTTAATAACAAAGGTGGAGAACAGCCCATCCGCGGCTGAACAGGCTATTCGGGCGCTGTATCCGCATACAGGGCGAGCCCACATCATCGGCGTTACGGGTTCGCCGGGAGCAGGGAAAAGCACGGTGGTCAACGCGCTTGTGCAGACCTTGCGCCAGCAAGATGCTCGGGTAGGCATCATTGCGGTGGATCCCAGCAGCCCATTTACCGGCGGCGCGCTCTTGGGCGATCGGGTGCGCATGCGAGACCTGTCCGGCGATCCTGGCGTGTTTATTCGCAGCATGGCCTCGCGTGGCAGTTTGGGCGGGCTGGCACGGGCTACAGCCTCGGTCATAAAAATTCTGGACGCGGCAGGCTTTGACTACGTGCTCGTAGAAACTGTTGGGGCGGGTCAGGCTGAGGTAGATATTGCCAATGCCGCCCAAACGACGGTTGTTGTGGAAGCCCCTGGCATGGGGGATGAAATTCAGTCGATCAAGGCGGGAATTTTGGAGATTGCCGACATTTTAGTAGTGAATAAAGCTGATCGACCGGGGGCCAACAGGGCCGTACGTGCTCTAAAAATGATGCTTCACCTGGGGCCGGTGGGCGGCATGCGCCAGCACGGCCGTCTCATGGCTGGTGCCCCCGGCGAAAATGGCACCGGCCAGGCTGGCTGGAACATTCCGGTACTGGAGACGGTGGCGACTGAGGGCACGGGAATGGCACAGCTTGCAGATGCGTTGGCCGAGCATCTACGGTACCTGCGCCAAAGCGGTGAATGGCTGCAGCGAGAAAAAGAGCGCAGCCGGCGCGAGGTGGAAACGTTGTTGCAGCTGCGCTTTATGTCCCAGTTTCAGGCTGCTGTGCCCCGCGAAGCGAGAGACGCTTTGTTAACGGCCGTTGCCGAGCGGGAGGTTGATCCGTATACGGCCGTCAATCAACTCTTATCGAAATCAGAAAGCGAGCGTAAATAAAAAGTATTATTATGATGGCATATGGAGATGTAAAACTGTTCGCTGGTTCTGGGTGCCCTGAACTGGCCCAACGAATTGCTGACTATATCGGCACCCCCCTAAGCAGTTGGGATATTGTGGAGTTTCCCAACGAAAACTTGTTTGTTCGCCTGCACGGCAGCGTGCGCGGGCAGGACGTTTACCTGATTCAAAGCCATTCCCGGCCAGTGCATCGCAATATCATGGAAACATTGATTGCCATCGACTGCCTGAAGCGAGATTCTGCCGGGCGCATCACCGTAGTGGTGCCCTACATGGCCTATTCGCAAAGCGACAAAAAAGATCAGCCACGCGTGCCAATTTCAGCACGTTTGCTGGCCGATCTCATTGAGGTGGCTGGCGCCGACCGCTGGATGACGATTGATTTGCACGCCCAACAAATCCAGGGTTTTTACAAGATTCCGGGTGATTCGTTAACGGCGTTTCACATTCAGGTGGAATATTTTCTGCAAAAGGGCCTGGACGCAGTGGTGGTAACGCCAGATTTAGGTTTTGCCAAACGCGGCCGTAATTTTGCTGCCGAGCTGAATTTGCCCCTCGCCTTTGTAGAAAAACGGCGCATCGGCAACAGAAATGATCGTGAAGCCTTGACGTTAATAGGAGCGGTCGAAGATAAAGACGTTATTATTGTGGATGATCTGGTTGATACGGCCGGATCAATACAGGAAGCTGTTCAGCTGGTAGAATCGAAGGGGGCAAAGGATGTGTACATTACTTTTACCCATCCTGTCTTGTCCGATCCGGCCGTAGAGCGGCTGCGCGATTTGTCCGTTAAAGAGATTATAACGACGGACACGATTCCCATACCGCCAGAGAAGATGCTGCCGAACATGACCATATTATCGGTATGCGAGCTGTTGGGTGAAGTGATTATTCGTTCTCACGAAGGGCGCAGCGTCGGCGAACTGTTTAATGAGTAGGAGATAATGAGCGTGATGTTGTTGTAGTTAACGGCCGTTCTCTCTAACAATAAATTAAGGCGTCGCTGTTACACTAAACCTCTTTTGGCCTATTTATGCAACTCAAGACTATTCACGCAGCCCGTTGTGCCGGTGAACGTGTGATAAAGAAAGTAGGATTATGTTTAAGAAACTAGTATCTAAATTTGTTGGCGATCCCAACCAAAAAATAATCGACAGTTTAAAACCCATTGTGGATGAGGTGGCAGCCCTAGAGCCACAAATGCAGCAGCTGTCTGCAGAAGGGCTGCGAGCCAAAACGGCCGAATTCAAGGATCGGTACGCGGCTGGTGAGTTTCTGAACGATATGCTGCCAGAGGCGTTTGCGCTAGTGCGCGAAGCCTCTGTGCGCACCACTGGCTTGCGCCATTACGACGTGCAAATAATGGGTGGGGTTTTGCTACACCGGGGTGATGTTGTAGAGATGCGCACCGGTGAAGGTAAAACTTTGGTGGGAACGCTGCCCCTTTATCTCAACGCCCTTACGGGGCGTGGGGTGCACCTGGTAACGGTTAATGAATATTTAGCCCGCCGCGACGGTGGCTGGATGGGCAAGATTTTCAACATTTTAGGTCTAAATGTGGGCTGTATTGGCCCACAAAAGTTTTCTGCTCTATATGATCCTGACTACGTAAACCCTGGTGCAGACCTGGAGGATGAGCGTCTGGTGCACTGGCGGCCCTGCACCCGCAAGCAGGCCTATTTGGCCGACATCACCTACGGCATTAGCAGCGAATTTGGCTTTGATTACCTGCGCGACAACATGTCCACCAGCAAAGACAAGCTGGTTCAGCGCGATCTTGTGTTCGCTATCATTGATGAGGTTGACAACGTACTTATCGACGAGGCGCGGACACCGCTTATTATTTCTGGCCCGGCAGACCGTTCTGGTAAGGAATACAGCCGCTTCGCAGAGTACGTGCGGCGCCTGAAGCGCAATACCGAAGAGGATGACGATGCCGAACCCAATGGGCATTATGACCTGGACGAGAAGAGCCGCTCAATTAGCCTGACAGACATGGGTATTGCCGAAATTGAGCAGCGCATTCCAGAAATTGATCCCGACGCAGGGGATAGCCTTTACGATCCGCGCTTTTACCATCTTACTTATTATCTGGATAACGCTCTCAAGGCGCAGTATCTTTACAAGCGGGATGTGCAGTACGTGGTGCAAAACGGTGAAGTCATTATTGTCGATGACTTTACCGGCCGCCTGATGGCCGGCCGCCGCTACTCTGAGGGCTTGCACGAAGCAATCGAAGCCAAAGAAGGCGTTACGATCAAGCGAGAAACGGTAACGGTCGCTACGATTACCCTGCAAAACTATTTCCGCTTGTTTGATAAGCTGGCCGGGATGACCGGTACCGCGCTGACCGATGCGGAAGAGTTCGACAAGATTTATGAATTGGGCGTTACGCCGCTGCCCACAAATGTAGAATATATTGTTAATAACAACGTCCTTGATCTAGAAGAAAAGAAGGTTAAGGTCGAGAATTCGGAGCAGATTGTTTATATTGATCCGAACTCGCAGGAGCCAAAATTTTATAAGCGGCTAGATCATCCCGATCAGATTTACGGAACTGAGGAAGCTAAAGACAAGGCAATCATACGAGAGGTAGAGCGCACTGTAGAGGCAGGGCGACCTGTTTTGGTTGGTACTACTTCGGTTGAGCATTCCGAGGTAATTGACCGGATGCTGACGCAAGCCAAGATTCCCCATACGGTGCTAAACGCAAAGATTCACCAGTCAGAAGCGCTGGTGGTGGCCCAGGCGGGCCGCAAGGGCGCGGTGACCATCTCTACCAATATGGCCGGTCGTGGAACGGACATTTTGCTGGGCGGCAATCCTGAGGGAATGGCGGCGGAACTGTTAGAACGGGACATGTTTAAACGGCCGTTGCTGGCCCAACTCATCCTCAAATATCTGGAAGAAGGCGAAGCAGCTGCCAGGGACTACACCAAAAATAATAGCAAGCTAGATGAAGATTTGGTTCCCTGGATTGTTTCAGAAAAAGAAACATTAGATGCGGCCCTGCAAGAAATTGAAGAGCTGCAAGTTATAGGCTATCTCACCCGTCTTCTGGGAGAGCAGTATGGGCTAGAGTACAACGAAATTCGCCAGGTTATGCGCCTGATCACCGGCGGGCACCTGGGGGAAGCACGAGAATACCTGGAAGAGCAAAACAAAGATGTGGCCCTGGTAGAAGAAGCCTTGCGCCTCCGCGATCTCTATGTGGGTTATCAGCGTGCGCAGGGGGATAACGGACTGCTGGCCCAGTTTCTGGCAGAAATCCTCTTCGAACAGCATTACAATGCCCGCGCTGCACTGATTCGCGCCGTTTTAAACGACAACAAAGCCGAAGCAGAAAAAGTCGTTCAGGCAGTGGCGGGACTCTCCAGCCAATGGATTGACAAGATTGCTAATTTGCGCAAGGAAACGGAAAAAGAGCGCCGGGAGGTGTGGAAGCTTGGCGGTCTGCACGTCATTGGCTCCGAGCGGCACGAATCCCGCCGCATAGATAACCAGCTGCGTGGGCGCGCTGCTCGCCAGGGCGACCCAGGCTCTTCTCGCTTTTTCCTTTCTCTGGAAGACGATCTTATGCGACGCTTTGGCGGTGAACGTCTCAAAAGCTGGATGTCTAAAGGATTGTTGGCCAATATTCCCGAAGATATGCCCCTGGAGTTTGGCGTGTTGGACCGCATGATTGAAAGCGCCCAGGAGCGGGTGGAAGGCTACAACTTCGACATTCGCAAAAATATTGTGGAATACGACGACGTAATGAATCGTCAGCGTATGGCTACCTATAGCGAGCGCCGGGCCATCTTAATGGGTGAAGGCGTGGATTATGATGCGCGAATTGATGACGCCTTTGCCAATGCCATTGCCCAACTGGTTGATAATTACGTAGAAAATTATGTTGGGTACGTGCGCGGTGAAATTGAGCGAATAGTGGCTGAGTTTACCACTGAAGCGACAGACACGATTAACCTAAACGCAGTCGTAGCCCGCCTGCGCGGCCTTTTGCCCGATATTGTGTCCATTGACAAAGCAGAATTGGCTGAGCTCTCCAGCGATAAGCTGATTGAGCGGCTGATGATTATGGTCTATGAAAATGAAGAAAATGGGGCCAACTATTATCAGCTTCTGCGGGCAATGGGGCGATTCTTGCCGCTGCTGCCTCCAATTCCGAATTTAGGGGCCCTGGCGTCGCGTAAATCGGGGCAAGTTCAGGCCAAGGAAAATATTCGGCGCGACTATGTGGCCAGCGTAGAAAATTTCTATAAAGAGTTTGTAGCAGACCATGTAGAGATGCCTGCCGATGAGCGAGAATCAATCTGGAAAGAGGCTGAAGAGTCGTTAAATCAGGCGTTTGCTCAGTTTTCATTGGACGGACTTTCTTTGAAGTCAGCTGAGTATCGACAGACGCGCTTTTCTAGCCAGGCAAATGCGGCCTTGCGCAGCCTGTTGCTAGATACGCTGTCGGCGCTTGATGGGCCGCAGCTTGAGGTGGCGCTGAGTGCTTATGTAAGTAAGCAGCAAGAAAAATGGCGCAAGCAGATTGGTGACGAAGAGTACCGTAATTTCCAGCGTTTGCTGCTCTTAAATTCGATTGACCGCGAGTGGCGTGACTATTTAACGGCCGCTGACGATTTGCGTCGTGAAATTGGCCTGGAAGCGGTGGGGCAGCGCGATCCAAAGGTGCAGTATAAGATTCGCTCAGCGCAAATGTTTAACGATATGCGTAACAATATCGAACAGAATATAGTGGAGCGGTTCTTCTTCCAGGTTGAGCAGCATCGGGCATTTATCCAGCAGCAGGAAGCGGAAATTGCCTACCAGACCCAGGCGCGTGAGGCAGGGTACCAGGTGGTGAAGCGAGACAAGGGGCGTGGCGTTGAGCTGCGGCGAGATATGCCAAAGGTGGGACGCAACGATCCGTGCCCCTGTGGCAGCGGCAAGAAATACAAGCATTGTCATTTGCGGCAAGATATGGCGGCCCAAACGACCGGGGCAAACGGCCGTCCCGCAAAATCGCAGGCGCGGTCCAGCAAAAGGCGCCGCCGTCGTTAGCCGTCGTTAGATGGAAGTTCAGAGAGTAATGAGATACTGGCGACAGTAAGCTACTTTTTACGTCTCTTTCACTACAGATAATTGACGACTTTTCTAAAACATGGTTTCATGATGTCGGAGGCAGCATTTGTGTAGTTGTAAATACGAGGGCTGTCTATTTGAGAATAATAGCTGCTTGGCAAAATGAAACAGGGATGTGCTGAATTTGCTTAGCACCAAACTAATTATAAATACCGAAACTGATTGGCCTATGCCCCACCGTAACGATCAGCTAAAAGCCCTTAACGTCCTGCAACAAAACTTACAGACAGCCACTTCTTGGGATGCTGTTCACTCTGTGCTTACTCCATTTGTAAAGGAGTATTTGGCAGTTGAATCGGCGCTAATTGTGCCAACCGCCGAGCAAAAGCCTGACGCCTGGCCGATTGGCAGTACAGGGTACGGTTTACATTTTAATCCCACTCCAGCAGAGCCGAATCTGGCAGAACTGACTGCCGCTTTAGTTGCCACGTGTCCTTTTTTGTATCAGCAGCTTCCCCTTTCAGCCTTACAGCAAAATTTATTAGAGCAAATTAGCCTGGCTATCATTGAGCAACGGCCGTTTGACCAGGTCATTAAGCACATTGATACGGCCTTTGCGCAGATGTTTTCTGACTGTCGGGCCAGGCTGGTGTTGTGTGATCAGAGCGGCCGGGCGCAGCGCCTGCACACCATGTTTGGCGAGCAGGCAGGCTGGCTGCCGGTGGAGGAAGACCACCATCTGAAAGACGTGCGGGATGCCACCCTGGTAGCAAAGGATGCTCAGCTCATTTTGCCCGTAAAAACGGCCGTAGACGAGGTTCGGGCAATTTTGCAGGTAGCTGGCGTTTCTGTAGACGATTTGAGCTTGAAGTCGGCCTTTTTCTCCTTAGTGGCCGGTTATCTTGGCGTGGCCCTGAGCCATCAGCAGCTATTAGAGCAGGCCTGGCAGCGTGCTCACCAGTTGGAAACGATTTATCACGTTACAGAATCTGTGCGGGTATTAAAACCTTTACAGCAAACGCTGCAAGAAATTCACGATCAGCTGCTTCATATTTTTACACCGCCAACCTGCTACATTGCCCTGGTTGATAGCAGCGAAGATATGATCGAGTTTCCCTGCGTTTTGGAAAACCGCAAGCGCATTACGCGCCAGCCTATTCCAGTTAGCAGCAAAGACAGCCTTGTCGCCTGGGTCATTCGCAACAATATTCCTTTTGCCACAGACAACTGGCCTGCTGAAGAAAAACCGGTTCCCGGCGTTAGCGGCGACGGATCTCCGCATTCCGTAGTTTGCGTGCCCATGCGGCTGCACGGAGAGGTTCTGGGCGCTATTTCCATACAAAGTGATCAACCAGACGCTTTTGATGCCGCAGACTTCCAAACGTTAACGGCCGTTGCCGCCCACATTACGGTTATTATTAAAAACGCCCGCCTCTTTACCCAGACACGTGAGCTGGTTGACCGCGGCGCGCATGATTATCAAACGGCCGTTGCGCTGCGACAGGCCATTGCGGTAATCAGCACTTCTTTGCAGGCAGATGCGGTTGCCAGCCACCTGCTGCTTGCGCTGGGCAACGTGGTTTCCTACCATAATGCCTTCGCCTTCCTGCTGACGGATGGCGAACTTAAGCTGGTTTCCAGCCGGGATTTTTACGACAGGCCCGTGGTGCCTTCTGCCCAAGAAGCAGAGTCGATCTGGCGCAATCATCCGCTGGTGCAAAGCATTCTAAAAGAGGAAAAACTGATACGCATTGACGACGTTCGGGTGGACGCTCGCTGGCAATCGGTGCCCCATGCCGAAAATACGCGCTCGTGGATGGGCGTGCCTCTGTCGGCCGGTGGCGTACTGTTGGGCATTCTTATTTTTGATAGTCAAATTGCCTCAGCTTTTGATCAGCGGGTAGAATGGCTGGCATCTACCCTGGCCGCACATGCCTCTGTGGCCATACAGAATGCTATACTCTTTCAGCAGACCGAGCAGCAGCTGGCTGAACTAAGCACGCTTTACCAGGCCAGCGCCACCATGACGGCCAACCTGGATCAAGATTTTGTGCTGCAGACGGTTGTTTCAGAAATGGTGCGCGCATTACAGGTGGATAGCTGCACCATTTTTGTGTGGGATCAGGAGTTCCAGAAGCTTTATCCGGCCGCCCACAAAACTCAGGCAGACATTAGGCACCGTCAGGAGGATAGTCAGGAAGAAACGTTAATAGGATTGGGCAGCATTGATAATTTAGCTTCTTACAGTGTTGTTCAACATGTATTTGAAACGCACCAGATAGAAAACCTGCGCGCCGACAGGCCAGGCCGCAATGATGATTTAGAGCTCTTACAGGCAGCAGGGTTGCAGTCCGCAATTTTGGTACCGCTGGTGCGGCGAAATAAAGTATTGGGTTTGTTGGCACTCGGAGATGTAGCCGAACCGCGTAACTACAAACAAGGGCAGTTCCGATTGGCGCAAAACCTGGCAGGGCAGGCAGCAGTGGCTATTGAACACGCACATCTATTTGGTCAGGCGCAGCGGCGTATCGAGGAACTATCCACGTTTCATGATATTGTGCTGCGGTTAAACGAGCCGTTGAAGCTCAATGTTGTATTGGATACAATTACCGAATCAGCGCTTAAGCTGATACCCGCAACCAATTTACACATCTTTTTGTACGACTCGGATACGCAAACCTTTTCTAAGGGCTCGGCCTTATGGCGAGACGGCCGTCGCACGGCGGCGGTTACTTCAGTTCGGCCGGCTGGGTCTGGCCTCACGTCAACCGTCGTGCGAGAAGGCAGACCGATCGTAATCAACGATGCTGCCAGCCACGAGTTTTATCAACAAGAACCCGCCAGCACCTGGGGCATTTGCGCCATTGCTGGCTTTCCCTTGAAATATGGTGAAAAAATAATTGGGGCTTTTACGGCCACCTATTTGTATCCCCACACCTTTAGCGAAGATGAGCTGCTGCTGCTAAATTTGTTGGCAGAACAAGCGGCCGTAGCCATTCGCAACGCCAGCTCCTTTGCCGAGTCGCAGCGCCGTTTGCGCGATATGTCTGCCCTGGTAGACATGGCCAAGCAGGTTACCGGTAATCTGAAGCTGCAATCTGTGCTGCAAACAACGGTGCAAATTTTACAGGGGCTCTTGAATGCCCGGGCCAGCACCATCACCATGCTTACCGATGACGGCGATGGCCTGATTGTGAAAGCGGCCGTTGGCATCAACCCAGAATTTATGAATGCCCGCATGCATCTGAGCGAAAGTATCTCTGGTGTTGTGGTGCAAAAAGCAGAGCTGGTTTATATTCGGGATTCCTATAGCGATCCTGATTTCCTTTTCTTTGACGAAGTTGTGCGCAGCCTGCTGGTTGTACCGCTCATGGTGCGCGACGCGCCTGTGGGTACGCTCACGGTCGATAGCGATCGACCCCATGCCTTTACGGAATCGGATACGCAGTTGATGACCATTGCGGCAGCCCAGGTTAGCGTGGCAATTGCCAATGCGCGTCTTTTTGAGGAACTAGAAGAACGAGCTGCTGAGCTGGCTATTGCGTATGAAGAGCTTAAGGAAAGTGACCGGCTGAAGGACGAGCTTGTCCAAAATGTCTCACACGAGCTGCGAACGCCGCTAACTTTTGTAAAGGGCTATGTGGATCTGCTGATGGACGGCGATAAGGGCTTGCTAACGGCCGAACAGCAGGAATATTTACAAATTGTGTCGGACAAGACGGATGACATTACGCGCATTATCGAAGATATTATTACCTTACAGCGCATCGATTCTGGAAACTTGCAGCTAGAAGTCATATCTATGGCTGATTTGTTGCAGGCGGCCGTTACCAGTCACCGGCTTGTCGCCGACAAGAAAGGTCTTTCGATTGCTTGCACGATGCCGCCCGGGCAAAAGGGCCTGGTGCGCATTGATAAAGGACGCATGAACCAGGTGTTGGACAACTTAATTGGCAACGCCTTCAAGTTTAGTCCCAATGGTGGCACTATTCGCCTTTCTATGACCGAAAATAACGAAGACGTTTTGGTTTCTGTGGTGGATGAAGGCATTGGTATGCCTCTTGAAAAGCACCAGCGCATATTTGAAAGATTCTATCAGATTGATGGATCGTCGCGCCGACGATTTGGGGGTACGGGTATTGGTTTGGCTATTGTCAAACGTATTATTGATGCACACGAAGGTAAAATCTGGGTGGAAAGTGAGTTAAACAAGGGGAGCGCCTTCTTTTTTACTTTGCCAATTGTAAAGCAGGATATTGCAACCAGCGTGCCAGAACTATAATAGTAAGTAAATGAAAAGCCTCTTGGGCAAACTGTAACCGCAGTAAGATTTTGCAGAATAGCACGAAGTGTATAGGCCAATTAGCTGAGTGACAGTGGGTGATTCGACTGTTTTTTCAAAGACTCTTCCGTTGTTGCTTTACTACAGAGTACTATTAAAATTCGCGTAACAAAGAGAAATTGCTTTGGCTAATAAAAAAGAACAGATGGCGGCTGATTTAAAACTGCTGCCTAAGATTGATTTGCATCGACATCTGGAAGGGTCTCTGCGTTTAGAAACGCTATTGGAGATTGCCCGCGAGCATCATCTTGATGTGCCTACAGTTGATTTAGAAGCGTTACGGCCGTATGTCCAGGTGACAAATGATCCCGCTACCCACGAGGCATTTCTAGGCAAGTTCGAGGTATTGCGTCACTTTTACCGCTCCCCTGAGATGATCCGCCGCCTTGTGTATGAAGCCGTAGCCGATGCCGCCGAAGACAATGTGAAATATTTGGAACTACGCTTTAGTCCTCAGGCTCTGTCAAGGGTTCGTGGTTTTCCGATGAGTGAAGCAACTGACTGGGTGATTGAGTCCGTTGCGCAGGCCGAAGCCGATTTTGACATTGAGGTTGGCTTAATTATCACGCTTGTGCGGCACGATCCCGTTCCCCAGGCGCGCCAGGTGGCCGAAATCGCTTTTGAGCGATACAGCAAAGGAATTGTTGGGTTGGATCTGGCAGGGGATGAGGTGAAGTTTCCTTCACGGCCGTTTACGCCCTTGTTTAGAGAAGCCAAAGAAGTCGGTTTAGGCATTACCATCCATGCGGGCGAATGGGCCAGTGCTTTTGGCGTAAAAGAGGCCGTATTAGACTTATTTGCCGACAGAATTGGGCACGGGGTGCGCACCCTGGAGAACAGCCAAATTTTACAGCTGGTGCGAGAACGCCAAATTGCCTTTGAAGTTTGCCTGACCAGTAATTTGCAAACCGGCGTCGTGCATCAGATGAACCACCATCCGCTGGTAGATATGCTGGATTTAGGACTCCTGGCCACAATTAACACGGATGACCCCAGCATTAGCGACTGCACCCTGACCGACGAGTACAGGATTGCTCTGAATAAGCTGCAAATTGGTTACCCGGCTCTGCGGCAGAGCATTTTAACCGCAGCCAATTCAGCCTTCTTGCCGCTGGACCAGCGTCAGGCGCTGGTGAAAAAGTTTGATACGTTGTTGCCAAAGCCAGACGGCGTAGACGGCCGTTCCCAGCCTAGCTTCCAGATGTAGGTGTTAAATCGATTCCCATTCCTTCAGTGCCCGCTTAATCATCAATTGAATTTGTGCATCCTCAATATCCCGCGGCCGTTCATATCGCTTGCCGTCCACGTCGATAATTAACCCCCCCTTTGCATCTTGCACCAGATGAATTTTTCGCTCGGCCAGCCGTGGCTCAGCCGCAAGATGGCGCTGTAAGATGGCATCAACTTGCTCGACCAGACTCAACATTTTGTTGGCGCTGGTTGCGCTTGTAGCGGGGCGGCGTCTCATGTTGGTCAACAGTGAGGGCGAGGGCTTAGGGCCAGAAGCCTTGATGACTTCCTTTTCATGTTCCAGATGATTCAAGAATCTTTCAGCGTCGTCACTTTCGGAAGGTGGGCTGGCGGATGGGGTTGCCGGTGGTGCGGCCGAAAGCGGAGGGGCAACACCCGCTTCAACCAGCTTGTCATACCCGCCAGCAAAGGTGATCAATTCACCAATAGCGGTTTTTAAGAGTTGGCGAACATTAGCTTCAGAAACTTCATCAATGGTTGCATAGCGTTGATTGTTAAAGCTCACTACCAGCTTGCCCATTGGCGGAACTCGTAAAATGCGCATGATTTCAATTTCGTTCTGCATATTTTTCCTCGTTGCTGTAAATATTTACCAGGTGGGTTATTTTTGACAATGCGAGCAGAAATGCGTACTGCGTCCGCCCAGCACAATACGTTCAATCGGTCGGCCACATTCATAGCAAGGGTCACCCGTGCGGCGGAAGACAGCCACCGCATTTTGCATGTCGCCTTTACTGCCATCGGGCTTGGTATATAGATCAATACTGGCGCCCTCACGCTCAATGCCCAGGCGCAAGACCTTTTGAATAGACTCATGCAGTGCGCTGATCTCGTTTATGCCCAGCGTGTTAGCCGGTCGGGTAGGGTGTAATTTTGCATAGAAGAGGGCTTCGTCGGCGTAGATGTTGCCAACGCCAGCAATTAACTGTTGGTCCAGCAGCAGCGGCTTGAGGGCCCGGGTACGGCCGTTTAGCCGTGCTTGCAAAACGGCAGCCGTAAAGTCATCCTCTAGCGGTTCTGGCCCTAGCTTCCCCAAAATTTGCTGCGGATCTTGCACCAGGTAAACGCGCCCAAATTTACGAGTGTCACGAAAGCGCAGCTCCTGTCCATTGTCCAGCTCAAATACGGTGTGCACGTGTTTGTCTGTCGGTTCGTCCGCATCGACCACCGCCAGGTGGCCAGACATTTTCAGATGAATAATAAGCGTTTCCCCATGCGTAAGCGTAAAGACCAAATATTTGGCCCGCCGCTGAATCGCTTCGATCCGGCAGGTATGTATGCGAGCGCGGAGCTCGTCCAGGATGGGGGTGCCGATGTGGCGAGGCCAATCGTTGCGCACGGTCGTAATGCTCCGGCCAATTAATAGCTGGCGCAGTGCGCGTACAACGGTTTCTACTTCCGGTAATTCTGGCATAGGCCCATTATACCGTGAACTGTCAGGCGACTCCATTGCCAGCCTATCTTTACCAGGAACTATTCATCTGTCCTCTGCGACTTTTGCCAGACCTCTTTTGACAAACGGCCGTAACCTCCACTAAACTATTCGGCAGACAATTCCGCAGACCATTCCAATGATGGAGGCATAAAGTATGTATCCTGAAGATCGTGTCTTGGTAGCCTATGTGCCGCAGCCAGCAGATTTTGCGATTATTAAGGAAAAAGGTTGGTATCGCATTCCGCAAAAACATGCACCCAAAGGCCTGCATGCAGAATATTTTGCCTTCTATTTTGGACGTCGTTTTGGGGCAGAGAAGTGGGCCATTCATTACTATGCGCCTCAACTTGGGCACGAACTTACGACCCGGTTGGCGCTGTTTCCTGACCAGCCAGACCATCCACGGGCTGAGGAAATGTACTATAAAGTTCAGCTGGGACCACTGCAAAAGCTGTCTCAGCCCATTATTAGCCTGCGTTGGCGACGGATCGCCTTTTTGCATACCACCTGGGACCGCTTTCTGGACGCAACTGAAATTAATGATTTGTTTGTAGATGGGGATTCCTATGTGGATCGAACATATGCTGCTTTGAAGGAAGGTGCGGTCGAGCTAAGGCGTAATTACCAGGTCGAAAAACTGTCCGCCGTGCAGACGGAATAAGGGCGCATGACCAGGGTGCTGGGCGAAATGTAATTAAAATTGTAACTTGCAGCAAGCAATATAAAATTTGGTATCTTTGCCGCTGCCGAGCCGATAGGCATTTTTTAAGCCTCGCATTGTGGTGTAGTGCTGAAAAATAGAACTATCCTGCCTACAGATGCTTCTGAATCATCATTTTTGTGTTAAGATGGCAAAGTCTTGCATTTAGTACGAGCGTAATTCGGAGCAGAAAGCACAAATTCAAATGTACTTGCACAGTATAGTTAGCGATATAGATGATTTACTGCCGCAGGCACCTTTTGTACGCACTGGCGGCAGCTTGCTGATGATGGTTGGGCTTCCCGGCACTGGCAAATCATCTGTCGTAGAAGGCTTAGCTCAGTTTATTCCCTTTGTTGTTATAAGCACCGACAATATTCGTCTTCATTTGCGCAATCAACCCACTTACACAGCCGCAGAAATGATGTTGGTGTATGAGGTCTGTTATTCCATCATTGAATCGCGCCTGCGAGATGGACAGCGCGTTATCTTTGATGCTTCTAACTATCTGGCAGCGCGACGCGAGCACCTGATGAAAATTGGCCAGCGTGCCGGTGCACCGGTAGCCGTTTGTTACGTGCAGGCAGCGCAAGATACGATTCGCGAACGGCTGTTTAAGCGTAACAGCGGGCAGCGGCGCAAAACCGACTTGTCAGATGCGGATTGGTCTGTGTATAAATGGATGGTAGAGGCTCAAGAACCCGTCGTGGGTGAGCATCTTATTTTAGATACCACCGATACGCCGCCAAATGTTTTGGCGGAAAGACTGTTTTACTATTGGTTGAAGTGTGAAGAAACCGGCGCAAGCGACCCTGATTTACAATCCACTAGCTGGGCCCGCCAATTTAGCAGCGCCGATGGCTTTAGTAGCTGACCTCTGGCAAGCTCGCGGCTGGCATGTTTCTATCCAGCCGACCCAGGCTCCCGGACACGCAACAGAATTAGCCAAACAGGCCGCTGCTAAAGGGTGCCGGGTTGTTATTGCCGCTGGTGGCGACGGTACGTTAGGCGAGGTCGCCAACGGGCTGGCCGACACTGAAACGGCCATGGCTCCGCTGCCGGTTGGAACAGCCAACTCTTTTGCCCGAGAACTAAATATGCCCTTGCCCCTCTTCAGAGGCAGACAGCATCTGTTGAAGGCAGCGGGCTTGTTGCTAAACGGCCGTATCCACCACATGGATCTAGGCTACACCACAAACAGCGCAGGCAACGGCCGTCACTGGCTGCTTTGGTCCGGGGCAGGCGCAGATGGCTTTCTTGTGGAGCATATCGAACCGCGCCCAAAGTGGTCTAAAAAACTGGGGCGACTTGGCTACATGCTCCAGGGCATTGCCCTCACGTCCCGCTATCCCGCCGTAACGGCGCAAATTGAGATTGACGGCCGTTCCTATGACGATCATTACTTGCTGGCGCTGGTTAGCAACTGTCGCCTGTATGCCGGTGGCGGACTGACAATTAGCCCCCAGGCCCAACTGGACGACGGCCTATTTGAAG